>CAWVYO010000033.1:0-20183 GCA_963934385.1 uncultured bacterium
AAAGATTTGGCGTAGATCTGAATGGGGTCGCCCTCTAAGAGCTCCATTGAAAGGTAAGGGTCACCTTCGTGTACTCCAAATTCAAAGACTCTTACAATATTGGGGTGATCGAGAAGCGTCAGAGCACGGTACTCTCTTGAGAACCGGGGTCTCGCCAGCCCTCGGTGAGTCAACAGTTTCACCGCTGCGGTGCGTCCAGACTCATCTATCCCTTCAAAAACAGCGGCCATGCCCCCACGGGCAATTGGCCGAACCACCTTGTATGGTCCGATAGTCAACGGTGTTTCAAATTCAGACACCTTTCTCCTCGGTATTTCAATTAATATCCTCTTTAGCCCTAATGTGTTTCAGGAACATTGCCGATCTCATGTATGGAAGCGAAACAAAGGAAACAACAAATGAATATACGACGTCCGTCAAAGCTATGCTTTAGCGCCGTGTGTTCTGTTGCTTTTAGAATTTCGCAACCCAACCTGCAGACATTTAGTGGTTGGCTGAGTACAGCTCGCCGCATGGGGTGAAGAGTGAGTTGAATATCTCCTTCTCTTTCTTCTTCAACTCACCAAACTCTAGGACCTTCAAGAGTCTGTGTCCACGGACTCTAGAAGTTCACCACACTGTTTGCAGTGGGCAGCTGGCCGGCGAAAATTAATTTTGAAGCCGGCCAGCCGCCCACTCTGGTCTACACAGATCACACGAGGTTGAACAACCCTCACTAAACATGTTAAGCCGCCTCGAATATTTCATTTGAGGTCTACCTGATCATGTTTTTCTTAACTTTTGTCCTAGCATGTGCCCAGAGCCAAGCTCTCGACAACTCGGCAACTACCGTAAACACCCCTAGCGTCATCGAGTCCACTACGGACGAGACTGTAGTAGCCACATGGGATGCGGGTTCCGTATCTCAGGGACAACTTGTAGAATCAATCGCCACCGAATTGGCCCAAATGGAATCTGAATACCTAATGAATAGGTACCAAGTCGAGACCCAAGCGGCTGGACAGCTTGCACTTGAGATGGTTCTTCAGGCTGCCGCCGACGAGAGGGGGCTGAGTATAGAAGGACTGCTAATCGAGGATGTCGAGACAGCAATACAGCCTCCAACCGAAGCAGAGATCGAGGGTTTCTACCCACGAGTAGCCCAACGTTTAGGGGGAGCTCCACTATCAGAGGTTCACGACGTCGTCGCCAACCTAGTAATGGAGCAGAAGCGAGCCTATGCCGCTCAAGAATACGTCTCGGCTTTGGGTGCAGCCAACCACATTGAGACCACTATACCGTTCCCTAACCTACCGAGAATGAACGTATCCGTGGACGACGATCCATCGATCGGACCTAGCGATGCACCAATCACAATCATAGAATTTGGAGAGTTCCAGTGTCCGTATTGTGGTCGTGCACAAGAGTCTATCGATCGACTCATGGCTGAATACGAAGGGCAGATTCAATTCGTATACCGCGACTTCCCTTTAGGATTTCACGACCGCGCTATCCCAGCAGCTATAGCTGCCAACTGTGCCGAGCCACAGGGTAAATATTGGGAGATACACAGGATGATGATGGCGGCACAGCACGACCTCTCAGAAGCGACCATTGTAGGCTACGCAACCCAGCTTGAACTAGACATGGACGCGTGGGCTACCTGCCGCGCTGACCCAGCACAGGCTGACGAGGTTCAGGCTGACATGGCTGATGGTGCTGCTCTTGGTGTAACTGGTACCCCTGCATTCTTCGTAAATGGAGTATTCCTCGCAGGCGCAATGCCGTACGAGACCTTCAAGCAAATAATTGACGGGGAACTGGAATAACAGTGCTCGCTATAGATGAAATAAAGGATCGTTTTGAAGCAGAGGCTTCGAAGGCTCCAGATCTCAGGGCTCTCGATGACCTAAGAGTGCGCTATCTCGGAAAAAAAGGTGAGGTAAAGGCCCTTCTGAAAAAGACTGGCTCTCTACCACCAGAGGAGCGCTCGGGCTGGGGACAACAAGTTAACGCTCTAAAGGGCGCCATCTTGGAGTCCATTGAGACACACAAACAGAGCCTAGAGACCAAGGCAACCGAGGCAGCCATTAAGGCTGGATGGCTCGACCCTACCCTGCCAAAACAAACCCCGGAAGCAGGCTCACTGCATCCAATAACAAAACTACTCGCTGAAGTGATAGATCACTTTCACGGGCTGGGGTTTGAAGTAGCTTCAGGACCTGAAATAGAGGACGAGTGGCACAACTTTGACGCCCTAAATATTCCAGCGGATCACCCCGCTCGCGACGTCTGGGACACGTTCTATCTCAAGGACGGAAAGGTCCCTAGAACCCACACTTCAAGCGTTCAGATTAGAACATTAGAGAGCCGCGAGCCGCCACTGCGACTAATAGCCCCAGGTAAGTGCTTTAGAAACGAGACAATAGACGCGACACACCTAGCCTGTTTCAATCAGGTTGAGGGGCTGTTTATCGACAAGCACGTCACACTGGGTCACCTAAAATCAACCTTGGAAGGCTTGGTTGAGCGGCTAATGGGACGCAAGGTTGAAACACGCTTTCGCCCAGCATTTTACCCATTTGTTGAGCCCGGATTGGATCTAGATATAGTCTGTATTTTCTGTGACGGCGCGGGCTGTAGCATCTGTAAAATGAGCGGCTGGATCGAGGTTATTCCATGTGGAATGGTTCACCCCAACGTGTTGAAAGCCTGTGGTCACGACCCAGAGGAATGGAACGGTTTTGCGTTCGGAATGGGCTTTGATCGCATGGTTATGCTCCGCTATGGGATCGACGACCTGCGCAGACTATACGACGGCAACTTGTCTCTAGTGAAGTCGCTGTGATACTGGCGTTACTTGCTCTAGCTTGTACGCCTTATACCGATGATTCTGCTGACACTAGAGGTGTCACTAAACAAAGACTAAATTAGAACTTGTCTTTCAGACAAGGGTATCGAGAGTCCAAGCAACGAACAGGTAGCGGGTCATTTAAGCCCGACGTCTAATCACAACTAATGGCAATAGACTCATCCAAAGATAGTTCAGATCGAAAGATCCCGTAGAGCAACCACAACCGTCGCTATCAGAGTCACCGCCTGTATCGTCTGTACCGCCTGTACTGCCTGTACCTGTATCCCACAGCCCACCTGTGTCTCCGTCCAAATCAAAACCAAAGGCGACTGAATTGAGCTCTATCGGAAAAATCCGAGGCTCAACTTCTCGGTCTACAGTAACCAACAACTGGCTGCCTTTTCTGGCCAAGCCTGGCCTCATGGCTCCATTAGGTGGCTCGTAGTTGGACAGACGCTCAACATGCTCCAATTCCAACTCGAAATTTAGTACTGCTAACCAGACGTTTCCGAAATCCGAACCAAAACCCGCCGAGTCATCTCGCGCCATAAAGGAGACAATGTAGTGATCTCCAACCCTTAGAACTGACGCCGGCCAATAGGCCCTCAAATTTGAATCCAAAAGAGTGATCAACATAGTGTCGGTGACGTTCAAGTCACCGTTCAATCTAGAAATCTTTAGATCGGACCCGCTATGACCCATCCCAAACACAAGGAGATCTCCAGTCTCTGGCTCAACGAGCAAGGTGCCACCCTCTGTGTTGATTCCCGTCACTGGGTGCTCAGAAATCTGAGCTCCGTTTTGATCAAGCTCAATTATGTGTGTATCCCCAGCCTGAGGCATCCCAAAAGCAG
This sequence comes from uncultured bacterium, assembly GCA_963934385.1. Lineage (GTDB taxonomy): Bacteria > Myxococcota_A > UBA796 > UBA796 > CAJQPC01 > CAWVYO01. The sequence continues at coordinate 3,688 of CAWVYO010000033.1, forward strand.
TGCCATTAAACCCTGGCGAACAGACTACTGGTAGGTCGTTATGCTTTCTAGTGCTAACCCTCTCTTCGATGGGTTGACTTGATAATAGACCAAAATCATCGTCATAGCGAAAAGAGTAAGCGGAGTCGTTGAACTCCTCCAAATTAGCGGAGGCAACATGGAGAAACCCCCCTGAAGGACAGGGTGTTATCGCATGATCAACCAGGTAATCAGCCCCAGTCAATTCAACGCGACCAAAGTCTTCGACAACGAGATCATCGGTCATCGGGAGCAAGGAGTAACCACCGCCCGCGGCCCACAAAAAATTCCAACCTTCACCTGATGAGTGAGGAAAAACCCTAGCCCAGCCCCCACCAATTCCCGTGGAGATTTCTTCTCCAATTTCATCAAAGAAATCGACGCCACCATGTGCAAATGTACTAGTGGACAAGAACAGACTAGGTAATAACAAGTTTATCATAAGACTATAAGTAACACACTAATCGACTTCTCCCTTAGGCATAAGGGCAAAATAAAGCCCACCACCCACAAAGAACCCGAAGAACCACCCGTATTGATACAGGCTCGACAAGATTGGTAATGTAGACTCTAGCACCCCAGCCGCGACCAAGAACCCCGGCAAACAAGGCAGGCATCCTACCAGAAGTGCAACGATGGCGACGTAGTTGTAGCCCTTGTTATAGGTGTATTCGCCCTCAAATTGATAGAGGTCATTCACATTGAGCTTGGTCTTTCGGATCAGGAAATAATCTACGATAAGGATACCTGCTATTGGTCCAAGCAGAGTTGAGTAACCACCGAGCCATACGAATATGTATGCACCTGCTGACTCCATTAGCTTCCACGGCATTATCACTACCCCCAAGACAGCGGTAACCATCGCGCCGAAGCGAAAGTTTATCTTGTCTGGAGCTGAGTTTATTAGAGCATTAGCTGGAGCGACTACGTTAGCTGCGATGTTTGTCGAGAGGGTCGCAACTGTAAGAACAATCAGCGCCACGATAACGGTTACACCGTTACCCATGTACCCTAGCATAGCGACAGGGTCAGAGATTGGCTCTTCGACGCCAAATATCTGGGGTGTAGCTGCAGTGACAGCCACACCGATAAACGCAAAGAGGGTCATAAATAGAGGTAAACCAATCGCTTGCCCCATTATCTGATCGCGCTGAGAGGCCGCGTAGCGTGTGAAGTCAGGGATGTTTAGAGAGAGAGTGGCCCAGAAACCGACCATCGCGGTCAGCGACGGAATAAAGACTGCCATAAACTGCCCTGTTGTCTCAAACTCAGAAGGTCTTGAGAACACATCTCCAAAGCCGCCAGCGCTCTGGTATGCCCACCACAACAGCAAAAAACCAGCAAGAATCAACAGAGGGGCCGCGATCTCCTCGAGCACCTTTATCGAATCTATCCCACGCCAAATAATTGCGACTTGAACACCCCAAAAGAGCAAGAAACAGCTCATCTGTCCAGCACTTATACCAAGAACAGGTAGCGCTTCACCCACAAGGGCACCGTCCGAAACGACATTGATAAGTTGAAAGATAGCAGAACCACCAATCCAAGTCTGAATACCAAACCAACCACAGGCTACAAGACCTCTGAGTAATGAGGGTATATTCGCCCCTTTGACCCCAAAACTCACCCTTGCCAAGACGGGAAAAGGGATACCGTATTTGGTGCCGCCGTGCCCATTGAGCATCATGGGCACCAACACTATCAAGTTACCTAAAAAGACTGTACCTATAGCCTGCCAAGCACTCATACCGATCGATATTAGACCGCCCGCCAACATATATGTAGGAACACAGACCACCATGCCGATCCAGAGGCTCGCCATGTGCTTCACACTCCATGTTCGTCCCGATTCTGGGGTCGGAGAGAGGTCCTCGTTTATTAGACGCGGGTGGGGATTATTCAGCATTTGAACTCCGTGAATCACGAGTGTGTGGTGATATCAGTGAAAGTGGATAACCCACTTTCTATTCATGTGGAGGTTGGGGGGCTACTTCGCGCCAGAGACTTCAAGGCTATCACCCAAGATCTTCAACCCATCTTCAAGCTCTGCCTGACTTATCAACATCGGCGGCGCGATCCTGAAGACATTACCAAACATACCGCCCTTTCCAAGTAACAATCCACGCTCTTTTGCCGCCTCGAATACTCTTCCCACAAGGGCGTTGTCTGGATCGCGATTATCCGCCTGTTCGTCAATGACGATCTCAATAGCTTGCATTAGTCCCTTTCCACGCACGTCACCGATACTGCTTGGATACCGAGCCTGTAGCTCCTCAAGCCCGTTTCGCAATACCCCTCCTAAGCGCTCGGACCTCATCACGACATCCTCGGCATCTATCACCTCAACTGTGGCTTTAGCGGCAGCCATCGACACTGGGTTACCTCCAAATGTAGAGATTGTAAGACCATGAGCTGGTAAACCAGCAGCGATATCTGGGGTGGTCATACAGTTGGCTGCCGGCATTCCATTTGCCATACCCTTTGCCATTGTCATGATGTCTGGCTCTATTCCAACATGATCGATACCCCAGAACTCACCGCCCGTGCGACCAAAACCTGTTTGAACCTCATCACAAATAAATAGTCCACCGTATTTTTTAACAATGTCTACGGCTACGTCGAAATAACCATCAGGAGGGACAATAAAGCCCCCTACACCCTGTATTGGCTCTGCCAAAAATCCCGCGATCCTGCCTGTGGTGGTGTAGCGGATCAGGTTCTCAATGTCCTTCGCGCAAGCCAGCCCGCATGTCTCTGGCTTTAGACCAAAATCACACCTGTAGCAGTAGGGCGAGTGAGCGTGTTTTACCCCCGCTATTTGAGTATTCAACACTCTCCAAGATGATTGAGCTGTAAGTGACTGAGCCAACATAGAGCGACCAGCGTATCCATTCCGGAGCGCGATAATCTCGCCAGAACCCGTGTGGGTCATAGCCAACATTACCGCCGTCTCATCGGCCTCTGTTCCAGATGCTACAAAGAACGACTGGCTCAAATTACCAGGGGCGCGATCAGCCAGGGTCTCAGCCAGCTCTAGCATAGGGACAGTCGGGTATAGTGTCGAAATATGTGAGAGGCGCTCGCTCTGAACACGAATAGCGGTGTTTATATGATCGTTGGAATGCTCTAGCGAAACAGTGAGTATCCCACCGAAAAAATCTAGGTACGATTTGCCCTCAACATCCGTGACTCTGACACCCTTAGCCCTATCAACGACTATAGGATCATTATAATAGGCGATGGTAGAAGGGGAAATTACTCGTTTGTATCGGTCTAGGAAGTCTTTTCTATCCAATGTGTCGCTCCTGCAAAATCAAATATGTTGGGCAGTTTAGCAGATTGATGCTGCTTGTATTTATGTTAGAACATTTCAAATGGCTAATGTGTAAAAAATAGACTGTAAGGAGATCAAATGAGAACCGACAACTCGAGTGAGGTAGAAGAGGCTGTAAGAGAGAGATACGGTGCGGCAGCAAACGCTCAAGAGGCTGCATTGTGCTGCCCGGTTGACTACGATCCACAATTTTTAAAGATCATTCCAAACGAAGTAATTGAGCGCGACTACGGGTGCGGCGATCCATCTAGGTACGTACGCGAGGGCGATATTGTGCTCGATCTAGGTTCTGGTGGTGGAAAAATCTGCTTCATCGCCTCACAGATAGTTGGGGCAAATGGCGCAGTAATAGGTGTAGATACCACCGACGACATGCTCAAACTAGCACGCGACAACGCCCCTGTTATCGCCGATGCTGTTGGCTACTCAAACGTCACCTTTCACTACGGACAGATTCAAGATCTAGGTTTAGACTGGGATAAGCTGTCTGGCTGGCTGAAGTCAAACCCTGTCTCAACACACGACGGACTAAAGGCGCTGGACGCAGAAAAAGACAGACTCAGAGCCGAAGAGCCCATGATTCCAGACAATTCTGTAGATGTAGTTGTCTCAAATTGCGTGCTGAACTTGGTGGCAGCACACGAGAAGGCTCAGCTTGTGAGCGAGATCTTCAGAGTGTTAAAGCCAGGTGGGCGAATAGCAATATCGGATATCGTTAGCGACGAGATTGTCCCTGAACACCTAATGGCCGATGCCAATCTATGGAGCGGCTGTATCTCTGGCGCTTTCCACGAGCTTGAGCTCCTAACCGAGCTTCAAAAAATAGGCTTTCAAGGTATCAAAATAGACAAATGGGAGAGCGATCCGTTCGCAGTGGTAGAGGGTATCGAATTCCGATCTGTGACTGTTACCGCCGTTAAAGGCGAGGGCGTTGACTGCAAGGAAGGCATGCAGGCTGTCATCTACAAAGGGCCCTTCTCAGAGGTCACAGACGACGACGGTCACACACTAAAGCGAGGCGAGCGCACCGCTATATGTACACGCACCTACAGGCTGTACGCCAGCGAGGCATACGCAGAACATGTCGTGCTAATCTCACCTGAGGATGTGGCAGCCGACGCCGATCTCCCGATGTTCAACTGCTCTACAGATGGCATACGGTCTGCCAGAGAGACAAAGGGCGCCGACTACAGCGCGACTGTCGAGCCTGGTAGCAGTGAGTCTAGTGGCGGGTGTTGTTAGGCTCAGCCTAAATAAACACGAGGAACCTACCCCTCCAACATCCCAAGTGCGATGTCACACTGCTCGATGAATTTATTAAAGTGAAGTTGCTCGTCACACCCTGGGTAGAAGCTTTTACCTGGACCCTTCACTAATTCTCGCCGAACCTCGGCCTCAGTCTGGGTTGTCTTGGCTCTCTCAATTAGCTGGGCTGACTCTGGTACCTTAAGCTCAACGCACGCCACAGGCGCACCAAGGACTCGACTCTGAGGGGCCAATCCAGAAACCAGGATCTCAATCACCATCTGTCGACGTAAGGGGTCTAGTGCCGCTATTTTCCCTACCTGAATCGGACCCCACGCCGTCAGATGAAGGGGCTTCTGAATAGACCTGAGTTCGTCATCCTCCACCCAAGTGATCGCCAATTGATCCTCATACATTGACTCATCATCCCAAGAAGCCTGAGAAACCAGCATTTCAAGTTTTGAAGCCGCCAATTGCCAAACTTTAGGATCATGAGACAGAAGCCTAATGTTCAGTCTCTCCAGAAGACATAAACGCGAGCCCTTTCCGTCGGGCATTGTGGTAAAACGCTCCCACCCAAGCTGATTAATAAGCGAGGCATAGGTAGACGAACGAACAGACACCGTCTCTGCTCGGAGCCCTCGTGCTAAGATATTAGTCGCCGCTAGCCCGGGAATTGACTCCAGCATATTGATCGTGAACATGCTCGCTACATTGCTTCCCTCGGATATCTCTAGGTACGAGACATCCCCGGTTATGCGACACAAGGCGGTACCAATAAGACCACTATCCGCTGTATTACTCCTGCCTCGAAGTGCGACCAATGCAGGCACCGACGGCTTATATTTGTACAGACCCAGAGTCATCGCAGCGCGAGCATCTCCATTCTCAACGGCTGCTTTTATAAGGGCGTCGTAAGCTATGACTTGCTCGTCATCCGCCAGCGAAGTGATGCTCTGAGGGTAGTAGAAAGACCGCTCATTGCAGTTGCCTATTTCCGCTAGATAGCTCGATAGACTCTTGGATATATCTTTAGAGGTCATAATACCTCACGTTAAAATTTCTAGACATGGGCGGTGTTGTGTTCAGTAGCTTTATCTACTGCTGTTTTTTCACTTTTACCAGCATAGCCAGCACCAGTTATGCCACCCTCGTTGTAGCTAACATCGACATCGGCGCTATCTTTTGATGCCGTAAACGCCGAGTAGTAAGTAATGGCCTCCTCAAAACGCGCTTTCATAGTGGCTGTACCCCCAAAGGACTTGCTCTCAATGGAATCCCAAATATTGCCGCCGCTCCGGTTTGGTCCAATGCAAACCCTTATAGTTTTATCAGTAGAAAGAACCTCCTTCGCTACAGCATCTGCGTACCCTTTAGACATAGCCCCCCAGAGCTCGGGGTCCCAGCTACCACCTTCCAGCGATGGAAAATCATCAAATATCGCGCCTGCCCGAGTGGACTCCAAGGTTAGGTCAGTACATGATTCAGCCAACTTGCGACCAGACGGTTTTGACCAGAAGCCAAAGCTCTTAGCCGTGGCAAACTGCGAACTGGAAGCCTGATTAAAAGTCGCTATGACAGTTTCGAACTCACTTATTGCCTTAACAAACAGCGGTGAGGTCATATTGACCCAGCCTTTTGCGAAATCGGAGTAGGCTGCCGAATCAGCCATACTCGGTGCTGCACTGGTAACTGCCAAGCAGATCTCTCTCCAAGCATCGCCCGCAAAATCGGAGGGACTCTTCCCTTCAGGGGTTAGCCCAGCAAAAACCTCTTGTACGCGCTTGATGAACGTCGGTCTATACGGGTGAGTCGCTGCATTCACTGGGCTTTGGACGCCAACACTCGCCGCCTCAACCTTGCTAGGCTGGACTGATGCTTGAGTTTCAGATTTTGCCCCGGTATCTTTTGAAACTGCGGTTTTCTGAGCTTTACCAGTCATACTATCTACTCAAAATTCAAGGGTTGTGAACCATAACATACTATCTAGGAATCCTTGTGATACAATGGTTCGACCATGGCCATTCATACAAACAATATTGCAAACAACGTCTTTATAGTCGTCATACTCTCAGCCTGTAGCGACTACGGCGTGGCGCCAAAAACCTCTTCGACAATAAGTGAGCCCACGTCACTGAACGAGACGGGTCTTGTCGAGGTCCCTATTGACGCCTGTGAGAATCCTATTCCCGAGACCGCTGGTCGAGTGATGATCGATGAAACCTGCCACTCTGAATTCATAACAGACCCTCTTGAGATCACGAACGAATGGTCAATGCACGAGTTCAGCCCATACCCAGAATACGGGCAAGTGCTTATGGCTCCCGTAGTAGGACACCTCACAGACGACAACCAAGACGGCATTGTTGGAGGTGTCGGTGACATCCCAGATATTATAGTCGTCTCAGACAAGGGGGCTGGCGCAGGTCACGGTCACGGAATCATTAGAATATTGGATGGTAAAGGAGAGCGAGTGCTCTCAAGCCTTGATCAGTTTGAACTCGAAGAGGCAAAGTATCACCCATACCAATACACAAATCTAGCTATTGGCGACATAGACGGCGACGGACTGCCCGATGTTGTTTTTGTGGCCGAGATTATAAGCTCGGACAACGGTGAAGACACGGGGGAGCCACCTGCTGAGGACACTGGACCTGAAGGAACTGGTCTAGAGACTGGAGGAGGGCAAGAGACGGGCGGCGAGAACCCAATAGATCCAGAGGAGATGCAAGCTCAATGCACAATTATAGCCGCTACACACGATCTTCAGTTCAAGTGGGTGATGACACCTACAACAATAGACTGTGGTTCACACGCCCCCGCGCTCGCTGACCTAGAGGGAGACGGAACCGTAGAGGTAATTGTTGGAGGTATCATATTAGAGGGCGCTACAGGTAATATGCGAAACCAGTTCACCGAAGGGAAAGGGGTCTTCTTTGCATACCCCGAGATCGGCTACACATCGTTCACCTCAGATCTAGATAACGATGGTCTTCAAGAGGTGATAACTGGTCGATCAATTCACAACACTGAAGGTCAACTCATCTGTGAGCTCGATGCAGAATACCTAGGCGGCGCCCCCGCGGTGGCCGACATGAACTCAAATGGATTTGGCGACGTAATATCTATAGGTAACAACATGATGATAGTCTTCGATCGAGACTGCAACATCATCATTGAGACCAGCTTAGCAGGCGCTGGCAACGGTGGCCCTCCTACTGTATCTGACCTAGACGGCGACGGCCTGCCAGAAGTTGGGGTGGCGGGTGCTGACCACTACGCCGTATACAAGGCAGACGGCTCCGTACTCTGGATGGTCGCAGCGTCAGATGAATCATCTCACGCTACGGGCTCATCAGTCTTTGATTTCGAAGGTGACGGGCGCCCAGAAGTGCTCTACGCCGATGAGGTTAGCTTTCGCGTATTCAACGGTGCCACTGGCGAGGTTAGATTCACTGATCAGGATCACCGCTCGAGAACACTACATGAATACCCTCTTGTTGCTGACGTCGATGGCGATGGCGAGGCTGAGATAGTAGTTGTCCACGGGGGATCCCATGACAACACTACGTCACTAGGTGTTGATGTCTGGGGAAGCGACGGAGATCCTTGGATGGCGGGTACTTCCGTCTGGAACCAGCACGCGTTTAGCATAACAAACGTAAACCCTGACCTCTCTATACCCTCAACACCTATACCGAACTGGGCAACCCTGAACTCCTTTAGAAGCGGAGATCTGTCGGCTTCTACTGGTGGATCTCTAATAGATACGCTGCCCCTTATTGAGTCAGTGTGCACCAGGGACTGCGAAAACACCGGAGAGATCATAGTGCTGGTACGCCTAGGAAATGGCGGGCTTCTACCGGTCCCAGCCAACACATCGGTGGCTCTATATTGGGAGATTGACGGAGAACGCACTCTTATCGAGACATTGCAATCAACCGACAGCTTAGTATCCGGACACACTACCCCTCCGACACCAGTAATTGTAGATATATCAGGTCGTGTTGGCGAGACTATTTTAGTGGTCACTGACGACGACGGACAAGGAAACGGATCCTATGAAGAGTGCAACGAAGAAAACAACGAAGAGAGAATCGTAGCGACTTGCGAATAGCCACTAGATATCCACTACTGTTGGTTAAAGGCTTGCCGCATATAGAGCGCAGAGAACCGCTATTCCACCTACGCTAGCAAATACGTTGGTTCTCTGAAGTGACGGTACCCCGAGCGGCAATGGCCAGACAATCTGCCCAAAGAAGTCGTTAGGTAAAAGCTCAACTCCTGGGAAGCCAATCTTTGGACATGGCTCTTCTGGGAAGTGTGCAGTACCAAAAATCCAGTCCCAACAACTAAGTATGATACCAAAATTCTGTCCCGTGGCAGGGGCATCGTAAGCGTGATGGTAGAGGTGCATGTGAGGGGTGTTGAGCACGTACCTCAGAGCACCGTATTTCCATGTCACATTAGCGTGGTTCAAGTGCCCAATAAGCGTGCCAAATACTGCGTGGAAGAAGAGAGCTTCTGGAGCGAAGCCAAACCACATGGCTGGAGCGTACATTATCGACTTGTACAAAACAGGCTCTATCCACGAGAAACGAAACGAGACAATCCAGTCCATTTCATCGTCTTTGACGCTGTGGTGAACTTGGTGAATACGCCAAAGGAATTTGAAGCGATGCAGGGTATTGTGAATACACCACTGTCCAAAGTCGATCACAACAAGCGCTACAATAGACTGGAGAACAACGCCCCAACCACTGACAGCGCTAAAGTAAAGGTGCTCAGACCATCCACGCTCACTCAAGAACCCATCTACTACAGGTAAGACATGGTAAAAAGAGATACCGTAGAGGATAAGTCCAAAAAAGTGACCATTAAATGCCAAGTGGATAATGTCAGACCATAACCATCTACGAAGTTTTTTTTGATTTCGCGCTGGCCAGAGTTTCTCGAAGAGCGCTACGACGACCGAAAATAAAATCAACCAGTGTACGTAGTTCATTGTTCTAGACAATACAGTAAAACCGTCCCCAATTATGGTAACTGTTTGACCATGTCACCATAGGTTTCTGGCCTGCGATCGCGATAAAACTGCCAGACCTTTCGTACCTCTTCAATCATATCGAGATCACAGTCTGCGTATACGAGTTCGTCGTGACCCACCTGTGTGAGCTCAGGCTCGCCTGTCTCTTTGTTGATCTCGAGATTGGCTGCAGAGGCCTTCACTAAGAACTCACCACGAGGGTTACAGATGTAGCTGTTGCCGTAGAACTCGCCGATATTCCACGGCGCCTCGGTTCCTATGCGGTTTGAAGCGGCCATATAGTAGCCGTTCGCAACCGCGTGAGCTGGCTGTTCAAGCTCCCACAGGTATTGAGATAGCCCTGCCACTGTAGCGCTCGGGTTAAACACGATCTCAGCACCATTGAGACCCAATAGCCGAGCTCCCTCTGGGAAGTGACGGTCGTAACAGATGTAGACCCCGACCTTTCCATAGCGAGTCTTGAATACTGGGTAGCCTAAATTCCCGGGCTTGAAGAAATACTTTTCCCAAAAACCGCTCGTCTGAGGGATGTGGTTCTTGCGATACACGCCTACCGTTGTACCATCTGCGTCTAAGACAACCGCTGAGTTGTAGTAGACCCCAGCCATCGCTCGCTCGTATATAGGCACCACAATAACCATTTCGTACTTCTTTGCGTAAGGGCGCAGACGTTCGACAGTTGGTCCATCCGCAGCCTCTGCCGCATCGTACCAGCGCTTGTCCTGACCCGGACAGAAATACGGGCCATTGAAGATCTCTTGCAGACCCAAGACTTGAACCCCTGCCTCGCCAGCCTTCTCTATCCAGGGGAGATGTTTCTGAAACATCGCCTCTTGGATCTCCGATACTGGAACACTCTCGTCATTTATTGGATTTGAGAGCTGAATCAGTCCTACTCTTACGTTGCGAGCCATTGTTATCCCCTTTTATTTTAGTTTATCAATGTGAATCTTAGTAGAAATTCGAGGTGCGTCGAACCCCTGCGTGGTTGATATAGACGGTCTTTGACTCCGAATAAAACTTCCATGCATCGGGACCCATCTCTCGAGCACCTACTCCTGTAGCCTTAATTCCACCAAAAGGCATGTGAGCTTCGCCGCCGATTGTAGGATTATTGACTTGAGTCATACCAGTATCTAGCTCGTTAATAAGCTCAAACGCTACTGAAAGGTCTTGAGTGTAAACGGAGCTAGTTAGCCCAAACTCAACGTCATTCGCTATCTCTATCGCCTCCTCGATAGTGGAAAAGCGCAATACTGACAGCACTGGTCCGAAAATCTCTTCTTTGGCGATTCGGAAGTCTTTCTTTACGTGATCATAGAGGGTTGGTGCCGGGAAATATCCGTATTCTAGATCGCCGTCTGTTAGACGCCCCCCTCCCATCACTCTTGTGGCGCCGTCTGTATCGGCGATCGCGTGATACGACAGCACCTGCTGCATCTGACGCTCGGAGACAGAGGGTCCCATGGTTATACCCGCGGCTGTTGGGTGCCCAGCGACAACCTCTCGCCCTAGCTCTGCTACTCTAGCCACAAACTTATCGGCTACCGACTCGTGAACTATCGCTCTAGAGGTTGCAGTACATCGCTGCCCTGTGGATCCAAAAGCACCTTTAGCTGTTGCAAGTGCTGCGAGCTCTATATCAGCATCAGCCATCACTATAATCGGATTCTTACCACCCAACTCACACTGTACTGGCTTGTGAAGATCTCCACATTGTCGTTCGATAATGCGTCCTACTGAAGTTGATCCAGTAAACGATATGGCATGGACATCTGGATGCTGAACAATAGCCTGTGCTGGCTCAACGTCGCCGTACACAAAATTCACGACACCCTTTGGAAAGCCAGCCGCCTCAACCATCTCTGCGATAATATGGGCTGTCCAGGGTGTCTCTGGAGCGGGTTTAAGTACTACTGTGTTACCTGAAATTAACGCTGGAGCGAGCTTCCATAGGGGTATCGCCACGGGGAAGTTCCAAGGAATTATCATTCCGACTACACCGAGAGGTCGCCAGATAGTCATTCCGAGAGTTCCTGGAAGCTCTGAGTCGGCAGTAATCCCTGTCATGCGTCGCCCGTCACCTGCTGCGAACTGAACATACTTGAGCGCCTTCATCACCTCACCTTTAGCCTCGGGGAGGATCTTTCCTTCCTCGAGCGACAACGCCAAAGCCAGCTCGTCAGCACGCTTGCGGATCTCCTCTACAAGCCGGAACACGATCTCTCCACGCGCTGGTCCAGTTGTCTGCTTCCAACTCTTGAAGGCCTCTTTGGCGGCCGCAACAGCGTCTGCGACGTCACTAGTGTCTGAATTTGGGGCTGTCCCTAGCAATTGACGAATATCTGCGGGGCAACGGTTCTCGTAGGTTTCACCACTATTGGCAGCCCTAAATTCTCCGTTGATATAGTTCTTACAGTGTACTTGAGTTGTCATGTCGCTCATTTTTGATCCCACACTCTTCAAATGTTTTGAATATCGATTTTCTCTGGCGAATAGCGTATCTCGGTTTGAGCAGCGAGGCGCGACAAAAATGACCGTTTATCGTAGTCACAGATCCCACAATATGTGGCAGCAATAAGCCAATTTAGGGCTCAATCAAACCAAAACCGCTCGCGCAAAATTGGCATGACACTTGCATTTAGGTGACCAGTGATACCAATCCAAGGAATCAATGACTGTGGCGATGCTTGCATCTCCACAGAATCTCCGTTTACAATTCCGTAAACTCAGGCGACTATCGGTGACAGTCGGCTCATTTATGGGCTTCATGGTTCTCGGGGTTGGGGATCACTACCCTACCTCAAGACCTCGCAAGCCACCCCATAAGAGAACCCAGCCCTCCCCATAGAGGCTAGGTCTTTTTGGTATCGCTCGCGGCTGTCATCAAAGGGTTTTCTGTGTTTACCAAGCCTCCTGCGTTTAGCATAGGCCTCTGCAGAATTCTGCTCGCACTCGCCAACCTCTTCGGCTAGGGCCGCATCAATATCCTGACTGCTTATTCCCTTGGCAAACAGCTTGGATCTGATCATAGAACGCGACGTGCCTCGTCGCCTAAGAGTCTCTACCCACGCCCCTGCGAAACGGATATCATTTAAAGCGCCGCTCTTAACAAACTCTGCCAAGACGTTCTCTACAAAGTCCCTCGCCTCTGGGTGTTCACCATGGTCTTCAGCACTACGGCGAACTCTTCTCCACATAACCTCTCGAGTTCGCTGGACGCTGGCAGGGTAGCGCTGCAAGTATGCTACAGCCTGTAGTCGAAGCCAAGACTCAGTAAGTGGGGGGCTTGGTCGGCGTCGTTTAGTCAATGTTTGAAGGGCACTGTAAATACGTTACCGTACTCTCCATAGTCTCATTCTGACTGTCGCCGCTCGATGTGTCGCCGCTCGACGTGTCGCCGCTCGACGTGTCAGTACTCGACGTGTCAGTACTCGACGTGTCAGTAGACCCGCTATCGTAACTCGACGTATCCTCAGCCTCATAGCAGATAAGTGAAAGGTCTACCTCGTATTCGTTGTCTGTCTCGTCACACTCATTAGAGACCGCCGTATCGTCGATGTGAACAAACAGCTTCTCATATAGAGCCAGAGTCTCAATATCAACAGTGAACACGCGTCCATCTGTTGTCGCACCTGGATTTAAGGGAACACCAAACGGACTAGCCCCCAAGAGCGTACGGTCACCAAATGCATCTTCGCCATAGAGACCAATTCTAGTGCTGGGACCCGCTCGAAGCACTCCATAGTTAGCAGCCTGAACGACAACATACACATCGCTTCCACACCACTGCTGACAGATATCACCATCAAGCGGAACCAAATCTGACGCCCCTTGTGGGTTCATGGAACCTGGAGCACCTTGACGGAAATTGTTAAATGTGGGCCAGTTGGAATCAGGTTGCGACGGTATTCCCAAATTGCCATCTACATTCACAATATTGTAGGCATGTTGGTTCCATAAAAACCTAGCACCCACCCAGGCATTGTTGGCCTCTCCAACAACATAGACACCACTTGTGGCGTCGGAATTTGTGACGACTATCTCAGTGCTTCCATCCCCATCCACGTCGACTATGATTGGGTACTCGTGCACCGTTCCAGACGTATGAGAATTATCCTCAAGCATCACTGCTCCGGTCTTGCCATCCAAGACCCAGAGAGCGATTTCATCCGCGTAGACGACTTCAGCAGCACCATCTCCATCGAAATCAAAGACACTAGAGGCTGTCGCACCTGACGATTTCTCCGTGGTCTCAATGCTCCACACTAGGGTCCCATCAACCTCATAGAGGCTAAACCGGCTCTTGTCAGCCACGGTAATCTCTGGCTCTCCGTCACCGTCAAAGTCAGCGATCGTCGATGGTCCGCCAGAGCCGTAACCCTCGGTCTCCCATTCGGCGATAAGGCTACAATCAGCCTCAAACAGGCGAACATATTCGTTACCTGTCACCACGAACTCACCCTCGCCGTCTCCATCTATGTCCGCAACGGAGGGGTATCCATCTGGATATCCAGTAGAGCAGACAGTGTTGCCGTTGTAGTCATAGATCTCGCTGCCTGCGACTACGACCTGTTGTCCATCGCCATTAAAATCAACAGGAACAGACTGATACCCGGAGTTTGTATAGTCATCGTGGTAACCGCTACCGCCGTTGCCTCGGGCGACCAGCGCACCAGTAGCTGCGTCCAGAATCAGGTGACCAAATACAACTTCTGGGTCACCATCACCGTTCAGGTCAGCCAATGCTGGAGAGTGAGATCGACACTCCAGAGGCTCGTTAGCGTAAACCCACAACAGCTGACCATGGCGATCGTACATAGCTGGATAACAGTTGATATCGTCGGTCACTGTGAGCGCTATTTCGGCTTTTGAGTCTCCGTCTATGTCGCCTATTGCCGGTGTAGCGTATCGGTACGGGTACCAAGTCCATCCATTTAGGAGCTGACCATAAGTAGCCACAAAGGTCACCTTGCCATCGCCAGAGATAACCCTGAGCACCCCACGCCAATCCGCTCTGGAATCGAACACTGCGACTATGTCTGGTGTGTCATATTCATCGATAAGCCCATCTAGGTTATCATCGGTCAGCTGGCCAACCATGGGGCTAGAATAGCTCTTCTTGTGCGACGGGTAATTTGCGAAGGTTGCCATCGACCATTCGGTCTCAAAATCAAACGACCCAGAAGGTGGAGTGAAGGTACAGAAGCTGTTCACCTCTACATTACCCGCTGTCGGCGTATAACACTCGCCCGTAATCAACCAACCGCCTGTATCGAAACCAGCAGTGTCGACATCACCCTTGTTTCGACAGCCCATGCTTGCGACTACTAAAGTCGCCATCAATAAACACAGGTTCGATTTGTAATTATGTTTCATTATTTCCTGAGATACCTGCGCTTACGGGATCTAACCATACCTCATTATACCCTACCGTCGCCTGAATAGTGATCCTATCAAGTCAAACAGTTAAGGCCAAACACTTGAATATATTAGCGTCATCACTTATGGACACTGCGAGAATAGAATATTTGTAGGAGAGTAGTGTGGCTAGTGATGACCTGATTGAAATCGAGGGAACTATCTCCGAGGTATACCCAGGTGGTACATTCTTGGTCAGAACAGAAGCGGGCACAGACGTCCACGCACACCTAGCCGGAAAGCTGAGACGCTTTCGTATTAGAGTAGTATTGGGTGACAAAGTTACCGTTGGAGTGTCCCCATACGACTTGTCTAAAGGCCGAATAACTTTCCGTCACAAGTAGGTTTCTCGCCTGAGACTCACTTTTTTGCGTTGCAAATCGTCTAAATTTAGTGCAAACTCCTAGCTCACGTCGAAGCGGGGTCTGTCTATGAATAAGAGCATCTTTTTTTCACTGCTAATTTTACCTCTGACCTTTTTGGGTTGTGGAAGCGAACAAGACGACACAAAAGACGACAGTGGAGATGAGACCGGCGATATCATTGTTGTAGAGTGCAACAATGCTAATGAGGAATGTGCTCCTTATCCCGCAGAAGAGTGCGATTTAGGCGAAGATGGCGTCGGTAAGAATATGCTTCCAGGATCGGACTGCACATCGTGTCACTCATACGGAAACATGGATGAAGGCCCACTGTTCTCAATAGCTGGAACAATCTTTGAAGACGGCGCTGGAACAGATGGCTTCAAAGGGGCCACTATACGTATCTTTGACGCTGCCGGAAACACCTTTGAGTTGACTTCAACGAGAGAGGGCAACTTCTTCACGGATGAGTTTGTCTCTTTCCCTATAAGCGCGGAGGTCGAGGTCGACGGCGCTATTAGAGTCATGAACGATCCAATAGAGACCGGCGCCTGCAACACCTGCCACACCTGTGAAGGCGATGCAGGTAACAAGATATTTATTCCTTGATCTGGGATGTTAATGACGACTCAATTCATCGTCTAACGCCGCTTGGTTTGGTAGCTAACGCTCTCTATAATCCCTACTTTTAGGACTATTGAGCTGGGGTGTTAGCCATTCCAGCTGCCGCTCGCTCCATCAAGATCTGAAGCCTACCCGCAAAACCCTGAGGATCCTCTAGTCGCCCCTCAGAAATGGTAGCGTGGTCTAAAAGCAACCTACCAAAGGGCTCGATACCCTCTGACTGCTGAGCATGTAGCTTCACTAGATTTACCACTATCGGGTGCTCTGGGTTTATTTCTAGAACGCGCTCACTGGCTGCCATCTCTTGGTTAGTAGCCTTTAGGATGCGTGTGATATTAGATCCCAGACCCCCTTCTTTGTCTACCAAAACACTCGGTGACTCTGTAAGGCGGCTCGAGATCCTTACCTCTGCGACATCTTCACCTAGAAGCTCTCCCAACCAGGT
>CAWVYO010000034.1:0-19710 GCA_963934385.1 uncultured bacterium
GAAACAGAAATATTGGTGATTCGAAGAGTGCTCATCGCAGAACAAGGGCCGCTAACAGGGTATCTTGTTCGCTCACTGTCTCAACTTGGGCTTGAAACGGTGGTGGTGATTCCAAATCCCCCGAACCCGGTCTCTTACGCTGAGCGTGCCACCTTCACTGTTCAACTGTCAACCTCAACTACAGATCTAAAAGATGCACTCATTGAGATCGCTAATGACGCGGGGTGCGACGCTATCCACCCAGGCTATTCTGGTTTGGCCGAGGATATTGAGTTCGCGCAAAGGGTAATGCGTTCCAACGTGAAGTTTATAGGTCCACAATTAGAACTGGTTTTTGCTTTGTCGGATCGTTGGACGGTGAGGGAGATGGCTCGGGCAGCCGGGATACCAGTGTCAGAGGCTTTCGGGCCAATTTCGTCGGTTTCAGAGATCTCTACCTGTGGAGATGTTCTGGGCTTTCCCCTCTGGGTTAAGGACGGAGCTGGTAGGCCACCTAGGATGGTGTTGGACCAAGAGCAGCTGTCGGCTGAGGTGGCGAGTCGATCACTGACGGGTGATTCAGCCGTGTGGGGAGAGCGGCATATTAAAAAGGGCAGACATGTTGTGGCGTCGTGTGTGTGGGAAGATGGCGGTGATATGGTGCTCAGCCTTCGTGACCGAGCACTCAGAGACGAGTGGGGGCTCTCAGTTGATTTGGTGCCCGCGCCTGTATCAGAAGAGGTAGGTCACATTATACGCAAAGCTGCTCTTCGGTTTGGGAGAACTTTAGGATACCTAGGTGTTGGCAGCGTTGGGTTCATGGTCGACGAAAATGACACTGTTGTATGTATAGGGTTTCGGAGCCGATTGCAGGTTGGCGATCTATTGTCGGACTCGTATCAGGGTTTGAACTTAGCGGAGCTTCAATTACGGTTGGCATTTGGGGAAAATATTGGTTGGTCGTCAGATGACCTCGAGCCCAGCGGTTGTTCAATAGCTATTAGAATACATTCCGTTGGTCATGGAATAGTGCAATCTATAAGTGTTCCAGATATCGCAAAATTTGAGACCAACCTCATCGAGGGACATTTTGCCAGTGGGCTGTTGGGAGTTTTGGTTGTCTCGGGAACGACAAGACAAGCTGCGGTGGTAAAGGCTGTCGCTGCTCTTAGTGAACTTTCTATTGAGGGGGTCGAAAACGATATTAAACAACACATCGAAGCCATAAGTAATTTTAGTTTTTGGACCGATGTAAGGGTGGATTAAGAAAAAATCGGAAAGGCGGTAATGGCGAAGTTCTGTTATCAGGGCGCTGGATAGGAGTTGCCCATGTCAAAGAAAAAGCCATCACACAATAGACCGACGAGAGTCGCTACTGCAGTTCAGAGTGAGTTGGCTACGATTCTGCGTCAGGATGTGCACGAAGCCGACCTAGCGATGATCTCGCTGACTAGGGTGTGGCTTGCGAAAGATCTGCGCTTAGCCAGAGTCTATTATCTGCCGCTTGGTGGTGGAGATGTGAATTTGGTCCGAATCCAAGAGTTTCTGACCGGAAAGGCTAAATGGTTGAGAGGTCGACTGTCAGACCGTCTGCAGTTGAGATTTACTCCACGCCTTGAGTTCTACCTCGACGATCAGTTAGAGGAGGCTGTGAGAATCACGAACCTACTGAACAACCTTAATATTTCTAATGAGGATGAAATCGAATGACCGCTGCATTTTTAGTTGTTGATAAGGCCCCTGGTATGACCTCTCATGATGTCGTGGCATTGGTGAGGGCAGTGACCGGGATAAAGAAAGTGGGTCATACAGGTACGCTTGACCCTTTTGCAACGGGAGTTTTGGTTCTTGCGCTGGGTAAGGCCACGCGTTTTATCCAATTCCTCGATGAGCGGTTGAAAGTATACGATGCGACTATTCAGCTTGGTTGGTCTACTACCACGGGGGATCCAGAAGGTGAAGAGCTAGAGAGGTCGCCAGTGATGCCTCTAGAGAATGTCGAAGAAGTGTTAGCTGGATTTGTTGGTAAACAGATGCAGACACCACCGGCCTACTCGGCAGTGAAAGTAGCCGGTAAAGCGCTTTATAAGTACGCCAGAAATGGCGAAAAGGTTGAGGTCAAGGCGCGTGAAATAGAAATCTTTTCTATGCGTCTCATAGAGACCACCTTGGATACAATTCGGGTTGAGATACGGTGCTCTCGCGGTTCATATGCCAGAGTGTTGGCTGAGGATATAGCTGAAAAATTTGGTACTCATGGACACTTGATTCAGCTTAGGCGTCTTCAATCTGGTCCGTTTGAATTGGACCAAGCAATCGATTTGCCAGGTCTGAGTGTTATCGCAGCCGGCATGCCAGACTGGAATAAAGCATTTTCTCGTGAGGGCGAGCGCGTGAAGTGGCTGCCTAGGGAAGAAGTCTGTAAACAGCTGTTGGTTCGAAGCCAGACGCTTGCAGAGGCATTGAGTCATATGCCTTTAGCTCCAGTATCGGCTGTTGAAAGAGCCAGGGTTCTAAGGGGAGACCAAGTTCCAGCGCCTCCGTCGTCTGTTGAAGAGGGGGGGCGTTACCTAGCGATTCTAGACCAAGAAGTGCTCTCGATCGCAGAAAGAGTGGGGGCTGGAGGTAAGGTTCTGTTGGCTGTAGGGGCCCCAGAATCAAAAAAGCGACGCCATCGCCGTTGACAATGGGTAATTTCAGGGTATAGCGTGCCCACTAAGGGCATATGTAGCTTTTATAAATGACGGTCTCTACGGCTGGGCCGATGCCATCGACCCAGCAGTGGTTACCGAGACAATCAAAGGAATAATTAAATGGCACTTCATAAAACAACAGTTGAATCAATCGTAAAAGAGTACGGTCGAGTCGAAGGTGACACAGGTTCACCAGAGGTACAAATCGCGCTTATTACAGCTCGTTTGAAGCAACTAACAGGACACTTCGCTGCTCATAAGCACGATCACCACTCTCGTCGTGGTCTTTTGCAGATGGTAGGACAACGTCGTCGTCTACTCAAGTATCTCAAGCGTAAGGACGAGGTTCGTTATTCAGCGCTCATCGATTCTTTAGGCTTGCGTCACTAACAGCAAGAAAAAGGTCTGTTATCCACTGTGGTAACGGACCTTTGCTGCGCAACGCAGCATCGATCTTTTTAGAGGCAGAGTTTTCTGCCAAATGTTGGCTTTTTCAGTCAACTGGAATCACTGACCTAATCTATACCTTCTAATAGGTGCAGATTTTTCGTGAGTCTCCTCGGACCGAGCGTGGGATTTATCCCTCATGCTCATTCCGAGAAGGTTCATGGGACCAATGGTGCGTCCAGTTGTTTAGTAGACGTTGACCAAAATACCAAATCAAACATACGGTGCGATGGAGTTCTGCGTTTTAAGCAGGATCTTATTTAGTCGCACCAAATACAAACAGGACAAATAATGCACGGTGTAAATGAACACAGTGTGACCGTCGATCTCGACGGCACTTCGATAACTTTTTCAACTGGTAAGTACGCAAAACAAGCTGGCGCAGCAATCTTCGTATCAAGCGGCGATACTCGTCTTCTCTGTACGGCGGTAGTGGGAACTAGCCCAAGCCGTTTCGACTTCTTGCCACTCACAGTGGACTACCTAGAGCGCGATGGCGCTGTTGGTAAGATTCCAGGCGATTTCCTAAAGCGCGATGGTCGCCCAAACGAGCGTACAACACTCGTCTCACGACTCATCGACCGCCCACTCCGCCCACTGTTTCCAAAGCACTTCCGCTGCGAAGCACAGGCGATCTGTAACCTTATTTCATACGACAAAGACTGTGAGAGCGATGTTCTTGCTCTATGTGGTGCCTCAGCGGCATTCCACCTCTCAGACGCTCCTTTCGCAGAAGCGGCTGCCGGTGTTCGTGTATGTTTGACAAGCGGAAACCTTGAGCTCAACCCATCCTTCGAGACTCGCGTCAACGCTGATATGAACATCGTTATCGCTGGTACAATGGGTGCGATCACAATGGTAGAAGGTGGTGGTAAAGAGGTCTCAGAGGCCGACATGCTAACTGCTCTAGACTTTGGTCACGCAGCTATCAAGAAGATCATCGCTGGACTTAATGAGCTTCAGAAGCTCGCTGGAACAGAGAAGCGTGAGCTTGCTCCTGCTCCTGAACTTCCTGCAGACGTAGTGGATGGAGTTGCTCCTTCTGCTCCGGCAATACTGAAGGCACTCGGGTCTGGTGCTAAGCACGAGCGTAAGGCTGCACTCAAGGCGGCTCGTAACGCTGCAGTTGAGTCTTTAACAGCAGGACTTGAAGGCGATGAACTCGCTGCCAAGACAGGCGACGTAAAGGCTGCATTCGCCAAACTCGAGCGTCACGTAATGCGTACGCAGGTAGTAAAGGATCGCATCCGTCTAGACGGAAGAGCTACCGACGAAATCCGTGATATCTGGTGTGAGACTAACATCGCTCCACGTTCTCACGGTTCTGCAGTATTCACCCGTGGTGAAACTCAGGCTCTTGTCTTAGCAACTCTCGGGACCGAGCGTGACAACCAGCGTATCGATTGGCCAGGTGCTACATCTGCCACTCGTAACTGGATGCTTCAGTACTCATTCCCTCCATTCAGCACCGGTGAGGCTCGTCCTCTCCGTGGACCAAAACGTCGTGAGGTAGGTCATGGTGCCTTGGCTCACCGCGCTCTTGAGCCTGTGTTGCCTAACTTTGAAGATTTCCCATACGTACTTCGCACTACATCAGAAGTGTTGGAGTCAAATGGTTCATCTTCAATGGCAACCGTATGTGGCGCTACATTGGCCCTTATGGATGCGGGTGTTCCAATCTCGTCTCCAGTGGCTGGTATCGCTATGGGTCTTATCAAAGAGGGCGACGAATACGGCGTTCTCTCTGACATCTTAGGTGATGAGGATCACTTGGGAGATATGGACTTCAAGGTAACTGGTACAAAGAAGGGAATCACCGCGTTCCAGATGGATGTAAAGATCTCAAGCGTAACAAGTGAGATTATGGCTGCTGCTCTTCAGCAAGCTCGCGAGGGTCGTATACACATCCTCGATGAGATGGCTAAGACAATGGCTACTCCACGTGAGGAGCTCTCAAGCTTCGCGCCTCGTATCACAGTCATCAAAATCTCTCAGGATAAGATCGGTACAGTTATCGGCCCTGGTGGAAAGATGATCCGTACAATCCAAGAGTCAACCAACACAGTGTTGAACATCGAGGACGACGGAACAGTGAAAATTGCAGCATCAAGCCAAGTTGAGGCTGATAAGGCTGTTGGAATGATCCGCGAGCTGACTCAGGTTCCTGAGGTAGGTCGACTCTACATGGGCGTTGTAAAGCGCATCATGGACTTCGGCGCTTTCGTTGAGATCTTCCCTGGAACAGATGGACTTGTTCACATCAGCCACCTCGCTCCAGAGCGTGTTGAGCGTGTGACAGACATCGTTCAAGAGGGTGACGAGTGCCTTGTAAAGGTTCTCGAGGTAAACAACGGCAAGATTCGTCTTTCTCGTAAAGAGGCTCTTGAGGCGTAGTTGACCACAACTCAACCAATCTTGAAGCTGCAGATCCTCCCTCATGGGGAAGGTCTGCAGCTTCCTTTTTATGCGACACCTGGTTCTGCTGGCTTGGACCTCCCGGCAGCCGAGAGTTTCGCTATGGCGCCAGGAGAGCGTGTGATTGTAGGGACTGGTCTAGCCATGGCAGTTCCCTTCGGTTTTGAGGCGCAGGTTCGACCTCGTAGCGGGCTTGCATTTAAACACGGTATATCCATTGTGAACGCCCCGGGTACAATCGATTCTGACTACAGAGGAGAGGTTAAGGTTCTATTGGTGAACCTAGGCGATCTACCTGTCGCATTTGAGCGGGGCGAACGGATTGCACAACTTGTGATAGCACCCGTTCAGCAGGTTGAGATATCCCTTGTTGATTCTCTTGAGGATACAGTTCGTGGTGGCGGCGGGTTTGGCTCCACGGGTATATGATAAACTCGTGCTAAATTGGTGAATTGGCGATGAAATTTAGAGAACAGAGACCAGAGATAGCCCGGGCACTCGACCGGGGAGTTACCCTTGTTTTCTCCATTTTAGGCAAAGTTGTCTCTAGACCTCAGACCTCGGCTCCGGAAAAGAGTAGTCGATCAAAAACTGCGGTAAACAAATATGATGTGGCCATTACCAGTGCTAGAGATGCCTATGACAATGGTCAGTTGGGGGAGGCTCTTCACCTGTTCGCAGCAGTGATAGAGTTATCGCCACACGAGCCTTGGGGTTGGCACGGTAGAGGAGACTGTCTACAGTTGACGGGTGAGTACGTGGATGCCTTGTCGGCGTACCAAAAGGCTGTTGAATTTGGTGGAGGTGCCTATAGTCATTTCGGACTTGGTAACGCACATTACGGTCTCGGGAATATAGATAGTGCGAAGGAGGCTTGGGAAGAGGCTCTAAACCTCGACCCATCACTAGAGATCGCAAAGAGAGCATTGTCTCGGGATGCCTGATGATTTCAATGGGTGCCTGTAAGCCATAATTGAATTATCAATCAGTGGTGAATCTATGGCGGTCGCCCGGTGGGCATGGTCCCAACATTTGCAGACAGGAGAAGACGTATGCTCGATACCCTTACCGATGGTTTTAGAAACGCCCGCTTAAAGGTTCAGGGAAAGGCTCGTCTATCAGAGGCGAATGTAGCGGAGGCCTTAAAAGACGTACGGATATCGCTCCTAGAAGCCGACGTGGACCTGAATGTAGTAAAGGGCTTTCTCTCAAGGGTTAGGGAGCGTAGCCTAGGCGAAGTTGTAGATCTAAAAAACAAGTCTGCCGGTGAGGTTTCTGCCGGAGATCACTTTGTAAAGATCTGCCATGATGAACTTGTTGAACTTATGGGTGGCGTGGCGCCAACTCTAGATCTAAGCGGCGAGCCAGCTGTCATTATGATGGTTGGACTTCAGGGGGCGGGTAAGACGACTACTGCGGGTAAACTCGCCAAAATGTTAGCAGATAAAGGGCATAAGCCCATGCTTGTCGCCGCAGATATCTACAGACCTGCAGCGATAGACCAGCTAACCACGCTAGGTGGCAAGTTGGGTCTACCTGTCTTCTCTATTAAGGGAATGAAACCAGTAGAACTCTCTAAGCTAGCTGTCGCCCAGGCAAAGAGCGTGGGGAGGGACGTTGTAATCATCGATACAGCTGGTCGGTTGGCTATAGACAACACTTTGATGGAAGAGCTAATCAACATAAAGAAGAAGGTCCGTCCGGACAATATACTCTTTGTTTGTGACGCTATGATCGGTCAGGATGCCGTCCGAACAGCGGCCTCTTTCGACAAGGTTCTCGACTTCTCGGCTTTCGTTTTGACCAAATTCGATGGTGATGCTCGAGGTGGTGCAGCTTTATCCATTCGTGAGGTGACAGGAAAATCTGTAGCGTTTGTCGGAATGGGTGAAGGACTTGATGCTCTAGAGGAGTTTAGACCGGAAGGGGTTGCTTCTCGAATATTGGGCATGGGTGACGTTGTAGGGCTAGTTCAGGACTTCCAGCAACACGTTGATGAAGAACAGGCTGCAAAGGATGCCGAAAAGATCATGTCGGGTGATTTCACCTTCAATGACTTCTTAAAGCAACTTGAGACGATTCAGAGCATGGGATCTCTCACTAATATTTTGGATAAATTGCCAGGATTTTCCGATTTGAAATCTCAGATTCCAGATGGGGCGCTTGATGATAGCGAACTTGATCGGGTAAAGTTTTGTATTTCGTCGATGACAAAACAAGAACGCGAAAACCCTGATCTCCTAGTCAGCCAATCACGTATTCAGAGGATCGCTAGGGGTTGCGGTCAGGAGCCTAAGCAGGTCTCTGAAATGTACAAGCGCTTCTTGAGTGCCCGACAGATGATGAGGCAGATGGGTCAGGCTACGGGAATGTTTGGCAGCGTAAATAAGATGCGAAAGATGCGAAAAAGGATGAAGGCGAGCGGCATGGATATGTCTGCAATGGGAGGGATGATGCCCCCCGCTGCTCCTAAGGAAATTATCGATCCTGAAGAGAGAGCCCAGAGGCGTAAAGACGCTCGAGCCAATCGTAAAAAGCGAGGTAGAAAGGGGCGTTAGGTAGAAAGCTAAAAATCGACTACAGGAGGTCTAGTTCCGCACCGTAAGATAGAGCAACGGAGCGCGTTTTTGTGAGATTTGATCGGCTGGGAATTATTGGGTTGATAGAGGAGGCTAAAGCCTGTTCTGCGACTCGCATATTTTTGCGTTCGGGCAGTAAACCGCTCTTTAGAATAGGCTCGGTTTTAGTCATATCTAGGTTCTCAATCATGTCTCGTGGAGACGGTCTACATGTAGAGAAGATGTTGGCAAGAGAATCGGGTGCCTTAGATGGGAGCACAAATGAAGTTACACAGAACGATTTTGTCTGTTCAATGGGGGACTCAGGTAGGGTTCGCGTATCTCTAGTTCGAGGTCACGATGGTATCGCAATTGAGTTGAACCTTATACCAGCTGAGATTCCTAGCCTAGGGTCTATCGGTCTCCCAGCGGGCGGAGGGATAGCGCATTGTGGTGGTTCGTTGACCTTAGTCGGTGGTTACAAGAGAAAACAGGTAGGCGTCGCTTTGATCAGTGACTACTGCAAGAGGAAGGCTTCTAGTGTTGTGACTATCGAAAGCGGTATAGAGTACGATTTACAGGTACCTGATTCCTGGGTTGTACAGCAGTCGCTAGGTAGGGAGATTTGCTCAGTGGCGGCGGGAGTGTCCTCTTTAAACGGTGGAAACGTTGACCTGTTGTACATTGAGGGGCTCACCGAAAGGAGTGACACAAAGACAGTCATTGAATTGGCTGAACAAGGAGTCGATATTATCGTATCTCTGAAGTGTGGAGCTATTGATTCCCTAGAATCGGCGTTTATGTCGCTTGTTGGGGATTGTATCTTGGACGCAAATCGAAGAGTTGAGAGTCTACTGGGAAACCAGTACACTTTCGGGCGATCTAAAGTAGAGGCTACCTTGAAGCAAGAATCACCCATGCCCGCTGTACTTTCGGTAAACAGAGCGGTCTGAAAACAAGACAGTCTCAGAACCTGTTGTACGGAAGAGTCCACACGGACTACTCACATATGATATTCTAAATCTAGCTCGACCCAACCAGGTCAACCGACCCGAACGTCCGGTCCACAAGGTGGTGTTTAGATTGTATTCAATGGAGTTCGAGAGGCATCCAAGCGTCATATGGTGCTTAATAAAGGCGCTGTTCTGCAGAAAAAAGGGCAGGTTCAAAAGAGATGGCGTGAAGCGTTTTCAGGCGAAAATGTCTATCAAATCCACCGCGGACTTAGGGCGTTATCAGTCGTTGTGCGGATACCCTGAGAGCGATGTTCTTCCTATTACATACCCTCACGTTTTAGCGGGTCGACTTCACTTGGTGCTTGGTACCCACTCCAAGTTTCCTCTCCCTGTTTTGGGGCTCGTACATGCGTCGAACGACATCGTTCAATACCGTGAGATTAAGGGTGATGAGGTGCTGGAGTTCACTTGTTGGCTCGAGGGGTACCGGCAGATTGGGATAGGTGTGGAGATCGATATTCATACTCATGTTCATGTGTCTGGCGAATTGGTGTGGGAGAGTGTCTCCACCATAGTTTCAAGAACACCGCCTGGAGACGGAGTGAAGCGAGATAGACCGCTAGTTCCACACTTTACCCCGAGAAAAAGTGAAGGGTGGCAACTGGCTGGAAATCTAGGGAGGCGCTACGCCAGCTTATCGAATGATTACAACCCGATTCACATGTTTGCTCTAATGGCCAAGCTATTTGGGTTTAGGAGTCAGATCGCTCATGGGATGTTTCTGTTGGGAAAGGTAGCAGCACAATCCAACATCAAAAAATTGGGGGTAATTAGCCTCTCTGTGATCTTTCAAAGACCTGTTTTCTTGCCTTCTTGTCCCACCTTTAATATCGGTGAATGCGATACTGGTGAGGCTTTTTCACTAACTAGCCCAAATGGAAAGATGCAGATTCACGGGCGAATAGGGGTTGGCAATGGCGGAGATTAACGGCGTACCAAAATGAGTAGTTCAAAGACAAAGGTAATGTCCATTTTACGACCTGTTATGGGGATTCGAAAGATGGAGGTCTTTCTAAAGCCTTTAGATGCTGTGTCAGAGGACGTGAGCCTTTTTGACCTATCCACCAAGTTGTTTCAATTGGAAATTGTTACAAATGGCATCGATAGATTGGAATCCGTAGATATGACTGGTGGGTGCGTAATGGTGGCTAATCACCCACGGGGACTCCTAGATCTATTTGCGACAGGAGCATGGTTGTCGGAGAATACAACACAGCCAGTGAAATGCATGGCGAATAAAATAATTGAGATGTTTATTCCTGCGCTAAAACCCTACTTGGTCCCTGTAGACAACATGGGCGCAAGGGGGCAGGGGCGAAGCTCGTTCAACCGAGAGGCCTTCGAGGACGCTAAGTCGTTCTTGCTATCTGGGGGGGTCTTGGGTGTTTGTCCAGCGGGAGAGGTGGCGTCGTTTAGGTTTCGCAGCCCAGAGGGTTGGTTTAGATTGAGTGATCATAGGTGGAGCTCGTCATTTGTGGGACTAGCGTTTGAGCTTGAACTCCCAATTGTTCCCATTCACGTGTCTGGGCGCAACCGCATGTCGTATTATCTGTTGCGGCTCTTCGGTAAGGTTTTTGGGCGCCTAGCTAACTTTCGTGAGCTGGTTGCTAGTAGAGATGACAATATAGTGATCTCTGTAGGTCTGCCCTTGTCGTTTGAGCAATACAAAGACCTAGCGTTTGATGACGTCGCGAGCAGAGTTCGCGAAAATCTATACGCTGCCAGTCGTGGAGGTCAATAAGCGGGGTCTCTTTTTCACGTACAGTGTCTTGTGCACTCTAGCTACCAGCTTACCCTTGGCATCTGTTATATCGATCGTGAATTGAGGATAAATAGGAGACTCTAGGCACGTCTGTCGAATTTCATCAATCCTCTCTTTCGATACTGAGTGTGTTGCGGAGACAGCACCCGTTGTGGCAATGCGGAATTCTATTCTTGATTCCTTGTCCCATATTATGTAATCGTCTCCCAATTCCGCAATTAGGACCAACATAATGAAAGGGTCTGTCATGGAGAATAGGGAACCTCCAAAGTGTGTACCTACGGCGTTTTGATTCCACCAACGCCGTTTGAGGGTAGTTCGGTAGGTGAGAGGTGATAGGTTGATTCGCCTTACTTTAATTCCGCTGAATAGAAATGGCGGGTAAAAAGCAATCATTCGAATCGCTATACGTCGAGCAATCCTTGTAAGTTTCATGACTATTTTATAATGCTCTTTAAGCATGCGTGACAGGGCGTAAATGATTATTCTTCCGGCACGATGATAGATTTTACAGGCAGCGGCATAGTCTCTTGTTTGGGGCAAGATGTAGCGAGCAATATGAGGGCGCTACGTGAGGGTGATAGCGGTGTCTCTGTCGTTGAGGAGTGGGTTCAATTAGATGGACTGCGAAGCCATGTGGCTGGTCTGGTTGGTGATTTCGACAACCGATTTATTCCGCGAAAAACCCGACGGACAATGTCCAAAATGTCAGAGATGCTCTGCAAGGCATGTGATGAGGCCATGGCAGAGGCGGGGTTGTCTCGGGAGCAGTTGCACAGGTCTAGAGTGATGATCATTGTCGGCTCCACTACTGGCAGCGCAGTCAGCTTTGAGGCTAGTTTTGCGAAATACCACACAAGTGGGTCGGCTGAAGGTCAGCGATCAACGACGATGTTTAAGACCATGAACCACTCCGTGGCACTAAATCTCGCGAGTTATCTCGGTTTTAAGGGAGCGGTACTGTCGCCTTCTAGTGCGTGTAGTACTGGTGCGCAGGCGATACTGTTGGGCGGTCAATTTATAGAGGCCGGTGTTTGCGATATAGCTATCTGTGGTGGCGGTGACGAGTGCCATGTATCTACGGCTATTGCCTTCGACACATTACATGCTGCCAGCAGTAGCCGTAATGGGACGCCTAAGTCTGCCTCTCGCCCATTTGACCGAACTCGGGACGGTGTGGTAGTCGCCGAGGGAGCTGCCGTTGCGATTCTCGAGTCCAAAGAGTCACGGGTGAGTCGAGGTGCCGAATCAAAAGGGAGACTCCTGGGGTGGTCACAGTCATGTGACGGTGGCGAGGTGGCCCATTCTACCACGGGTTCGATGGCAGGCAACATGCGTAATGCTCTAGAAATGGCGGGGTTAAAGCCCGATGATGTAGGCTACATCAACGCGCACGCGACATCTACACTCTTGGGCGACCAGTACGAAGCAGAAGCTGTTTTTGATGTATTTGGTGCTGGTACCGCCATATCTTCTCTAAAGGGTCATATGGGACACTGCTTTGCCCCGTGCGGAACGATAGAAGCCATCGTGACTCTACACATGTTAAAGACTGGCACTTTTATACCCACGTTAAACCTTGAAGAAGTAGCTCCTGGGATGCCAAATTTGGACTACCTAAAGACGGGGACGGTGTTAGATACTCGTACTGCGATGAGCAATAACTTTGCCATGGGAGGCATGAACGTGTCGGTTATTCTCGGAGCATAGGAGCAATGTATGGGTAGCGTCCGCGACGAAATAGATGCCTTACTAATCGAGGAATTTGAGATAGCCGCAGAGTTGCTAGTTGATAGTTCTACAATACGAGACACCCTTGATTTGGACAGTCTAGATGCGGTAGATCTCTCTGTTTCCCTTAATGAACGCATTGACATAGAAGTAGACCCGAATTCCTTTCACGAGCTGTCGACCTTAGGGGATATCTACAGAATGGTTGAAGATCTTATGTCCAAAAGCAACAGGTAGACGCACAGTGTTAGTTTTACAAGAGTACTTACTGGTTTCCTTGGCTATATTCCTCTTTGCATGCATCAGGTATCTGGTGATGACATCTGGGTATTATGCTGTGGTATATAAGTGGTTTGAAGCCCGGTTTGCAAAGTACAAAATCAACCCAGAAAAGCCATCCGTCGCCGACATGGTTCACGAAATTAAGTGGGGTTTGGCCAACAAGATTAACTTCTTCTTTTACGGTCTACTAATCTACGGACTGTATGATCACGGGTATCTGGCTCTGTATTTTGAATGGGACGCATATCCGTGGTGGTACGGATGGATGATCATTCCAGTGTTGTTGTTTTTACACGACACCTATTTTTTCTGGAGTCACTATTTGATGCACAAGGAGCCGATTCGTAAATGGACTCACCATAATGTGCACCATGAGGTGGTAAATGTATCGCCGTTTAGCGCTTTTTCGGTGCATCCAGCCGAGGGATTTCTGGAGCTAGCGTTTCGACCTGTGATACTCGTGCTGATTCCTATGCATCCAATCACTCTCGGTATTTTTCTAATAATTACCTTCTCTTTAAATGTGATCGGTCATTCTGGGTATGAGTTCTTTCCCCGAGGGTACACGACCTCTGCCTGGACTCGATTTGGGAGCAGCGCGAGCTTTCACTATCTACATCACAAAAACGGAAGTACCAATTTCGGGTTGTTCCTATGCTTCTGGGATCGGATGATGGGTACCATGAACCCTGAATACGATGAGTTCTTCGAGCAAAAGGCCGAGCACAACCCATTCAAACTCCCAACACCGAATTGAGATCGAACAGGGGTTAGTCTAGACGCCCTGAAATAAGTGAGCGCATTAAGGTAAACATACGCTTCTTGAATGGGGCTTTCTCCCGTTTCATGAGTCCTCGTAGATTCCACAGGCGTACCGGTATTCCGATCTGTCTGGCTGACCATAGTTCGTTTCTGTTTACACACAGGGAGCATAGTAGAGCCCATGGCAACACAAGCACCCTAGGGAGCCATTTTAGCCCCTTAGGCATAGCGGATTTCTCCATTATGAGCCTGTCAAATGCCAGATGCCGCCTCTCATCTATTGCGTGAAGCTCCCATACCTGACGCACGAAGGATTCCTTTCTAGGCAGTGCCTCTCTGCTCTCTAGGTGGGCATCTATGGTCACTTTTTCTATGAAACTAAAGAATAGGAAAAGTGTCTGAACCCTAAGCCTCATCCACGGTATAAGGATTAAGAATCGGAAAAACCAACGTAAGGAGCTCTTCATGGCAACTGTGGGAAGTGGTTTCATTTCATGTATAGAGGCTACGATATTGTCGTGTGCTCTAAGGAACATTGTGTAGTGGTAGCTTTCCTCCTTTATGAAGTGAATAACGTAGTCCCTAAACTCTGGAGCATCGTCTAAATCAAGGAGTTGGCTGAGGAGAGGAATAGCGTACCGCTCGGTGAGAGCGGAGAAGAGCATTAGGTTCGCCTGCTGATATTTAGCAAAGGCGACACGTTTTGCATCGTCAAAATGGCACTCGTAATCGGATCCGTGAAAAAGGCTCCAGTGGCGAAACAATACAAGGTATTCCTCGTCTGTTGTTGTCGCATCCCAATCCAAATCAATGTCTGGCACAAAACTGTTGTTTAGCGACCCGCGATTTAGGCTCGCTAATACGGAAAGACTCCTGTCAGGGAAGCGCCAGTTCATAGGAAAATTAGACCTTTTATAATTGAAGTATGCTTTTGATATAAATCAACGATCATTCAGTCGGCGACATCTGCGGGGTATGTGGCAAATGGGCGCTCAATAGATTGATTAATACCACCTAGTGCAACGAAAACTGGTCCATCATCTATACGCAAATAACGATTATCGCCCACGGGTGTAGAGTCCCCAAATTGTACCATCACTGGAGGTAGACCATGCTGAGATACCAATACTGAAGTTCGAGGAGGCATCAGCCCAAATTGTTCGTAGTCGGTTGTGGTAAACGGTTCCATTGTCATTAAGGAATTCAGCTCGTTGATCATTTCCTCAAATCTAACCTGAGAACCCAGGGCGGCGAAAGGAGCCTCTATTGTCCATATTCCATCCTGAGAGCGGGTAGCCCTTAGTTGCCCTTCTGAACTATCGATATGGATATAGTCTACGTTGTTTGTGTCAAAAGCCAAGGTAGTAGTCGGTTCGTGATCTTCGATAGACGGTTCCTCTGTCAGAAGCATGACGCCTCCGACGAGTAAAATTCCGAATATGGCGAGTAGTTTTTGTTGAGTGCCGCCCATAAAAACTCCTCTTTTGCTGGTTGACCTTTGCCCATTAGTGATTAGCAAAGGGCTATAAGAATATCCACTGTGCTTTTTATCAAATGGAGGAAAAAGTGGGAACCAATAACGTCAATGAGACAGAGACACCGTCTAACAATCCTAACGATGTCATATCAGATACCCAGGTTGAGGATGACGTAGTTGTGGAGCTCTCAGAGAGCCTGAATTCGGAAGTCGAATTACCTACTCCTGAGGGGGCGTTGGCAGCAATGGTCGCCCTTCAAGAAGAAACTGAGGGGCGGCTCAGGAAAGTTTCTAGTGCATTCAAACAAGCTAAACAGGATCTGGACTGGATCAAGAAACGTGCCGCAGAGGAGCGCAAAGAAGAGACAGAAAGAGCCAAGGGTATGGCTGTGAAGCGCCTTTTTGAGCCGCTGCAGAACCTGAGGCGTAGTATTGAATCTCTCGAAAAAGAAGACGAGAAAAGTTCCACTTTAGAGGGACTGAAGCTCGTCGAAAATAGCTTTATGACTGGGTTTAACGAGCTTGGATTGAAGGAAGTGCCGGGCTATGGTTCGATTTTTAATCCAGATCACCACGAGGCATTAACCTTGATGCCAGTAGAAAAGATCGAACTGGACAATCGTGTCCTACAGGTGTTTGCCGCTGGATATCAGGTGGGTGGCTTTCTCATCGAGCCGGCTAAAGTGATCGTTGGAAAATACACGGCGCCCGAGGTAATAAATGAGCCCGAGGCGACGACCGAAGGTGACGATACCTCAACGGCTGAGCCTGTTGAGTGAAAGCTAGCCCTTTCCACGTGGTGTTAATACACCCTGAGATTCCCGGTAACACTGGGAACATCGGGCGTCTTTGTCATGGAATAGGCGCTACGTTACACCTCGTCCACCCCCTGGGTTTCAATACCGACGATAAAGCAGCAAGACGTGCGGGACTTGATTACTGGGCGAACCTAGAACGAGTTGAGCACGACAATGTCGAGGCGTTCCTGTTGTGGGCAGAAGGACGGCAAGTTCACCTTTTCACAACGACTGGGGAGGCCTCTTTCACTTCTGCCCCGTTCAAAGAAGGCGATGTGCTCCTGTTTGGATCGGAGAGCAAGGGTGTCCCCGATCACATCATGGAACGTTTCAATCGCTACATCATCCCGATGCCGGGTCCCATTCGCAGCTTGAACTTGGCGAATTCAGTCGGGATCGTGGCGTATGAAGCGCTAAAAACAGTACGCCCGAACATCTTTGGACTATAATCGAACTATGACAGGTCAATACACAAGCACAGATAAGCTATTCGACGAACTGTATATTTTGATAATGGCGGGTGGCCGCGGCACTAGATTTTGGCCTATGTCGAGACGCGCAATGCCCAAGCAATGCTTAAGTGTAGTGGGTGATAAGAGTCTCATTCGCCAGACGGTTGATAGGGTGGGAGGTATTGTACCCCATGAGAGGATCTTGGTCGTTACGGCGAGTGAGATGGCAGAGGCTGTTCGGAGAGAGTTACCGGATCTTCCCGAGGATAATATTCTCGTAGAACCTATGGGGCGAAACACTGCACCTTGTATTGGATGGGGTGCCGTAGAGGTTGGACGGCGTTCTGTGGGTGATAACGCTGTAATGGTTGTGCTTCCCGCTGATCACTTGATTCACGACGAGGAGGCGTTTCAGAGCCAACTCCTGGAGTGCGCTGCGGCGGCTAAGAGTACTAATGGGCTCATTACAATTGGCGTAACTCCGACTCGACCAGAGACTGGATTCGGCTATCTCCAACTTGGAGAGGTCCGGGGAGAGTGGGGGGATTCTAGATTTTGTGGTGTGGCTAAGTTCGTTGAAAAGCCAGACTTAGCAAGAGCGAAGCAGTACCTGGAGAGCGGGGAGCACCTCTGGAATGCAGGGATGTTTGTCTTTTCCATTGATGCAATACGAGAAGCATTCCGAGAGTTTTTACCCGATAGTTGGACTGTACTTGAACAGGTGCGAAAAGAGCCGGCTAAGGTTGGAGAGCTGTACCAGGAATTGGAAAAGATATCCATTGACTACGGTATAATGGAGCGCTCATCCAAGGTGTTTACTGTGCCGGCTGCGTTTGATTGGTCGGATCTAGGCGGTTGGGTAGCGTTGGGGAGTGAACTTCCTAAGCAGTCCTTTGGTGTTGGTAGGGTAAGTGGCGGATCGTCCATTGATGCCTCCAACAACATCGTTTTTGCCCCAAACAAACACGTAGCCCTAATAGGGGTTGAAGGGTTGGTAGTTGTAGAGACAGAGGACACAATATTGGTCTGCCGCCGTGAAGACGCACAGCGTATTAAAGAGATTACGACTGACCTCGAAGCCAGAGACCTAATGGATTTGTTGTAAGGGTGTGGCTCGGTTATCTGTTTTCAGTGATATCCTTTCAGCAACCAAACTTATCGGACTTAACATGATCCTTATTTTTCCACTATTTCTTGGGTGTACCAATCAAATTGAATTGGCCTATGCGACAGAGACCTGCGTGGACTGGGATTTCTCAAGCGAGGCTCCTGAGTTGAGGATCGAGCGAGTTGGGGACGACGTTGTAATTCAGCGTGTAGGAATCTCAGGCTTTTGCGGGGATCAGTTTCAGCCAGAGATACTTGCGAACGGCTGGGACCTTCGTGTGACTGAAAATTGGGACTATAGTGACGCGACGGATTGCGAATCTTGCCTCTCAGCGAGGGTCACCATGGTCGCTCCTCCTAAGGGGGACTATCATATTGACTGGTTCGTTGACTCAGAGGTGATATCACCTGTGCACGACGAATATTTTATCGTCGACTAACAGTCCATCTCTGTATTTGGTGACGAAGTGAAAACGCGACCGACCGCACTTATTTCGGGGATAACAGGTCAGGACGGGTCTTTTTTAGCCGAACAGTTACTTGGGCGCGGCTACAGGGTGGTAGGTTTACACCGCAGGTTATCAAGTGTAAATCATTGGCGTATATCTCACATAGAAGGTCTTGAATTGGCCTGTGTAGATCTACTAGACTTGAGTTCTTTGTTGGACGTGGTGCGCAATGTCAAACCCGACGAAATTTACAATTTGGCGGCTCAATCGTTCGTTCCGGCGTCCTGGAGTCAGCCAACACTCACTGGTGATGTAACGGGATTGGGTGCTGTGAGAATGCTCGAAGCGTATCGGAGGGAGGCACCTGATGCTAAATTTTATCAAGCTTCCTCTTCGGAGATGTTTGGACAGGCACTTAGTTCCCCTCAGAATGAGAAAACTCCGTTTACCCCTTTATCGCCATACGCCTGCTCGAAGGTCTACGCCCATCATATGGCTGTGAACTATAGAAAAGCATACGGTCTGTTCATATCTTGTGGAACGCTATTTAATCATGAGTCTGAGCGCAGGGGTTTGGAGTTTGTAACTCGTAAAATTACAGCCGCAGCAGCTCGCATTTCGAAGGGGCTTCAGGATACCCTCGTGCTAGGAGACCTCTCGCCTAGAAGAGACTGGGGGTTCGCGGGTGACTATACGCGAGCGATGCAGGCGATGTTGGGGGCGACTGAGCCAGATGACTTCGTGGTCGCTTCAGGTACAGATTATTCAGTAGAGGATTTTGTAGCGGCGAGTTTTGACAGCCTGAACCTAGATTGGCGAAATCATGTAGTCTCAGACGAGCGTTTTTATAGAAAGAATGAACTTTCGTGTCTCACGGGTGATTCAGCCTATGCTCGTTCAAAATTGGGGTGGTGTCCGGAGGTCTCATTTGAGGGGCTTGTCGAGAGGATGATAGAGGCAGATGTTGAGCGGGCTGAGGCTGAGAAACGGTATGGGTTGAATTTTCAGTGAGAGTCCTTGTAACGGGGGGTAGTGGATTTGTTGGGAGTTACCTGGTCTCTTTATTGAGGAGCTTGGGTCACCAAGTGTATGACCCTTCAAGTAGTGAAATGGATGTCCTAGATGCAGGGTCGATCCACAGAAAAGTCATTCAAGTCCAACCTGACACAATAGTTCATCTGGCGGCTGTTACGACACGACCTAAAAATGAAGAAGATGCTGTTCGGCTCAGGAACGTAAACATTACGGGCGCCGCTAATGTAGCTAAACATTCGGGCGGATGTCATCTGGTTTTTACCTCTAGTTGCCACGTATATGGTTCCCCAAAGTCTCTACCTATCGTCGAGGCTCACCCTCTTTTGGGACATGGAGACTACGCGGAATCCAAGATTCAAGCGGAGGGCGCTGTTGTCACGCACGCCCACGAACGGTCCACCATTTTACGTTTATTCAATTTGCTAGGTCCAGGGCAGATACGGGACTTTGCTCTCGCAGATTGGTGTTGGACTGCATGCGAAAGAGAAGACACGAGGCACGAGTCAACATTCAACGTTGAAGTAGGAGACCTGACTTTGTTGAGGGACTATTTGGATGTTCGAGATGCTGCCGAGGCGATCGCCTTTGTTGTTGAAGCTGGACGAAGTCTTGGCGGGAAAGCAATAAATGTATGTTCAGGCGAGTCCTCTAAACTGGAGTACCTGTTCTCAAGATGTGCCCCTAAAGCGGTGCCGGTAATTGCAACGGACAGGCTTAGAGCATCTGAAGTACGCGAAATAGTGGGCTG
>CAWVYO010000035.1:0-19391 GCA_963934385.1 uncultured bacterium
CCTGGCGTAACGACGATGGTGGAAACTACGCCGGCAAGACCTACCTAATCCTGGGTGCGAGCCTTGGTAGTACCTCGAGCATCAACCTCTCAAGTGCTGACTACAGTTTCGTGGGGGAAGAAGGGAGTGACTACTCGGGTGACGCAATCTCAAGCGCGGGCGACGTAGACGGTGATGGACTGGATGACATACTGGTGGGCGCCTACAATAGCAACGGTCTTGGAAAGGACATGGGATTTGCCTACCTAATCCTGGGAGCTAGCCTTGGCAGTACCTCGAATATCAACCTCTCAAATGCTGACTACAGCTTCATGGGTGAGAACAACAGCGACTACGCGGGCGGAGGTGTCTCAAACGCGGGCGACGTGGACGGCGATGGGCTGGACGACATACTGGTGGGCTCCTGGGGTAGCGTCGGTGGTCTCGAGGCAGGCGCCGCCTACCTCCTCTTATCTGGCGACTAATACCCTTAGCCCTGCCCCTTAAAAGAATTCCCTCTTCAACCTCTCCATATCCGCCCGAATCTGCGTGTAGTCAAAAATAACAAACCCCTGTGCTCCCACTCTGCGCGAGGCTCTAATGCACTCCGCGACCTCTTCGTAGCTCAGCTCCGCCGAGATCCCTGTCCAGACGCTCGCGTCGCCTCGGTGCTGAATGTGATCCGCCGCCAAGGTGCTAAAGTCTAGCCTCTCACCCGACACCTCAGTGACAGGCCAGTAGATCATCGGCGCAATGGCGTCCACTAGCCCGCGCTGCATAAATGCTACAGAGTCCTGGTAGTAGTCATTACTTCCCTGTGAGACCCTCTCCCAGCCCCACCTGTTGGTGTGTATTCCCCATACAGCCGCAGACAAAGGCACATCGATAGCCGCCCTTACCTCCGCAACCGTCGCCTCTATATGTCCACGTGCAACCGGCGCCTCCCCGTATTCTGGTTCTGGAAAGCGAATATAGTCCAGGTGTACGCCATCCACGTCGTAGAGGCTGGTCAGCTCGTGTGCGACCGCCGCCACATGAGACCTGACCTCAGGAATGCTCGGATCCGCAAAGACATATACGGGATTAAGAGCCATCTGCTCTCCGTTTTGGTCTGATATTATCCATTCTGGGTGCTGCTCGAGCGGGTGAGCCACCCCTTGGCTCTGTGGCAGCTCCTCGCCTCTCCATATTGGGAAGGTGTTCATCCAAGCGTGAACCTCTACATCGTTTGCGTGGGCTATCGCCAAAACACTCGCGAGTGGATCCCAGTTTGGATCTTGCCCAAGGTTACCCGTAAGACGATCAGACCAAGGCTCAAGAGATGAGCGGTAGAAGGAATCAAACGTACCCCGAACCTGAAAAAAGATTGAGTTGAAGCCGTTCTCTGAGATGTGATTCACCGCTGCCTCAAGTTCTGATTGCGTTCTCCAACCAAACCTCGAGAGCCAAATTCCCCTCATCTCTTTCTGTTCGAGAGTTTCAACAGGGGGACTTTCGGTAGCACTAGCGAGGGCTAAGTCGGGCGAAAGCAGAAGTAGAAGGCTTAGGGAAATCATTGTTTGTGGAACCTATCACGCTGTCTGTGTTAGAACCGATTTTGTGATGCTAACTTTTCTGACAATACTGGCCTGTGGATCGCCCGAGCAACCAAGCGCCACTATACCTCCAATCGAGAGCCAGCCAAACGTCATCTTTGTCACCCTAGACACGGTGCGAGCCGACGCAGTTGGAGTTTATGGTGGTCCAGAGGGGATCACCCCTACAATAGACGCCCTTGCCGCACGGGGTGTGCGCTTTGAGTGGGCTTTCTCCCATGCGCCCACCACATTGGCCTCCCACTCCTCTATTTTCACGGGCATGGATCTCCACGGTCACACAGTGCCTAGGAATGGCTTCCCTCTAAACGACAGCTACACAACCTTATTTGAGACCCTTCAAGAGGTCGGATACGACACTCTCGGCGTAGTCGCCGCCTCTGTTTTAGGGGCTAATATGGGTATAGCTCAAGGTTTTAGGCTCTTTGATGACGAAGTGCGAACAGATATGGGGCGCAGATATGAGGACCGAGGTGATCGTGTGACACGACGCGCCCGCAGGCTTTTTTCTCAGCGAGATGAGTCCAAACCTATGGCTCTATGGGTTCACTACTACGACGCGCACTCTCCATATACGGCACCATCTGACTATCAGACTCGGTTTTTGAACCCCGATCATGAGATCACCCAAGAGGCGGCTAGTGGCCATGAGATATTGGCTGATTGGATCCGATCAGGCACCTTTCCCGACCAGCAGATGCAGTGGTTAATTGGTTCCTACCACGCCGAGGTCGCCTGGGTTGACCATCAGATCGACAGGCTGTTTGAGTCCTTGGCGGCTGATGGGCTCTTGGAGAACAGCCTTATCGTCATCACCTCTGATCACGGGGAAATGTTTGCTGAACAGACCGAACACCCTCTGGGGCACGGCTTTGAGGTAGACGTGTGGGCGACCCGTGTCCCGCTAATTATAGCCAGGACTGGTGTTAACTATGCGTCGCCTGTTGTGGTACAACCCGTAAAGCAGTCGGATATCGCCAACACCATAATGTCTATGCTGGGCCTTCCTGTCACTTTGGGAACAGGGCAAGATTTGACCCCTCTAATGTCGGGTGAGTCCCTAGATGGCGCCCCAATATTCCTAGAGGCGACAAAACCAGCGGTAATTGAGCGCAGCGGTGAGTGGAACAACCAGCAGAAAGAGCGAGGGGTTGTTCAGGGCAATCGGTTGTACATCGAGAGCCCGCTCACTAGTGATGAGCCCACTCTGTATGAGATCTCAGAGAGCGCCGGAGTAATGACCCAAGAGTCTATAGACGATTCCGCTCAACAAGGTCTAATGGAGGGTTTGCTGTCCGAGTGGCGCGATGCCGCCCCCGAGTTCCGCGAAGAGCAGTTCTCAATTGAGACCGAGAGCGCACTACGAGCTCTGGGTTATCTCGAGTGAGCGCGTGTTATAGGGCTAATTCCGAACCTTATTGGAGCCAAATCAAATGATCACATGTACGAGACGCCTTGAGTGGGACGCAATGCACCGAATCCCTCTACATGAGAGCAAGTGTCGCGCATATCACGGTCACCGTTACGCCGCTGAGATCACCGCCACAGCGCCAGCCCTCGACGATCTAGGGCGCATAGTCGATTTTGGTGTGGTGAAACAACTAGTAGGTGGCTGGATAGACGACAATTGGGACCACACCGCTATTTTGATGCGCGATGATCCCGACCCATCAATTCACGCTATTGCGGAGGCTAACGAGCGCTTTGGTAGGCCGGTCTATTGGATGGACGCTCCGCCAACAGCCGAGACCATTGTAGAAGAGCTAGCTCACAAGGCCCAAGAGCTTCTAAAAGAGACAGGCGTAACAGTTGTATCGGTGAGACTCTGGGAGACTCCTAACGGCTCCGCTGAGTGGACTCTGACTACTCCCTAGCCGGAAACCCTAGCGAACACCCCTAGTCGAACAGGGCTTTGTCATTAGCCAACACGATGGCTTGTTGACGGGTAAGAACTCCCGTTGTCACCATCGCTTTTGCGGCGTCGGCCATTGTAATCATGCCTTCGCCTTTAGATGTCTGCATGGTTGATGTGAGCTTAAAGGTCTTGCCCTCGCGAATGATGTTTCGGACGGCAGCAGTGGCGGTCATCACCTCAAATACAGCGATTCGTCCAGGCTTGTTTACCATCTTTACAAGGGACTGAGAGACAACCCCCATAAGCGATGAAGCGAGCTGTGCTCGTATTTGAGGCTGTTGTATTGGCGGGAATACATCGATAATGCGATCCACAGTCTCTATGGCTGAATTGGTGTGTAGAGTACCAAAAACTAGGTGCCCAGTCTCAGCGGCGGTGAGTGCCAAAGATATAGTCTCTAAGTCTCGCATCTCACCAACCAGTATGACATCAGGGTCTTCCCTAAGAGCGCTCTTGAGAGCCTGTGCAAATCCTTTTGAGTGGCTCCCGACCTCTCTCTGGTTGATGACACAGCGCTTCGGCTTGTGTACGAACTCTATTGGGTCCTCTATCGTCAAAATATGCTGGTTTTTGTTGCTGTTGATGTAGTCGATCATCGCTGCGAGGGTAGAGCTCTTTCCCGAACCAGTGGGACCTGTAACTAGTACTAGACCTCTGGGGAGATCGGCTAGCTGCTGAAGAACTGCGGGACCGTTTAATCTTTGTAGAGTCCAGGTCTCTTCTGGGATAAATCTCAAGACCATTCCCACGCCATTTACTTGGTTGAAGGCGTTGATTCTAAACCTCGCCAAGCCTTTGAGACCGATCGAAAAGTCCAACTCTAGCTCGTTCTCAAAGATGGTCTTTTGCTTCTCGTTCATTATAGAGTAGGCTATACGCTTTGCCTCTTCAGGTGTGAGTGGAGGATGGTCTAGCTTTCTGATCTCCCCGTCAATCCTCAACGCTGGAATCGCCCCTGCGGAGATGTGAATATCCGACGCGCCACTCTTGGCTGCGAAGTCTAAGAGCTCGTGGATTAACATTATTCTTCCCCTTCCTTAGCTCTATCTTCTTGCTCAGAGCTGTCTTTTTCGATGTCTATACTGGCTTGTTCACCCGCGGTTACGTTGTCAGAGTTCTCATCAATCACTTTGCCTGAACTCTCATCGGTAAGGTTATCAGAACTCTCAGGAGGCACCTCTTCGACCTCATCGCCGCTGTCGTTTGCAGCTATGGTGACTTCCAGCGAATCGATACCGCCTGTCTCGGGTAGGTACTCTTCAGGGGCACCTTCCGGTTTACTCATAATAGGGAACCCTATTGCGAAAATAATGATGGTTGTAACCACAGCCGAGAACACTAGGGGAGGTAAATTCTCTGTGCCCTCTACTCCCGACACATATGGAATAGTAGCTAAGACACCAGCAGCCATTCCCCTAGGTAGAGAGACTGTAATGATCCTCTGTTGTTGCTTTGTAAGACCCGTACCTCGTGTCGCTAATTTTACCGCTGGAATACGTACCAGTAGCAGGAGTAACCCAAGCATGACACCAGCAACTACCATCGACCACGGTGGTCCAATCATTAGACCTATAAAGCAGAAAAAGAGC
The DNA here is from genome assembly GCA_963934385.1 of uncultured bacterium. GTDB lineage: Bacteria > Myxococcota_A > UBA796 > UBA796 > CAJQPC01 > CAWVYO01. The sequence continues at coordinate 5,079 of CAWVYO010000035.1, forward strand.
GACTTGATGACAAAAGCGACATTCGAATGTACATCGCGAACGCTCTCGGTGAGATCTATGGGGGCTGAGGGAAGGAAGTCTACTTTTGCGGCAAGAGTGCTGGCGTTGCCCACGATAATGGCGAAAGCCAAGATCCCTAGAGCCGCGCTGCCGCCAAGTTGCTCAACGGAAACGTAGAGTACAATGAGCGCCGAGAGAGTGACAGGGTAGGCGTGAGGGCTGTCTCGAAGCAATCCCATTATCGGCAACCAACACCAAGCGGAGACACAGCCGACCAAGATAGCTATTCCGAACTGTTGTCCTAGGGTGGCAAGAGGGCTCGATGTGGCCTGATCTGTGGCAACTAGAAGGCTTATCGTCGCTAGCGTTACAACAACACACAAGGCATCGGTGAGTGCACTCTCCAGCCCAACTAAATTGGAGACTCGCTTGTCGAGCTTTGAGAGGCTCATGGATGGCATTACAATCAGCGAACTAGATCCGCCTACAATGGCACCCAACATCACCCCGTGAAGAAAGCTCCATTCAGGGATTAGTAGAGGTCCAACAATGGCACTGATAACAGCCACTGCTGTGACGGTGATAATGAACCCCGTGACCGACAATAACGCCGCTCTAGGAGCGACTTTTACAAGTTCCATTACTTTGAGTCGACTACCTCCTTCAAAAAGAACGATAATCAAAGTAATGGAGGCAAACAGTTGGACTCCCCCGTTACTGTTTTTTAGTGCCTCAGTGTCGATAAGCCCAGAGATTGGGCCTAAGAAAATACCTAACAAAATCAACCAGATTACATCTGGGATTTGGGTCTTTTTTGTGATGTTCTCGCCGAGGGCACCGACCAAGATGACTACGGCGAGCAGTGTTAGCATAAGAGGGGTAGCATCCATTATGGCATACTAACCCACTTTTAAAACTTCTTTCAAAGAGGTGTCCACTGCCTAGGTGGCTGAGGATGAACCTTTTTGAGTTCTATACTGCTAATCGACCGCCTATCGCGGTAGTTTGGCATTCCGTGACCTTGGCGACATGGTTGGGGTGACCCCATACTTCACACCCCATTGCCTGTATGAACTTGGCGCGAACGCTGTTCTCACAAGAAGGTAGTGCTAGTGCGCCTTGTACTGACATCCCCAAAGAGGAAGCGTCGGCGATAGTCATTTCATCGTTTATGATGAGAACGTTTAGATCCGTATTCGTTCCAATGAGTCTATCAAAGGCTTTGCTAACAGCAGCCATTGCAGCCTCCATTGGGATATCTACATTTTCGTCGTGCTTTAGGGCTAGGCAGTAGTCGTTGTTGCCAATAAACATCTTTGCGTAACCACCTAAAAGAATATCTAAGTCCTCAGCGGAATCGTATTTTGGCCAAGCCAATACCTTGACGGGGGCGTCAGAGGCGATCGGCCAAGGTGTGATCTCTTTTGATTCATTGACTTGTATGCTGACATCAGTTTGCTCGATCTCTTTGTCCCACCTCGCCGTAGCATCAGCCCATGGATCAATAGTCTCAGGCGAGGTTGCCACTGGGGCTGTCATTGTTTCGGGTTTAGCGTATTGAGCGTCCATGCTTGGTGCCATATCAGGTACAAATGCGGCAGCTTTATCTCTAGGCTGAATTATACGAGGAGCGTCTTTTCCGACGACCATACGTCTAGCCTCAAGCTCCTCGCTTGTGAACTCTCTCGCCCAGAACTTTCTGTGAAGTTTGAATGTGTTGAGTTCAATGTTGTAGCTATTGGATGCCTTGGTAAATGTATCGTGCCACATCCACCCGTAATTCGCCATCATGTAGTCGAAGGCGAAGCGTCGAGCTTCACGTGTACTACGGCCACTGTTAGAAGAGATAGCGTTCTGTGTGGTTACAACTAGATCGGTGTAAGCCATGAACCATCCCGCCCCATAGAGTTTGTATGAAAGCTCGTGAATGGCTCCCACAGTCTGGGGAAAGAGCTTGTTTAGAAAGCCTACTTCATCAAGAGCAGTCGATCTCATCATGAAGCCGGGAAACCCAACGGTCGAGGCTGCTCGGAAGCTCTTCCTGTTGACAGGTGCCGATCCTGGATGCGAGCCCATTGCGTCAGCGGGAGCCAGCACAGCCATGCGCGGATTCTGCTCCATAATCTCGATCATTTTGTCGCTCTGGATAACCCCGCCTTGAAACTGTTGTTCTGCCGAGAGTAGCCATATGTGTGTGTAGTTTCCGTTTAGCTGTGCGAGTTTTATTCCGGCGAAATAGCTGTGAATAGGACCAGTCGTAGTGGATGGAGATATCCATGCTGACGTATGTTTGGATATAGCTGACGGGTCGCCGTTGTTGTCGATGACAAAGATGTCAGTGGGGGTTGAATTGGTCTTAAGGCTTCGCACCATTTCATCTACTTTAGTTGCGCATCCAGCTGACGTAATAACGATTGCTAACTTCATTGTGTTTTCTACTCCTCACAGCAAATTTATGGCCGCGACAGTGTTTTTGGTGATTCACCCTTTGGTAAAATCGTGATCAGCTTGCGAAACGGTCGAGAATCGGCGGACTTTAGAAATGTTTTCGATCTAGACCGAGTTCTTTAGTTTTCTTGTCGTTAGTTTTTCTATTGTTTTAGTGTGCAGTCAACGTTAAACACCTGTCAATGATGGAAAAACTTCAAATCACGCAAGATATGTACGTGTGATATGCGAGGAGCTATGGGGATCGTTTTTAGATTGACTAGGTTGACGTTTTTAGAGATTGGAGTTTTTATGTTGGTTGTCGCCTGTGGCGGCAGTGAACAGGAGTACAATTCAGAGTCTGAGGTTGGCGAGGCTTCAGATTTACCAGCGGAGGTCTCAACCCGAGTAGATGTCGTTATTGTCTCGCAGAGTGCGGCGACTCTTGAGTTGTCGATGCCGGGTCAGATAGAGGCTTCTCGGGATGCCCTTTTGGGATCTGCAATGGGCGGCTATGTAGAAGCAGTGTTGGTCTCAGCAGGAGACGAGGTGAGGGCGGGAGCTGTTTTGGCTCGCGTGGACACCGAGATGCAGGTTTCTCGGCTAGAGCAAGCTACAGCTAATGCAGATCTAGCATCGGCTGAACTTGAGCGCGCCACGTTTATGGGAGATCTAATCTCTCCAGCTGCCTTACAAGCGGCTGAGACAGCGAGTGTAAATGCCGCTGCCTCTCAAAGGCAGGCCGAAATAATGGTCTCACGCTCACGTATTCGAGCTCCTTTTGCCGGTGTAGTCGGACAGGTTGGTGCTGAGGCAGGAGAGATCTTGGCTCCGGGGTACCCAGTAGTCAGGCTGGTAAACCTATCCAGTGTCGATGTCTCACTCTCAGTTTCCGACAGAGATGTCGTAGCCCTGAATGTTGGGGCTCCCGCTTTAGTCAGTCTTCAGGCAGATTCAACCAACTACGCAGGTGTTGTAACTCATATCAGTCCAGTGGCAGATAGCGACACTAGGTCGTTCGAGGTGCTGGTGACAGTTGAAAACAGTGAGCGTAAGTTGTTCCCTGGAATGATAGCTCGGGTCGATGTGACCCAGCCTTTGGGTGACGATGTACTAATAATTCCCCAAGAGTGGGTGGTCACGAATCTGAACGGTCAAGGAGTCTTCGTTGAGAATGATGGAGTAGCCAGTTGGCGAGAGCTAAATCTGGGCGATGTTGTTCGTGATCAGGTTGTAGTAGAGTCTGGTATTCAGGCTGGTGACAGAATTGTCGTCTCGGGTCATAGAGAGCTCGCTCATGGTGACTCCCTGTTGGTCGCAAGAGAGGGCACCTGTTGCCAAGATGGGCGTTCAAGCTTTTAGTATATAAGGAGAGCGGTCTTGCTCAATAAAATACAAGCCCACAGCACCACAATGCTAATTGCTACGGTGTGCATTTTTCTGTTTGGTCTACAGTCGTATAGGAGCCTCCCAAGAGAGTCCGCACCAGATATCGCGATACCTGTTGTAATGATATCGACACCATACGTTGGTGTGTCTCCTGCCGATGTAGAGGCTCTCGTCTCTATTCCATTGGAGAGAGAACTTTCCGGGTTGAGAGACGTCAAGCGAATGACCTCTACTTCAGCGGAGGGTGTTAGCGTTGTCAGTATCGAGTTTGAGCCAGACGTGGAGATGTCCGAGGCGCTTCAAGGGGTGCGAGACAAGGTGAGTCGAGCCAAGCCAAACCTCCCTGATGATGCGGAGGAGCCAGAGGTTCGTGAGGTTTCATTCTCCGATGTACCAATTATGATAGTTACACTATCTGGTGCCGATGAGGAGACTCTTCAGAATCTGGGTGAAGAGATACAAGAAGAGGTCGAAAGAGTAACTGGAGTGCTCGACGCAAACCTAAGTGGCGGGCTTACTCGAGAGATTAGGGTACAGGTCGACCCCTTCCGACTTGCCCATTACGGGGTCTCACTTAGTGATGTAATCGTTGGTATCCAAGGCGAGAACGTAAACATACCAGGCGGCGAGGTCAGGGTTGGTGCTGGTAGCTTTTTGGTTCGCGTACCAGGTGAGTTTGTAGAGCCTCACGAGATAGAGGGTGTACCACTGCGTCGCGTAGGTCAGCGACCAGTCGTTGTTAGTGATGTGGCTAGAGTAATTGACGGGTTTCAGGAGCGCTCTACCTACTCTAGAATGAATTCAGAACCATCGGTTTCCCTGTCAGTGACAAAGAGGACCGGTGCCAACATTATTGGTGTGGCAGATGTAGTTCGCGAAATTGTGATAGCCCAATCTGAGGGATGGCCAGAAGGGGTGACTTACAAGGTGCTCGCTGATGAGTCGGGCATGATCCGCGATATGGTGAACGATCTTCAGAATAATATCCTAACCGCATTAATATTGGTGGTTGGAGTTATCCTCACATTCCTTGGAGCCCGTACAAGTTTGTTTGTTGCGGTGGCCATACCTCTCTCGATGTTGATGAGTTTTACCATCATCCAGATGTTTGGCTTCACTTTGAACATGGTGGTGCTGTTCTCTCTTATTTTGGCGCTGGGGATGTTGGTCGACAACGCAATTGTCGTTGTTGAGAACATCTATCGCCACATGGAGGAGGGAAAGACCGCAAAACAGGCGGCTGTCGATGCCACTGCAGAGGTTGGTTGGGCGGTAACTGCGTCAACCGCTACCACAGTAGCCGCATTTTTCCCGTTAGTGTTTTGGACTGGGATTATGGGTGAGTTCATGGGTTTTCTACCCAAAACTCTAATCATTGTTCTTGTTTCATCACTCTTGGTCGCTTTGTTTATTCTGCCTGTTCTAACGGCGAAGCTCATGCGAACCTCCAAGGTCATCTTGGTGAAGTCTTCTGATGGCGTTAGATCTGTTGGAAAGTGGCTTACAATATATCGTTCAACACTAGAGTGGTCTATTGATCACCGTTACCTATCGGCGTTTATGGGTTTCGCGGCACTCGTTGGAACCTTTATGGCTTACGGTCAATTAAACCACGGTACAGAGTTCTTTGCGTCTACAGAGCCCGACCGCGCGACTCTGGCTATTCGGGCCCCAGACGGCTCTGATATTGAGAGCACCGACTCAATCATTCGAAGAATCGAGATGCTTCTTGCTCAAGAGGAGAACATTGAGGTGTTCGTCTCTGAGTCCGGCGTAGCTGGAGGCGGCGACCCAATGGCTGGCTCACAGGCTTCCCCAAATCAGGGCAGGATTACAATTGACTTTCTACCTCATGCCAATGCTGCAGAGGCGGGCGAGGCTTCTCGTGTAGAGAGTACCACCACCACAATCGCCAGAATTCGCGAAGGCGTCTCTCAAGTTGTTGGGGCTGAGATCACAATCGAACAGCAGGTAATGGGTCCACCTGTTGGGCCCGCCATTGGCGTGGAAATCTCCGGGGACGATTTTCATGCTGTAGGTGCTCTCGCGAGAGCGTTTAAGAGAGATATTGAGGGTATTCCAGGAGTCGTAGACCTCGCTGATGACTATAGGGTAGGTCGACCAGAATTACGCCTACAGATTGACAGATCCGCTGCGGAGACGGTTGGTGTAAGTAGTGGTGAAATAGGTAACGCAGTCCGAACGGCAGTAGCTGGTACTGTCGCGTCAACCCTGAGAGACGGTGAGGACGAGTACGACGTGAGGGTAGAGTTGGCCCCGGAGTATCGTGAAGATCTACAATCTGTTCTAAATCTTAGAATACCTGGTCGCAACCCAAAGAAACCAGGAGTGTTCCCTGTCCCGCTTTCTAGTGTGGCAGGCTATGAACTCGCGGGTGGAACTGGTAGTATTCAGCACATTGACCAAGACCTGGTGGTTAGTATCACAGGTGGCGTTCGGGCTGGTTTTAACGAGAACGCGGTAAGAGCAGAGATTCAGGCTGTTATCGATTCCTATCCTGTTCCAGATGGTTTTCATATCGCCACAGGCGGAGCTGATGACGAACAGCGTAATGCCCAGGAATTCTTGAGTAGAGCATTTTCAATAGCCATTGTGCTGATCTTGATGGTGTTGGTCACTCAGTTTAACAGTTTGGCAATACCGATCCTAATTTTGGCAACAGTGTTGTTGTCCCTTATTGGTGTTCTCTGGGGGCTTATTGTCACTGGAACGCCGTTTGGGATCATTATGACAGGTATCGGCGTCATTTCTCTTGCGGGTGTGGTCGTGAACAATGCGATCGTGTTGTTAGACTATGTCGAGCAGCTTCGGCGTGAAGGTTTGGAGACAAGATCTGCTCTTGTAGAGGCGGGGCTAGTTAGGTTTAGACCTGTAATGCTGACCGCGGTAACGACCATTCTGGGGTTGCTCCCGATGGCAGTAGGAATATCATTTGATTTTTCTAGAATGCGATTAGCTATAGGTGGCTCCAGTTCAGAGTGGTGGGGCCCTATGGCTGTAGCAGTTATCTTTGGTTTGGGGTTCGCTACGATCCTGACACTAGTGATGGTACCTACCTTTTATTCTATACTGGAAGATGTGAGGGGATTGATGTCTAAGTTTATTGGTCGACTCCAAAGAGCTAATCCAACAGTCCCAATACTCTTGGTTGCCCTCGCAGCAGGCGTCTCTCCAACGGCTAGTGCCGTTGGGTTAGACGAACTCCAGACCGCTGCTGTTAGCCATAGCCAAGACATGGCTTTTGCTACCGAGGCTAGAGTCCAGTCCGATGAGCTAGTAAACCAGGTGCGTTCGGCTGTTTTGCCTAGAGTGAGCGCTAGCGCATCTTATATAATGAATCAGTACGAGGTGGTGATGGACCCCTCACAGGGAGTACCTGCTGAGTTTGCCGATCTCTTTGACTCAGAGCCAATCGTGATTCAAGCTCAGCGTTATATGTCGGCTGGTCTTACTGTTACACAGACGATTTATGACCCGCGTACAATGCCTGCGTGGCGAGCGACGAAGTATATGGCCTCTGCGTCTGTTAGTGACGAGCTCCTCACGGAGCGTGTAGTCGGTGCTAACGCTGTAAAAATGGCCTACTTCGTACAAGAGGCTAGGGAGGGATTAGCTCTCGCTCAGCGTTCCCTTGAGATTGCTGCAGAGCAAGTGGTCATGGCAGAGCGAGGGGTATCCGCAGGTACTCTAACGGCACGTGACGTTGTCCAGGCTAACCTTGGGGTCTCTCGCGCTGAGCGCGACCTCCGGGCGACAAGGGACGGGGTCTCACAGGTAGAGCGTACGCTCTCAATAATGACTGGATTTGACCGCGATGTCGCACTGGAGCTTCCAGAGTCGCTAGACATCCCCACAAGCTTGGAGCAGGCGCTGTCGTCGGCTGCTTCTCAACGTGGCGATATTGGGGCGGCTCAGTCTAGATCACACGCTGCATTCCATGAGGCAAAGACCTCTAGGTGGACTCCTTTGCCGTCGGTTTCTGCCTCTTGGTTTGGTAATTGGTCTCAAAATCTAGGCTTTTCTGATGAGCCACTCACTTGGATGGCCGTTTTTGAAGCAAAGTGGAACCTGTTTGATGGCGGGTATACAACCGCTACCCACAGTGCTGATATGAGTCAGTGGAGAGCCTCACAAGCCGCAGTTGAGCAGTTAGAGTACTCGGTTGCTGATGAGGTAGAGAGTGCATACAACGCTGTTGAGCTAAACCGGGCTGCTATGGTCTCCATAACTAACGAGGTAAGTTTGGCTGCTGAGAACTTGCGAATGGCTGAACAGGCTTTGGCTGCAGGGTCACTCTCATGGCTGGAGCTAGAGCTGGCTAGGGTTGGATGGGAGTCCGCTGTTTTCGCCCAGTTGAGGTCTGGCTCGGCTTTGATGGTCTCTATGGTAGACCTTGTGGTAGCCTCTGGTGGACGCCTGTAGCTCCCTGTGAGGGCGTATTAAACAGAACGGGGTCGCTGTAGAATGTCCACAGCGACCCCGGAAGTTGTTGCGCAATGTGCCCTAAACAGGGTCTGGCTCAATCATGTCATCTTTCATCATCTTGTCTGACATGATGATTCCGATACCTATTACCAGCCCCCCAGCAGCTAATAGCCAGCTCTTCATTTCTACATCTTGGTACTCTGTCATCTCAATCAATGAGACTAAGGTTCCGATGGAGATGAGAGTCCAAACTGTACCTAGATATTTAGTCAAGAATGTTATTCCCATTATTCACCTCCCTTGTTGTTTTGATCCATCCTGTGGTAACGGATAGTTAATAGCTTAGACAGTAGCGTCACTGCCCATGAACAGAATCGGCTGATTAGGCTAACAACCCACCCACATAGTCCGCAGATAAGGCTCCAGGCTGTCTTTAGGATCCACATTATTCGGCCCCAGAATGCCTGCATAAACGAGTATGGCTTGGCTGGTACCTCTATCTTGCCAAAGTTACACTCCTCAGACCATTTCCCAAGCGCCTCGAGCAGCACAGCGCCCGCTACGACTGCTAGTAATAGTTGAATCCAAAGCTGTGGGGCGCTTCCGCCTAGTAGTTCGAGCTTTTCAGCTACGATGTCATTAACAAAGCCGAATAGCCCACCAATAAGACCAACAACAGAGGTCAAGATACCAATGCTGATGAGTGGGTTGGGATCCTTTAGAGCTCCCCGCCATGCAGCGCTTGTCGCTACATATGATGTTCCGATCGGATGAGATGGTGGCACTTGTCCAAGGACCCTAGTCGCCAGCATTGTTTGACCGAATATTATAGTGAATGACGATAGCGCTACTATTCCAGGTGCGCCTTGTCCAAACAGGGTAGCTAGGTCTTGGTTTCCTCTCGCGAATGATTCGCTGACAGGATTGAACAGTATCTGTGTAATAGCCACAGGTACCAACAGAAGAACGATAACTGGCAACTGAAGTACCATGAAACCGATTGAGGATGTGTGTACCCTGTACAACCCTTTCCAGATGCCGTCTTTATAGTCGAGTAATGCTTGGTCGGGGACAAGTACCTCTCCCAATGATGATAGCCCATCAGCGGCTAGGCGTTCGCGGCACTTGTGCCAGCCTGCCATTGGGTGAATACACCCCCATAACGGTGAGACTATAGCGACAAGGAACGTCGCTGCTACTAATCCAACAGCCCTTATTGGGGATGCGATTAGAGCCTTTATAGCAGCGTCGATCCTGGATCTGCCTGCTGTGGCGATAGAGAGTGGCATTATGGCTCCTTTGTTTTGTGAATGCCATCCATATACCCCAAAGAAAAGGCATTTTGATGGTTCACTTCGTGTGTGAGACCATATTCTGTTAACTGGAGTTCTAATGCAAGAGTGACGACTGTAAATAGAGGGGCAAAGAAGACAAACAGGCGGTCTAGCCGCACAAAATAGCTTTCAAGGTTTGTCTAGTACCCTATAATAAGTAGAGGTAAAACAGTGGTGCAAAGGGTGTTTTGTAACTAAATCACCACTACTTCTTCTCTTTTTTATCCTTTCTCTCACCGCGTATTACAGAGCGAAGATTTGAGGCTAACTCGCGCTTTCTCAGTCGGATGTTTTCAGGTGTAATCTCTACCAGTTCATCGACATCAATGTATTCAAGTGCTCTCTCTAGGGGCAAAAGAATAGGTGGTGCTAAAACTAACTTCTCGTCCGCGCCAGACGACCTAAAGTTTGTAAGTTGTTTAGCCTTGGTGATGTTCACGTTGATGTCGTTACTTCTAGCGCTCTCACCTATGATCATTCCTTCATATACATCTACGCCGTTACCTACAAAGAGCTTGCCTCGAGGTTGCAGTCCATAGCAGGCATATGTTGTTGTCGTGCCCGTTCTGTCAGATATAAGGGAACCATTTAGTCTGAATGGTATGAAGCCAGCCCACTCGTCGTACGAATCAAACAAGGCGTTCATTATACCCTGTCCACGAGTGTCGTTGAGGTACTCGCCACGGAAGCCTATGAGTCCGCGACTTGGGACGCGGAAATCGATTCGCACCCGACCAGAGCCAAGTTGCACCATTTCAAGCATGCGACCTTTTCTCTGTGCCATCTTTTCAGTGACAACACCTATAAATGCATCTGGAAAGTCCATCGCAGCGATCTCAAACGGCTCGTGTTTTTTGCCGTCTACCAACTTGGTTACAACCTCTGGTTTACTTACACAGAGCTCGAAGCCCTCGCGTCGCATTTGCTCTATTAGGATTCCTAGTTGTAGCTCTCCACGACCAAGTACCTTGATTGAATCCATACTGTCAGTCTCTTCAAGCTGGATTGAGACGTTGTGTAGGGTCTCTTTCTCAAGGCGCTCTCTAATCTGCCTAGAGGTTACATATTTCCCTTCACGCCCAGAGAAAGGGCTGTTGTTAGAAGAGAATGTCATCCCGAGAGTTGGTGCATCTACGGTCACGCGCGGTAGCGGCTTTGGGTCATCCACCTCGGTAACGGTGTCGCCGATGTTTAGCTCCGCGACGCCAGCGATAGCGATAATCTCGCCCGCTTCGACCTCGGCTTCTTCCACTCTTTTTAGCCCTGACCAGGTGAAGAGTTTATTCACGCGGATCTTCTTGGATTTGTTCTCTCCCACAAGGAGGAGTTCTTGTCGAGTCCTTAGGCGCCCGTTTACAACGCGACCAATAGCTAGGCGCCCTAGGTAATTGTCGTATCCAAGCTGGGTGACGAGCACCTGCAAGGTCGCATCAGGGTCGCAGACAGGCTCTGGAATGAAATCTATTATCGCTTCGAACATTGGCTTTAGATCTTTGCCGATATTGTCGGCGTCCATGCCGCAGTAGCCGTCTTTTGCGCATGCGTATATCATTGGGAATTCTAATTGTTCTTCGTCGGCGTCAAGGTCTATGAAGAGGTCGTAAACCTCGTTCTCTACCTCTTGTATTCTGGCATCTGGTCTGTCGATTTTGTTAATACAGACCATTACCTTTAGCCCTGCAGCCAGCGCTTTTCTCAGAACGAACCGGGTCTGAGGTAGAGGACCTTCAGAGGCGTCTACTAGCAACATGGCGCCGTCTACCATCATGAGCACTCGCTCTACCTCACCACCAAAGTCGGCGTGACCAGGGGTGTCTACGATGTTGATTTTTGTATCGCCGTAGGTGACTGACGTATTCTTGGAGAGAATTGTAATCCCTCGTTCGCGCTCTAGGTCCATTGAGTCCATTACTCGTTCGGTGCGCTCCTCGTGTGCCGCAAATGTTCCGGCTTGGGCAAGTAGCCCGTCGACCAATGTGGTCTTCCCGTGGTCAACGTGTGCGATAATGGCGATGTTGCGTAAGCTCATGATAGTACCCATTGCTTTGGTTTCGGTCGCTACTAACCAAAGGAGGTGCTTTGATCGCGTTTTATTTAGACTCTAGCTTTTAGCTAAACCAGAAAAAGGTACTCAATATTGCGTAAATGCCCCGCCGTACCTACCTTTTTGCCTTTTGGATTATGAATTCCTATTTGTGCGCCAACGTATCGTTTGTAGTCGGATTCATAGACTGTCACCTTCCCTCGGGTGCTCAAAACATCAACAATTTCGTCGCGAGTTGCGTATCCTTCGTTGGAAAACGACACGAGAAGCCTAGAAGAAGAAGCGCTGTTTATTAGATGTTCAAATGTTTTCAAAAAGCGAGGTTTGGAATTGAACTCACTTCGTCGATCTTTACAGTCAATTCTCTTCCTGGCAATCCCATAGACCTCTGGCTTGTCCCATAAAACCAGAGACTCCCAGATGTGGTAGTTACCTAGATATTTGTGCTGATTATACGGCGGATCAATGTAGGCGAGATCAGCTGTTGTGGTTTGGGCTGCGCTAGCGGCATCGAGTTGGGTAGCCAAACAGGGACCGTTTTCTGGGTCGGGAAGTAGTGCTGGTACACGTAATTCGAGGTTGTTGTACGATCGCTTAGCCCACTGTTTTAGGTATGCCATCTGTACGCCAGTTGTCGAGTCAACTCTGTCTGCAGCCTCCATTAGGCTAGTTAGTAGGACAGCCCTTACTGTTTCGGAGATGTCTCCTGATAAGGTCCAGCCCTCTATTTTTTCGCGTATTGAGTCTACCTTGCCGCCGTTGTGGCTTTGGAAGTAGCGCGCTTTTTCACAGTAGTTTTCGGTAAACCATCCGGGTTTGGCGTCGAGCGCCTGTAGCTGCTCTATAAGACTGGAAACTTCTTCTAGAACTAGATCTCGATTGGCTTCCACGTAGCTCTTGGCAATTGTTGCCGCGTAGCTGTTGTGGTCATTTGAGTGAACACTGTAGCCGGCTGATTTTAGTGCGAACCCGACCCGTGATGTACCAGAGAAGATGTCAGCGACACTGGTCACATCTTCTAGTTGCCCAACTACATCCATAATGGCTGGAATAAGAAGTCTTTTTGAGCCCAAGTACTTGATCATAAGTCCCTGATATCGCGTTACGGTAATAAAAATTAGGGTGTAATTGCGCTTTTTGTTGGGTTTACCAAAGATAGTTGAGAACTGCTCCTTGACGACTGGGTTTGTGTGTCTAACTTCATCGCGTAAACACTGAAATATAGCAAACGCTAACCAAGGAGTCCTCATAATGGAGTCTCGCCGCTTTGAAGCCGATGTTCGGCAAATCCTTCACCTCGTTACTCACTCGCTTTACTCAGAGAGGGAAATCTTCCTGCGAGAGTTAATCTCGAACGGTAACGACGCTATAAACCGAGCTCGTATAGAGTCACTCAAGAACGACAAGCTTCTGGCTTGCGAAGGCGAGCCATCTATTCATATTACTGTCGATGAAGAGGCCAGTACGATTACCATTACAGATGACGGTATTGGTATGACCTCAGAGCAGGCGGTCGAGCACCTTGGAACAATTGCACACAGCGGGACGGCTGCTTTTGCCAAGGCCCTTGAAGGTGGAGACTCCGACGGTCTGATCGGCCAGTTTGGAGTGGGGTTCTACTCTGCGTTTATGGTGGCTGACAAGGTTGTTGTTGATACACTATCCGCTCATCCTGACAGTAAGGCAGTTTGTTGGATCTCTGATGGGGGTGACCAATACGAAATCGAGGAGTCCACAAGGACTACACGCGGTACCGCCATTACTCTTCACCTAAAAGAAGACGCTGTTGAGTTTTGCGACGAAGACACCCTTAAGGAAATTGTAACCAAGCACTCTAACTACGTTGGGTGTCCCGTAATGTTTAGTGACGAGCGAGCCAACTCCGAGCAGGCGCTTTGGACTATGGACAAGAAGGAGCTAAAAGAAGAGGACTACAATGACTTTTACAAGTCAAAGTTTCACGATTGGCAAGAGGCGCTCGCGTATAGCCACACTAACGTAGAGGGTCTGGCGACCTTCTCGGCGGTTATGTTTGTACCTGCCAAGCGTCCGTTTGAATTAGACCGCATGGACGCTAAGGTTAGCGTTGAGCTCTACCAGAAACGAGTGAAGATTCTAGACAACGCGGATGCTTTGTTACCTCGCTACCTCCGCTTTATGCGAGGTGTTGTGGATTCTCCAGATATCGATCTCAACATGAGCCGCGAAATTCTCCAGCAGACACCAGCGGTAAAGTTCATCAAGAAGCAGTTGACCAAGAGGATTTTGAAGCAGTTCACCACAATGGCTGCCGATGAGCCAGAGAAGTGGGCAACTCTTTGGGGAGAGTACGGTCACATTTTAAAAGAGGGCGTTACCGAATCAGACAGTCATTTTGACGCTCTTGTTGATCTGTTGCGCTACAAGACAACGACCTCAAATGGTGAGTTTCGCTCTTTAGCGCAGGTAAAAGAGGACATGGCGGAAGGTCAAGAGGCGATTTGGTTCTACTCCAGCCTCCAGCAAGACCGTATCGCCGAAGCTCCCGTACTAGAGGGCTTCAAAAAGCGCGAGTGGGAAGTCATTCTTATGAGTGATCCTGTTGACGAGTGGGTGGCTATGCGGGTTCAGGATTACAAGGAGACGCCAATTAAGAGTGTAATGTCTGGCGATCTCGATGATATTTCCGAAGAA
>CAWVYO010000036.1:0-19377 GCA_963934385.1 uncultured bacterium
CCCTACACGACGCTCTTCCGATCTCGATCAATCCCTATTTTGGCTAGCGGAAGATGGTCTCATTACGAAGGAAGAAGCTCTAAGAAACGCCACTAATACAGAAGATTTGTCCCTGAGATTTTCCGGTATTTCATCAACAGACTGGAATAGACCATAATCATAGTTCCTTGTTGGACGCTTTTTGGTTATGAACCTCCTCATGACACCTGAATTTTTCGTTCAGTTGTGCAAAATGGGGTTCTGAAATGAAGTCATCAGAGATTCGAGAGTTATTTTTAAAGACTTTTGAAAAACACGGACATCAACGCGTTCGCTCGTCTCCCCTCATCCCACCAAATGACCCAACCCTATTTTTCGTAAACGCAGGCATGGTTCCATTTAAGGACCTGTTCACAGGAGCCGAGACTCGGTCATACAACAGGGCGACTTCGGTCCAGAAATGTCTTAGAGTATCTGGCAAACACAACGACCTAGAAAACGTCGGGCGAACCGCACGCCATCACACCTTTTTCGAGATGCTCGGTAATTTTAGTTTTGGGGATTACTTCAAGGTGGAAGCTATAGAATTCGCCTGGGAGATGCTGACCGAGGTTCTAAAGCTGGACAAAGAAAAGCTCTGGATTACGGTTTTCGAAGAGGACGACGAGGCATTTGATTTGTGGGTAAACCACATTGGTGTACCTGAGCGTCGAGTCCAACGCATGGGCGCAAAAGATAACTTCTGGTCCATGGGACCGACTGGACCTTGCGGTCCATGCTCAGAGATACACTGGGACCACGGTCCAGAAATATCCGACAACGAGGGTGGACCAGCGACCGAAGACCCACGCTATGTTGAGATTTGGAATTTAGTCTTCATGCAGTACGAACAGATGAAGAATGGTGAGAGGATAAACCTACCCTCGCCCTCGGTGGATACTGGGGCGGGGTTAGAGCGAATCGCCGCAATCAAACAGGGAGTATTCTCAAACTACGATAGCGACTGCTTTACACCTATTATTGCCTGCGCAGCAGAACTCGCAGGCAAGGTATATGGCGAAAACATTGAGGACGACGTGGCCCTACGAGTCATCGCTGATCACGCACGTGCCACCGCTTTTTTAATCGCAGACGGTATTACACCTTCGAATGAAGAGCGGGGATATGTTCTACGCAGAATCATGAGGCGAGCCATTAGGTTCGGGGTAAAAATCGGGCTGACTGGCGATTTCCTCTGGAGAGCCGCTGACACCGTAGTGGAACAGATGGGCGGAGTCTATACAGAACTCGCTGACAGGCGAGCCTTTATTACAGAGATCGTAAAGGCTGAAGAGAGTCGTTTCTCAAACACCTTAGAGCGCGGGTTAGCCCTGCTTGACCAGGCCATCTCGGCGTCTAAAAATGGAGAACTAGCTGGAGACGTCGTATTCAAGCTGTACGACACGTTTGGCTTCCCCCTAGATCTTACAACCCAGATCGCAGAGGAACGATCGTTCACAATTGATACCGCCGGGTACGAAGCAGCGATGGAGACACAGCGCAATGCAGGTCGCGCCGCATGGAAGGGTTCGGGTGCAGAGGCATTGACCGATTTAGGTACCAGTGATCTACCTGAAACCCAATTCTGTGGTTATTCAGACGACTTAAATGACGGCGAGATTATCGCCATCTTCTCAGATGGCTCTAAGGTAGACACCTTACCTACTGGACAAGAAGGCGTCCTAATATGCGACGTGACTTCATTCTATGCAGAATCCGGGGGGCAGGTAGGTGACACAGGAGTCATCTCGACCGATACAGGAGAGTTCGCTGTTACAGATGTTCAAAAGGGCAAAGGCGGTCTATTTCTTCACCACGGAAAGGTCACCTCTGGATCAGTTACGACACTCTCAAATGCCAAGCTGAACATAGATTCTGAAAGCCGCAACCGGACAAGAGGAAACCACTCCGCAACTCATCTTCTCCACGCCGCTCTTCAGACAGTCGTAGGAGAACACGTAGCTCAAAAAGGCTCTCTTGTTGGACCCAACCGCCTCCGGTTCGATTTTTCACACCACAACCCTGTGTCTAAGTCTCAGATTCAACAGATAGAAACTATCGTATACAGCGCTGTGATGAAGAACCATACGGTCACTACAGAGCTTATGGGCATAGATGACGCAAAGGCGTCTGGTGCGGCGGCCCTGTTTGGCGAAAAATATGGGGAAGAGGTGCGTGTCGTCTCCATGGGGGATGCCTCTATAGAGCTCTGTGGAGGCACTCACGTCAAATCCACAGGATCCATAGGTATGTTCAAAATCATATCTGAATCAGGAATAGCCGCTGGAGTTAGACGAATAGAGGGTGTCACTGGATATGGAGCTCTAGAATGGGTGCGAAGCCAAAACGAAATAGTAACAAAGGGCGCCTCATTGCTGAAGTCTAGCGTAGCTCAACTTCCATCAGCAGTTGAGCGGATCATCGCCGAGAAGCGAACTCTTGAAAAACAACTGGAAAAGTTGAACCGTGAGATCGCTAAAAGCGCATCTGGAGAGTTGGCGACATCAGCAAGAGATATAAACGGAGTGATGGTGATATCGGCGGAGATACCAGGCGACGCCTCTACCTTGAGGGAGCAAGCTGAAAGACTGCGCGACAAGCTCGGCTCTGCGGTTGTAGTCCTCGGCGCCAGAGGAGACGGAAACGTAATACTGGTAGCCACAGTGAGTAAAGATCTCCTAGGCAAAGGGCTACATGCCGGCAAGATAATAAAGAGTGTTGCACAACAGGTCGGCGGCGGCGGCGGCGGACGCCCTGACATGGCGCAAGCTGGTGGAAAAAACCCCGAGGCGCTCCCGGAAGCTTTAGACTCGGTCTACGAAACTATAGCCTCAATATAACACTTAGCCAGGTGTGCAACTCGCGTTACACCTAGCCCCAAATAGTGCGTAAACCCTTACGCACTTTGGCTAGTATTTCACGTAATAACAGTGGTTTACACTTAGGATCAATTCTTGCATTAAGTGGCGATGGAGGGAGATATATGGTTCCAGCACTGCAAGTCCCAAAAGGTCCGTTCGGCATTATACTTAATGCTAACGCTGGTCGTGTAACTCCTCGCCTACACCAGGCGATCAGCCAAGTGGTCTCACCTGATCACATATTCATGACAGAATCTCAGGACCACGCCAAAGAGGTCTTGGAGACATGTCTGGAGAGGGAATACCGCACCATATTTGCAGGCGGTGGCGACGGCACCATTATGGATACCGTAAACACCTTGGAGGGTTTCCGCAGCGACGTGGACACACTCCCTTCTGTAGGCGTTCTTCGACTGGGAACAGGCAACGCCATGGCTCGCTGGCTCGGATCAAAAAGCCCAGTACGCGATCTAGTAAACTTCCAAGCTGGAGACGTGCACCGCACCCATCCCCTTCGGATGATACGAGCAGAGGGCACTCTCTGTCCCTTCGGTGGAATGGGATACGACGCGGCCGTCCTAAATGACTACTACACACTTAAGAATCGCTTTGATGACACCGCGTTCCGCAAGATGTTCCGAGGAATCTCGGGCTACCTTATCGCTGCAGTGACAAAGACCGTTCCATCATACAGCTCTAAAGAGATGCCAGAGATCACAATCATTAACCACGGTCGTCCTGCTTACAGAATCGGCTATAACGGTGAAGAGATCGGCGAACCAGTACTTACAGGTGAGGTACTCTATCATGGACCTGCATCTATACTCAGCGCAGGAGCTACACCGCAGATTGGATATGGCGTACGCCTCTTCCCCTTTGCCGGACTTCGCGCAGGTAGGTTCCAGCTTCGTGTTGCCAGTCTCAACCCGATACAGGCGCTCTGGAACCTTCCAGCGACCGCACGCGGCACGCTTCGCCACCCAAAGCTTCATGACTTCTACGTGGACAAGGTTCAGATTATCTCAAATAACGAGATGCCTTTCCAACTCGGTGGTGACCCAAAAGGGTACAGAAACGACGTAACTCTAGAAGTCGCAGAACACGAAGTAAACTTTATCGGTCGAGCATAGATTCAAGAAGGGCTAAACCGCCCGAGTCATGCTATCCAGCCTCTCCAATTATTATAAAGGAGAGCACCAATGAAACTTCAAGATTGCAAAGTACTGGTTACCGGTGGAGCCTCGGGAATGGGACGTCACTTCACACTCGCCCTGGCAGCAGCCGGTGCAGATGTTGTCTTTTGTGACCTCAACCCAGAAGGCATAGCCGAGGTAGAAGCAGCAGGAGCCGATTTAACCGGTACCGTAAAAGGGCTCATCGCAAACGTAGCAGACGAAGCCTCCGTGGTTGAGCTTATCAGTAACGCCTCAGAGGCTTTGGGTGGTCTAAACGTTCTCGTGAACAACGCTGGGATCTTCAGAGACGGATTGCTTGTTCGAAAAGATCGCACCACTGGTGAGATAAAGAGCATGTCACTGAAGAAGTGGCAGTCAGTCATTGATGTAGATCTTACCGGTCCCTTCCTCTGTACCCGAGAGTTTGCCGCAAACATATTGAAGAACGGCGATAAGAGCTCAGTTGTAGTGAACATCTCTTCTGTGGCCAGACACGGAAACCGAGGGCAGACAAACTACTCTGCCGCAAAGGCTGGACTAATAGCCGACACAAAGCTCTGGGCCGTAGAGCTCGGACGATACGGAATACGAACAGGAGCTGTTGCTCCAGGGTTTGTTGATACTCCAATCCTACAGGGGATGAAGCCAGAGGTCCTAGAGGGGATGCTCAAGGCAGTGCCGCTCAGACGCGCAGCAGATCCTCAAGAGATATACTTGGCAGTGAAGTTCATCATCGAATGCGGCTACTTCACCGGGCGTTGTATCGATGTAGACGGTGGTCTGACCGTCTAGAGTTACACAATACTCATATTGAAAAAGGTCATCTCAGCAATAGCAGAGGTGACCTTTTCTATTTAATATTGGGAGTCGCTAAAACAGCTCTGGTGCCGCCGCTTGTAGCGACCTCAGCCCATCAGAGTCAGGAAACTCAGTCACTAGTCTCTGCGCAACAGAGGCAGCGTCGCCCGCACGACCGACACTGACTAAACCTACACCATAGAGCGAGAGAGCCTCTTCAGTGTCTGCCGACTCTGGATACTGTCGTAACATTCCCTCCAGCCGACCAACAACAGCTGCCCAAGCGTCTCTGTTTGAGTAGAATCTCGCAATCCTAAGTTGCTTCAATGCAAGCCTATTCCGACCAGCAGCTAAAAACTCTTGAACCTCGACGAGATATTCAGAGTCAGGAAAACGGACATCAAACCCAGTCCATACGTTTACTGACACCTGAGTCCAAGTCTGGTCTCTGTCTGCAACACCAGACGCCTTCTTGAATGAGGTCAACCCAAGGCGGTAGACAGCGTAGTCTAAATCCTCGCTGCTAGGGTGAAGACGAACAAATTCGTCATACGACACTCTAGCTAAATCCCATTCACCCTGCTTGAAGTAGACATCGGCTATTGCTAGCTCGGCACGAAGTCCGTATACGCTATCTCTATAGTAGTTCCGAAGTGTCGAGAACTGCTCCAATGCCCGCTCGTAGTAGCCACGAGAAAGATATCGTTGACCGCTTTCATAGCGCTCCTCAGGTGTAGGAGTAGATGAGACGGTTCCCATTGGCGCACAACCGATCAAGGCAGTGAGCAATACAATTGCGGTAGGTAATACAGACAAATTCTTATCTCCATAAGCTGTGTGGTCTAATAGCTCATATTGAGTGTCGTCGCACACGGACTATACACGTTACACCGTATGTGCTTAGTCACAATTCTAGTGAACCGAACGACCTTTCTGGAAGTCAGATGACAAACTCCCCAGCCAACGTAACCTTCTCATCCTTCATCACCTCACTGTATGCCTCAACGGTACACTACATAGGTGACGGCTCCATCAAGACGAACCCAAAGGAGCTAGAGATGGCCAGGCAGACCATTGATCTAATCGTCATTTTAGAAGAAAAAACTAAGGGTAATCTCGATAAAGAAGAAGAGAGGCTAGTTGCACAACTTTGTCATGACCTCAGAGTTAGGTACGTCAAGGCTCGCGACGCTAGCTAGACCGGCTAATTAGACTAAGGTCTCGTTTTAGAAATCAAGCAACACATTTTTGATGAATATTCATTTGAATGTTCTGTCTGCGTGTGCGTAAATATTCCATCAACACACGGGAGGCACCATGTCACATTCACCCATTGGTATTTACGCTATTCTAATTGGCTCTATCTCGATGTTTACTATTCCAAACACTTCGTTTGCTGACCCAGGTGACCGACGAGAACGGGCAGAAGACCGCCAAGAAATTCGCGAGGGTCAACAAGAGCTTCGAGACGATCAACGGGACGCGAGAGAGCTCAGCGACATAGTAGAAAATTGGCACCAAGCACATTCAACCAACAACGTATCTAGAGAGCGAAGCGTTGACGAGCGTTTGGAGCGGTGGTTGGAGAAAGAACTCAGAGAAGCCAACACAGAAGTCTCCGAGGCTCGTTCTGAGGTGAGAGATTCAACTCAAGAGGTTCGTGAATCACAGAGTGATGCTCGCAGAAATGAGGCCAGGGGTCGCGACAGAGCAGCGGCAAACGACCGTGTTGAAGTTAGGGACGATAGGAGGGACGCTCAAGATGATCGACAGGATCTCGCTGAACAACAGGCGGATTTACGTCAGCTCCGCTCTCTTTCTAGGGATCTAGATTCTGTCCAGCGCAACTTCCGCAACGGACGCCCGACAAGGGCTCAGTACGCCGAAAAGAGTCGACTACTGCGAGAGCTACAACGCCTCGTACAAGACGAACTTCGCGACGACCGGGAGGAGATCCAAGAGGACAGAAATGAGCTAAGAGAGGACCGTCGCTAAAATGAATTATTGAAAGAGTAGGCGTACAAAGAAGCGAACCCCTTGACAGTCACCAATTTATTGGGCTACATTCCGTCGCAAGTCGGGATTCACCTGATATTTGGAGAAATAATGATTCGTTTAGCACTACCTTTTGTAGCCCTTTCACTTGTCTCTTGTGGTAAATCCGCAGATGACACCGCTGATACATCAGCCTCTACTTGTGGGGTCGAGGTTCGCGCAACCTACCCGTCATCTGATTCAAACGACTTTTACTATCGTGGATTCGTCGAGTTCCAACTTAGCCAGCCAGACGAAACAGCTGTCTTATCAATAGAAGGTGTCTCGGGAGTATCGACACTCAACAGTCGTATGGACACTGTCTACTTCACTCCTGACGACACCTTAGAGTCAAACACAACCTACACAGCAACACTTGATTACTGTTCTGGGTCACCATCCATTGACTTCACCACCTCTTCACTAGGTGCAAGCCTTGAAGACGGTGTTGATATTACACAGATGACTTACCGTCTCGACCTTCAGAGCGGGCGTGTTGTTGTTCCAGAGGGCGTTGGCGCAGTTCTTCAGGACTACCTCGACTTCCAGATCCTGATTCAACCAACCGCAGTTGAGAATGACACAATCTCAATGGTTGGCGCTTTGGCCTCCGAAGTCGACAACGACTTCCAGGACTATTGCGATCCTACGATCGACTTCCCAGTAGCTGACTTCTCAGCCGCCCCATACTTCCAGATCGGACCACAGTCGACAACAATCGCTGTTACTGATTACTCCCTAACAATCGAGAACCTGCTCATCTCTGGGACTATCGCAGATGACGGTTCATGGTTCGGAGGAGCGACCCTCTCTGGCGAGATCGATACACGACCACTTGTACCTCTTCTCTTTGAGGGTGAAGATGATGAGAACGCTATCTGCGACTTCATCCTAGGCTTCGGCGTATCGTGCATTCCATGCTTCGGTGATGAGGATGTTCCTTTCTGCCTAGAGATATTGGCCATAGAGCTCGAAGCTGACACAACAGCTGGTCCAAATGTCGAGGCTATCGATATGGCAGACTGTCACGAAGAGTGCGATGCAAGCATTGACAATGATGAATGTATGCTCTAGAAAATCATAATATTTTCTAGAGATTTGAAAGGCCGCCCGAGAACTACTCGAGCGGCCTTTTTTTAATTCAAAGGGCGACTTAGCTTGCGCCTGATGCCTGTTTGAAGCTACATTCTCATCACACTAAAAATCTGGAGTCCATTTTGATTAGATACATTTTTCCTCTCGTAGCTCTATCCCTCATCGCATGTAGTCAAAAGGACGATGAGACCGGGGCAGAAACTGGAATTGGGACAATAGGAACCGAGACAGGACTAACAGATACAAGTACTGACACTGATCCTGGCACCACAACTGACACCGGTACAGAAGTAGAATGTAACGCCACAGTCACAGCGATAACCCCTGCTGATGGCGCAACAAACGTTCCGCAAAACCTGTTGATTATAGCGGATTTCTCGGAAGCAGTTGATGAGGCAACTATGACTGTCACAGGGCCAGATGGACCTGTAGCTGGCGCTGCCCACGTCGTTATCGATGGAATGTCAATATCATTTAGCCTTGAAAGCGAGCTAGCAAGGGAGACACAGTACGACGTTGAGGTCACAGTTTGCGACATGACTACCACCTCTAGCTTTACCACTCTAGAACCAGCTATTGAGGTAAACGCACTAATAGGTAGAGTATACGATCTCGACCTAACGTCGGTTAGCTGGACTGCTCCCCCTGCCAATATTGCCGGGCTGATGATGGGGTTCATTACAACAAGCCACATGCTGCTACTTGTAGAGGATGTAGACGAGTCCGCTCAAACAATGGAATTGGCGGGAGCTGCGGGATGGGAAAACAACAGTGTCGTTACACAGTACCCATGCGCTGAAGCTATTGACTTCGACCCTAGTGACTTCTCTTCGAATCCGTTCTTCTCTGCTGGACCTGCTACTACCGTAATGGAAGTCGGCTCTGAGAGAGTTAGCCTTGAAGAGCTAGTCTTTGAGGGCAGCTTCGTAAATCAAGGCGACTCAATAGACAACTTGCACCTAACCACATACCTCGACGGCGAAATTGAGCTGGATGGATTCGGAAGGCTGTGTGATGCAGTCGCTCTATTCGGGGTCTCATGCGAACCCTGCCCATCAGACTCAAGCCTAGACTGCCTACTACTCGATGCTACAGCAAGCAATGTAGTGGCTAAACCAAACCTAATGATCGATGTCGACATCGATCCATCCCAAAATACAGCCTGTAACTAAGCTCTAAAAAATTCTAGTACAGTCTGAAAATCTGTGGGCGGCTCTACTTCAAAAGTGAGCCGCTCACCTGTTTTTGGGTGGGTGAGATCTAAACGATACGCATGTAGTAGTTGATGGTCAATACCACTCAACATTTCATGAACATGGACCGGTGGTTGACGGCGGGTTTTATAGAGTGGATCACACAGAACGGGATGGCTCATCTCGAGCGAGTGCACCCTAATCTGATGCGTACGACCCGTCTCAAGCTTGAACTCCAACAGGCTAGCCCACCACTGCTTCTTCTTTCCTGGACGCGGTGAAGAGCCAAAACGCTCTTTCACTCGCCAATTAGTTACGGCCAATTTGCCCTTCTCACCTGACGAGTACTTCATTCGATCCCGAATATCGCGCCCCAGAGTTGAGCGGATAACTCCACCATCCAAATCTGGAGCCCCCAATGTCAGCGCATAGTACCTGCGACCAGCTGAATGGTCGGCGAACTGTGCCTGAAGGTTGGAGTGAGCGACGTTGTTACAAGCCACTACCATCAACCCGCTAGTACCTTTGTCCAGCCTGTGAACGATGCCGGGTCTCTCTTCGCCTCCGATAGTGGAAAGCCCGGCCAGAGCGTGTAGCAGACCATTCACAAGAGTCCCCGAATAGTGACCCTTAGAGGGGTGAACGACCATCCCTGCTCGCTTGTTTATGACAACCATATCGTCGTCTTGATAGATAATGTCTAAGGCGAGGTCCTCGGGCTTCAAGGAGGTGTCCTTAGTATCGGGGATAACTATCTTTACAACGGCGCCAGCAGAAGGCTTAAACGAGGGGCGACAGAGTTTGCCATCCACAGTTACTGCACCCTCGGAGATAAGACGCTGAATCTCAGCTCTAGAATGCCCCTCTAGGTGTTGAGCCAGAAGCTTGTCGAGCCTAGGGGATCTAAATCCAACCTCGATAACGACTGGTGATGTTCCGGGGCTATGAATCACGGGATCGCGTGTAGAGAGTCAAATAACCCTCAACCAATTGGTCACTGTCGAGGTCTAAGACCCTAGATATCTCTCTTAGGTACCCTTTCACAAAAATGGCTGATGGCAACCTATCAAATGCATTGGTCTCGATCGCCTGAAGGTATCTAGATGATATTCGCGTAGATTCAGCCACCTGATCTATGGATATCCCCATCGCCTCTCTCACTGAGGCTATATATCGGCCATCTAGCCCTAGCTCAGATTGGAGTCGTTCAAGCTCTGGGCCAGACACTGACTTACCCTTTCCGGTAACCCCTTGTTTTGCCGCTGAGATTGCAGCTGGCAAAGAAAAACTAGATACGCTGGCAATCCCCTTCTCTACTGCTGCCTTAAGGGCAGCACCCTTTAGTAGCCTTGAAGCCGTGGTCTCAAACCGCGACGCGGTCTCTTCGTCTGCCGAAAAATCGGACTCTTTAGTGTCAAACAGTGGTCCAACGGGGGATTCTGTAGACTCAACTGGCTCACTCTCAAACGTAAATTCAGGTTCAGAATGGGATTCGGTCAGAGGATCTTTCTGCACAATATTTGGTGATGGATAATCGGCTAATGATTCAACAGACTCAGCAGGCGGACTCTGTGTATTCACTTTGTCCGACAGGGACTCCCCAACCTGTAATGAGGTAATAGCCCTAATCACATCGAGCGCAGCTGACGCGGAAGGCTCAACCATACCGCCTTGAACTAGTTGCCAAAACTCACTGGGATCCCTTGGTAGATCTTGCCCCTCTACTCGAAGATAGTGGTCGTAGCGGCGCTTCCTAACCGGATCTGCGATTACAGAATACGCCTCCATCAAAGCATAGCGGTCGGCCTCTAATGCAGCGGTATCGGCTGCTGCTGACTTGGCCTTGCGCAGCTTCTTCACCAAAACAGCCAACCCTCTATGGTACGCCAATACCAATTCTTCGGTGCCTGAATCGGGCGTTAGCCCCAATCTCTCGTAAAAACCTGCCATTATGAGCTTACTCTTTGCCCGTCAGAGCCATTAATGCAACCTCTAAGCCGGAGACAACGCGCTCTAAGTCGCCTCCAATGAGGGTTAAAGGGTAAATCATAAAGCGCTCTTTGCTAATTCTCCCAATGATTGGAGTAGATTGCAAGCGTAAACATGCAGATAACGCCTCAGCGGAGTCTGTGTGAATGACGACGGCTTTTGTTTCAATTGGAGCATCCGGCAGCGCACCACCACCTGTAAATGTTGACTCAGAGACTATCTCTGCACTTATTTTAGCTGCTTCCAATGCCTCAAGTAGACTCTCTGCTGCCACCACTCCACTGTTGCTGAGCATGGCAATTACTGGCACTTCAGACGCTTTTCCCGCCACATATAGCCGGAGAGTGGCTTCTAAGGCTACTAGTGCCAACTTATCGATTCTCAATGCCCTATAGAGTGGATGAGCGCGACATTTCTCCACAAACTGTGCTGAACCACAAATTATCCCGGCCTGTGAACCACCTAGAAGCTTGTCACCTGAGAAGGTGACAGCGGTTGCACCTTCATCCAGTGCCTTCGACACAACCGGTTCATCTGACAATGAAACCAACGCACCGCTACCTAGATCATCCAAAACTGGTACGCCAAGTGCCGCTAAGTCCGAAATCTCCGGTCTCTCCGTAAATCCAGAAATCCGAAAATTGGAGGGGTGTACTCTGAGAAGTATGGAAGTATTTTCCGTTATTGCGCGCTCATAGTCCGAGGCTCTGGTTCTATTTGTAGTACCAACCTCCACCAGCTTTGCCCCCGACATCTCCAGCACCTCTGGGATTCTAAAAGAGCCGCCTATCTCAACCAACTCACCTCTAGATACGATCACTTCAGAGCCCGCTGCATGGGCTGACAAGGCAAGCAAAACGGCTGCAGCATTGTTGTTTACAACAACTGCGTCCTCACATCCGACCAGCTGAACTAGCGCCTCGCGCACGCCGTCAAGTCGACCGCCTCGCCTGCCTGATCCAAGATCGTACTCTAGATTGCAGTACCCTGAAGCAACCTCGTGCACAGCTTCCACAGCCACCTTGGGGAGAGGGGCGCGCCCTAGGTTCGTGTGTAGCGCAATACCAGTCCCGTTAACGACTCTTCGCAGCTTACAGCGAGAGCTCGTTTCGACCTCCAACTTCACAGCCCTCTCGACATCTGGAATCTCGGTCACTTTACCCGATTTTATATCAGACCTAAGCTGTAACAACACCAAACGCGCCGCCCTAACCAATACTTCTTGGGGGTAGTTGGCTAGTGAAATTCCTCGAATAATCTGATCCACAGAGGGGATCTCTCTCAATAGCTTTGTCATGGGATGATCATATACGCTCTGAAGAAGATATGTTGGGTTTGTGAGCGCTCTAATCTACCTACTTGTTGCGGCCATGTCGGGATACCTCGGCATCAAGGCCTATCGCGAAGACCCAACAGAAAGGGTGCGAAAGGATTTTTTCCTACTCGCCTCGCTGATGTCTCTCGCTTACATCTCGTTCTCACTGCACCTAGCTCCCGGAATCCCTTACATCTATCTCGCGTTCGCTTGTTTTTCAGCGTTCCTGCCAATCGCCACGATGCGGTTTTTAGATCACTTTTTCCCACTGGAATCCTTTGACAACCAAAGACTGATTCGGCGCCTTTGGGTAATGACACCGACAGTAACCATCCTGTGTGTCGCCGCAGATTTGGTATTAAACAGTGACGGCAACGAATCTAAGTGGCCGTTGGGGCTACTTGGCACCCTTATTTACTCCGCCTTTGGACTGGTACTATACCGCCTCTGGCAGATGCACCAAGCCTCTAATCGCCCCCTTGAACGCTCTAGAATTAGATACCTACTCATTCTAATAAGCATGGCGGTTATACCGTCGATCTTTGAGGAGCTGGCACGTGCTGGACAGGATTCCATTGACCTAGCACAACTGAATTTCAATGCACGGTCGTGGGCTCTACAGGGTGGATTACCCCCTATTAGTGCCCTGTGTGCTGCGATCCTGATCTACTCTCTAAGCCAAGTCCTCACCCTAGAGAGACTACTAGACCTACATGAGATTATAGCCAAGATAGCGACAGTCGCTGCATCTGGCCTTTTGTTGGTCGGTATCCAAGCCATCCTTATATTCTGGCTCGGCGAAACAAAAACAGCGCTTTACGAGGGCTACCAACTGTTCTTAGTTGGAGTGCTATTTATCTTCGCATATGAACCCTTCCGCGCATGGGTACAACCAACAATCGCACGTAGCCTCAACAGAAGCGGTCATCAGTTAACACTCGCAATGGTAGAGCTAGACCGAGCTCTACCAAGGGTAATCTCAAGAGACGACCTCGCGAGAAGAATCACGACGCAATTCAACCGCTCCGGTAGATTTGGCTCTGTTGCCCTCTACGTACACGACACAGATCGTCAGAACATGCAGCTACTCGACTATCGTACTGCTGGAGACAAACTACCCCTCAGGTCTGTAGCCATGAATCCTTTTGTAGAGGGCTTTATTAGAGGAATCCCCGTTTATATTCGCCAAGACCTCGCTAAAATGCGTGGGGCATCAAAGTCAGCAGAGATTGCTTCGGCAAGGCTGCGAACAATGGACGCCATGAACTGCGACATTGTGACGCCAATGATGTCCGGTGACTTGGTTCTCGGCTGGCTCGCGATTCGAGAAGCCACCGACATAGTGGGACTCAGCCAAGACGAGATCTCCCGACTCTGCCAACTGATGGCTCACGCCGCTGTTGTGCTAGAGAACCTTCACGACTTTGAAACCATTAAAGAGCAGCACCGTTTAGCCGCATTGGGCACCATGTCCGCCGGTCTCGCTCACGAGATCAGGAACCCATTAGCTGGCATAAAGGGCGCTGCCCAGTTTCTCCAGACAATAGGCGATTCAGAACCTGCCAATGAATTCCTCGAGGTAATAATCAGCGAAGTAAATCGATTAAATGAGGTCGTTCAAAACTTCCTAACATACGCTCGACCCTTTGAGATCTCCCCAGAACCAACCGAGATAAACGCGATCGTGTGTCACGTTCTGGCACTGGTTCGCGCAGAAGAGGGCAACGAAGACCTAGTCATTTCGGAGGAGCTCGGTGGCGGACTACCTATGTGTCCCACTGACGCCACGATGATCAATCAGGTAATAATGAACCTCGTCAGAAATGCGGTGCAGGCAGTAGCCATGGGCGTGGGCATTGATCATAGGCAGGGCAAAGACCTAACCGAAGGTCGTATAACCATCACGACCAAGAGGAGCAGAATGCAGGGACAGCTAGTTAGGGGAAGACCCGCTATTGAGATCTCTGTGAAAGACAACGGACCAGGAATCGCCAAGGACGACATAGACAAGCTGTTCATCCCATTCTTTACAACAAAGTCTGGAGGGACAGGATTAGGGTTACCAATCTGCCAGCGAATTATTAGGGCTCACGAGGGAGAGATAGAGGTGTCGGCTCGCCTAGGAGCCGGCGCAAGGTTCACTATCAGGCTACCAGAGTCAAACTCTTTTTCTCCGACCTCAAAGCAGACAAAAGGACCTAATAGTCGACGTCGCTCTGAGTAAGTTCTGAGGGTTACAGACCCCATATCGTGCGCAGTTCGTGTGTTTTGCACACGGTTGTGCAAGTTAGTTTCCACTGTGGAAAGTACGTACTTTCCATTATGGAAAGTACGTGCTATATGGTTGGCAACTTAAGCACTAAGAGGTCATTCCATGGACATCATTCAAACACCTACCGAGATTGAGGGCGCCAAACAGAGCCTTAAAGACATTCAAGAGTTTGGCAGCCGACTCTCAGAACAATATCGACCGACACTCTTGCTCACCCTCTTTATGGGGGCGTGCCAAGCTAGCATTACCATGGGCTACGGTATGACCGAGCACGAAAACGATTGGGCGATGGCGATGGTAATAGGGGCTATCGGTTCCGTCCTTGGTCTGCTCCTCTACACCTACACCTTTCGACTCTTGGGCATCAAGCTACCCATTGTACCCAGAGACAGCCGGTCCTTGAAGTTCTTCGTCGGTGTAGCCACGGCATCCGTAGTTCCGATATTTGCAGCTCGCCATCTTCGCCTATTAGGACTCACATACGCTCCACACGCTTGTGCTGTCCTCTCGTTTGTGATGGTCGTCTACAGTATGCACCGCTATCCCGCCGGGATCGTGCCCGCTATCGAGCCCAAAGATGACTGAGAACACCCTTAACGAGATTATCCACGCGCCAAACCGGCTCAGAATCTGTGCGCTGCTCAGTGGACCCTTAGAGTTACAGTTCCGCGTACTAAAAAATGAGCTCGATGTGAGCAACTCGGTCCTCTCTAAGCACCTTAAAGTCCTCGAGCATGCTGGGTATATCGTCATTCACAAGCGCAAGGAGTTTGGCGGTGACCGAACCTGGGTCTCACTCTCTTCTAAGGGACGCAAGGCATTTCATGCCCACATCGATGCACTCCGTGAGGTGGTAAATTTGTGAGAACACCGCGTCGGCTAAGCAGCTAAAACTACCTGACGAACATACAAATGTGACCGGCACCGGTATTACCGGCGTCGTCGCAGTGCGACCAAAGGAACAAGAAAAAGCTCTTCACACTTGCGCGTTGAAAACGGAAAGAACGTGAGCTGGTTCTCTTAAGGAGCAAAAACTGGTGCTACGCGCCTCGGTTACAGCGATGGGTGATTTTCATTATCGCCTGTCAGAAGAAGGGCAGACACGCGCCAAGATAGCGAAGGAGGGCTCCTAAAGGACCTTCGCGGAGATACTGCCACCTGCCAACCTCACACTTATCTCATCACCAAGCGTGAGTGTCTCGGCTCGCTTTACAACCTGCCCCCCCATTGTAGTGATGGAATAACCTCTGGAGAGAACAGCCAAGGGCGAAAGAGCGTGGAGCTTGCCAGTCAGTTGAGCCAGAGAAGATTTTGAGCGCTCTTGCGAAGATATCCCTGAGACCAAGAGCCGAGCCTGACAGGCCAAGAGCCTCCTACGTTGCTCTTTGAGCCGAGCCCCTGGGTGCAATAAGCGGAGACCTTTCACGGAGTCGCGTTTTGAGCCTATCTCCCGCCCAACTGCCACACCAAGACGATCGAAGAGCTGCTCAACCGTAAAGACTAGCGAAGCGTACTCTGGTACCGCCAACTCCGCCGCAGCTGAGGGTGTGGGAGCCCGAACATCAGCCACCAAATCCGACAAACTGGTATCTGTCTCGTGACCCACAGCTGAAATAATCGGTATTGACGACTCCGAGATTGCCCGCACAACTTCCTCTTCGTTGAAAGCCCATAGATCCTCTACCGAACCACCGCCCCGACCAACGATCAAGAGCTCGCATCGCCCGTGATCGTTCAGCAGTCTAATAGCGCTCGCTATCTCACCCGCCGCCTGGTCGCCCTGCACCCTACACGGAGAGAGAAAAACAGGTATAGACGGAAACCTCCTGCCCAAGACATTGATGATATCTTGTAGGGCTGCGCCTGTTGGAGAAGTCACAACCCCAATAGCCTTAGGTAGCCATGGTGGCATAACCTTGCGAGATTCGTCAAAGAGCCCCTCTTCTTGAAGTCTTGCCTTTAACTGCTCCAGCGCCCTAGCCCGTGCACCTGAGCCTGACGGCTCCATTCTGCGCACGATCAGGCTGTATTTCCCCATGGGCGCGTAGACGTCAACAGAGCCCACCGCCAGGACTTTGTCCCCCTCCTGTGGCTCCCAATTCATGCGCGAGTTTGTACCTCGAAAAATAACGGCGTTCAAAGAGGCATCGGAATCGACGAGATTGAAATACCAGTGCCCCGATCTAGCGAAAACCAGCTTACTGATCTCACCCTCCACAGCCACCTGACCCAGCTCTTCTGCTAACAGCCCCTTAATCTCTTGCGTTAGCTGTCCGACAGTCCAAGTTGTCATCTACTCTCCCCATCTTGCGAGCCAAGTTTTCCGTAGGAAACGGGAGCTATTAGCATCATGAAGATGAAAGCCCAAGCAACCCCTGCCCAACGTAAGGTCCCAGCCCAGAACGGCTCATAAGTGAACCGAACAATGTGTTCCCCCGCGGGAACCTCCACACCCCTAAATGCAACATCTGCACGTAAGATCTCGGTTGGTGACCCATCTATATTCGCGCTCCAGCCGGGGTACCACGTATCTGCCAACACCAGAACACCTTCAGATTCAGTTGTCACCGAGATCTCAACGTCATGGGATTCAAATGTAGTGATCTCCACTACAGCTTCGCTGCCACAGTCAGGATCAGGCTCAGAGGGCGAATCTGACTCTACAACAACTATCGATAGGTCATCCTCAGCAATAAGCCTAGAGAACGCCGTATCCTCATCCCCGACACGAGCCACACAAGATGAAAAATAGGCCCGCTCTGGAGCATCTGGGTTCCTATATAATCGGACTCCATCCTCATTAGAGACTAAATCGAGGGATGGGTGAGCAAGCCTGTGTACCGATGTGAACCAGCGAACCCCCATTCGCTCTGAGATAGAGAAATTATCCGAAAGATCTTGAGCTTTGCTAGGTCCGTGGTCCATACCCACATCCAGCCCTGATGCCGCCAACAATCGCTCATTCCTCGGCATTAACAATGGAGAGAGAACTATTACGTCATTCACCCCCCAGACAGTGCCCAGAGATGCTGACAACAGCTCGCCATCTAAGTCTGGAGACTGAACACGGTCAACTGAAGCGGTTCGGTAAAGCCCGCCCTCGGCAGTCACAATACGCCCAGTACGGCTAATCTCGCTGACCTCGTCGCTAGGGGTTGACGGGTTGTAATCGGCGCCAAAGAGCGTGAGGTCAACTACAACTAACAATAGGATCAACCGCCCTGCAAGAGACGGGGTCACTCTGGCTCGCCTTATAGAGATTAGCCAGAGGGTCGCCAACGCAAGAAGCGCTGGCCACAAGACACTTACCCCCCAGGGAGTTGTGCTATCTGCGAGACCGTTAACTAGACCCTCCACTCGTACAATAAAGTCTGGGTCTGGATCTGGACCGGACAAAACTGAAACGAGGGCATCCCCCTTCGAACTTAGAAACAGCCATGCCACCGTACACCCAAAAACAAACAGAGCAATCAAGCCTAAGACCACTTTAAAAAAGCGGTTTTCCCCTAGACCTGGTCCTCTATCCAGAATGTCGTCCAACCCGTTAGAGGCCAACACAATCATGGCAAAGGTGACTAGGAGAGAGAACCTCGCAGGGAATCTGAAATACTCGAATCCCGGCAGCACTCTAATGACACTGTAAAGAGGTGTGAGGTTTCCTAACATCAATAAGAGAGACACCACTGCCAGCAGCGACCAGCCACGGTTAGCTCTCTGGAAGAGCGCCCATACCGCCAGAAGTAAGATGGGTATGCCCAAATAAAATGCGTTCTCCCAGTGGTTTTCTCCCGTACCAAAATATAGGGAGCCCTTATGAACATATGTGAGCGCAATATCGGCTGGCCGCTCCCACCCCCAAAAACGAGGTAGGGCGATATTTAATAGCTCTTGCGGTGGTAGAGCCCCCATAGAGGCGAACCCATCGTCAACGCCACCTGTTCTCGCAGAGTGCGCTGAAAGCTCTAGGGATGCCAATAATTGTGGTAATGCAGCCAGCGCCCCGAGTAGTAAACCTCCGCCAACCAGCGCCCGCTGCATCATACCTCTGGAGTAGAGTACGTAGACCCAACCACACCCCAGTAGACCGATCGCAGCTACCTGGGGATGCCCAGCCGTTAAAATCATGCCAACGACTGCAGCCCAGCCAGCCATGGCGCCAACCCTAGCCCTCGCTGTCGCCTCTGCCTTGGTAATCGAGAGTATGGCTGCACCACCCCACGGCAGCCATGCAGCAGCCTGAATCATTCCCGCATAGGTAAAGTGGGTGACAAAAAAACCAGAGAGCGCGAACGCCACCCCTGCCATCACACTCGCAATTTGCGTACGTCCTAGGCGTTTTGTAAATAGCCACATGCCTAGCCCTGCCCACCACTGGTGAACCAAGAGGCTTACGGATAGCGCGATATGTGCGGGAAAAATAGCTCCGAGGGCTACATTCGGTGGATATAGGACGCCTGTCTGAGCATCGGCCATTAGAGGGAACCCGTTTCCCACCATTGGCGCCCAGAGAGGAACGTTCAATAAACTCCACTCTGAGGCAGCCCAATAGCGCCAAGGGAAGTGGTGATGCCTTAGGTCATGAGCAAAGAACAGCCCCTCTCCAAAGACGACCTCCAAAGCCTGAAGA
>CAWVYO010000037.1:0-19243 GCA_963934385.1 uncultured bacterium
GCTGCCCTTGACTGATAGTTGAACCATCAACTAACCCTTCGGCGAGATGTAGTTCAAAGCGATCAGCTCTATCGAATTGTAAGACACGCTGCTCAACAATTGACTCGTCTCCTGCACCTGATCCATCGGTTACAGCCCACAAATATCGGCCAGGTCCGTCGCTGCTAAAAGAGAATGTCTGAGATGCACGTACAATCCCGAACCCTTGAAACCCAGCTCTACCTGGGGTCATAAACGCTAAACCAATAAGAGCGGCTAGAGCCAATGTGGCAACTATTGTACGCCCTGGTGATCTTTTGAAGGCTATCAGCAATGAGACTCCGCAAATTTTGTGCTCGATAGGAGTAGCACAAAAAAGAGCGTGTGTACAAATGACAAAGGCTGTATCTTAAAACAATGCTTACCATCTTACTCCTGTCCTCACCGAGCCTAGCCGTTACCCTCTGGTCTGAACCAGAGGTGATCGGAGAGTTAGAAGCAAGCGCTTTAGATGAACTCTCTGGGCTAGCATCCAGCGGTGTTACACCTGGTCTTATGTGGGGCATTAACGATAGCCCTGATCCTATTTTGTTTGCTATTGGCGAGGATGGGGCTGACGTAGATCGACTCTGGATCGATGGAGTTGAGAACTATGACTGGGAAGATCTCTCCAGCGCACCCTGTCCAGATATAGCCGACGCATGTTCATGCCTCTTTGTCGCCGACACCGGTGACGACAGTAATGACCGTGAACACGGTCTGATCTTGATCGTGCCTGAACCTCTTACAGGTACATTTGGATCAAAGACAGAGGCTCCAATAGAAATCTGGTTCACAACACCTCGCGGCTTCATCGACTTCGAGGCGATGGTCGTTGAACCCGACACTCTGGACATTTTCCTCTTCGAAAAGACTACTGACTTTCTTGCTGAGGTATATCGCATCAGTGGTCCACATCTTCCAAACTCCGAAGACAGCCCTCTCATGGCTTCTCAAATCGCAACTCTCGAGCTAACATCCGTAACGGAATCGGCGATAGGTGGGGCATCCATATCTCCTGACGGTCGAATGCTTGTTTTAAGGACTGACAGTTATCTGTTCTTATTCGAGGGTGATAGCGGTGTAGAAGAGATGCTTACAAGACCTCCTAGTAGTATCCCAACAGTCGTGGATCCTAACGGGGAGGCTGTGGCTTTCTCTTTCGACGGCGGGGCTATTTACCTCTCGGGTGAGGGCGACAACGCCGACATCTCGGCGATCTTCATGGAACCCGCTCTAACAACGACACGCCTCACAGAGCAGTGCGAACTAACTGCTACCTGTGGGTGTACTACAGCCACCAAGGGTAGAGCATCTAACGCTCTAGTCTCACTTATTTCACTATTTGGGCTCTTGATTTTTAGACGCAGAAGCTGAACTTATAGCTCTACTGCGACTGGATTCAAGAGCGCTTGGATCGTTAGCAGCCACAAAAAGCCGCCAATAATACACCATGAGATGTCTCTGGACAAAAAGGCGCTATTCGAGGCGCCTTCTGGGTCGCCTAGGGCGAAATTTATTGCCTCTTGGGCCGTATTTAGGAACCAGAAAGAGATAATCATCACAATAATCGACAGCAAATCCAAGACGGCGTCGCCACCCACCCCTACAGAAAGCCTATTTATGACAGATGAAAGAACGGCTAAAACTACGTATTGAGTCGCAGTGCTCATTGGTCCCCATACGAAGGTCTCTCCTTCTGACCCTTTCGTCGACTCGCTCAAACAAATATCGATCCTACGAAACAGCCTATGCGCAAAGAAGATCGCAAACAGCGCCCTAGCCAGAGGCCAGATGTCCTCGTTATGCTTGTGCCTCTGTCTCATCCAATTCTGATAAAACCAATAAATGGAGTAGATCCCCATTGTCGCGACCAACATAATCACGAGCTTTGATGGGGCTAAAACATAGAATTCATCAGGTGCTTTTGACCTGTAGGTCGACTCCAGTTTATCTCTGTTTTCCTGGGGGCCTTCCACTAAAAGCGCCACCCCAAGTCAAATTTAGGAAGCAGATGCCAGTTTGTACCGTAATCATAGCCGCCCACAACAAAAATGGTGCCCAGCTGTGCTGAGAAACCACCGGCGGACTCCCATGCCGCTGCGAGTGTCTGCTCCAAAGACCAAACCCCCACTGTTCCTGGTAGATACCAAGCAGTAGTAGAGCTGAGCCACGAGGTAGAGTCTGTAAATTCACCGTCGAAAACGGCCGAGACGTTCATCGACACACCATTGTGAAGCGCTGCTGTTCGGGAGTAGACAAGTGGCATGTCAATAGACCCCCACTCTGACTCACCAAAAGATGCGGCCAGGGTCACTCTGGCACCTAGCGTAAAGCGAGTGCTTTCGCCCATATCACGCGTCATCATTCCCCGTGTGTCCATTGCTACAATGTGCGGAATTACTAGGTCTGGGGCCAATATACCGCCTGTTCCCTCTCGAGCAAACGCCGACAACAGCCGAGTAGGATAGCTAAAACCATGGCGCGACGCAAAGCTCCAATCACCACTCGATCCCCACGCCTTCTTCAACGCAAAGTTACCGTTCCAGTAGGCAGAAATAGGGTGTGTCGAGACCTGTAGGTCATCGGATATTCCATACGTCAACGGCGCAAAGACCCCCACAGAAAACTCACCCGCATCCAAGATCTCAGCGGTTGATGTATCAAAGGGTGAAGCTACGGCTGCTGTTACAAAGGAGCCAAAGATCAGCCCTACGACGAGATTATTGGTTATAGCGCTCATTGTCCCACCTCCAACGCCGCGGATATCGGAGCGTGATCTGACCACTGAATAGTCTCAGTCCCACCCTGTTCGACGTCCTGGTGAACTAAGCCACTATCCTCTACCCAGGTGGCGTTTGTGAATAGGTAATCAAGGGTGCGGGTCCACTCTACCCCATCTCCACTAAAGCTAAACCAAGCTGCATTATCTGCCGCATAGTCATCAACAGGCATGGCCGAAGAAAAATTATCAAATAGATCGTCTAAAAACTCCTCTTCGCCCTCATAGTTGTCGCCTTTACCTGCAAAACCATCCGTGCACTCATCAGCAAACTCCTTCAAAACCTCAGAGCCTGGTGGAAGCGAGTTAAAGTCACCACCAGCAACAAACGTTGCACCTGATGCGTCAAGGTTCATCAATTCATCAACTAAAAGTCCTATCTGAGTAGGTTTGGTTCCATCATCAGAGAAAGCCTCTAAGTGTGTGTTTACAGACCAGAAGTTGTCTAGACCAGGGACCTCCACCTGTGCGCGTAAGATCGCCCGTTTAAGGTAAAAATAACGAACCAATGAAGACTGATCTACCTGAAGTGGTAAAGCCACTCTCTCGGCGTCCATCAGTCGCCATTTCGACAGTGTTGCGACTCCAGAATCAGTGCGACCTAAACCATCGGTCGGTATATAATCAGACTTCCACTGAGATGCATATGCGCCGTAATTTAGATCTGTGTTGTCTAATAGAAACTGTACTTGGTCTACATAGGCACTGCGGTTAGACTCAACGTCGACCTCTTGAAGCATCAATATGTCTGGGTCTATCGTTCGCACGATATCAGCCAAACCCTCCATGTTCACTAGAACCTCATCTGTGGTCATGTTGTAGCGATCGCCACACTCCCAAAAGAAGGTGATTCTGGCACCGCCATACTTGATGTTGTATGTCACAACACTGAGGGCTCCCTCTGGAGCTGGTGCCTCAACAATATCTGTGGCCGTATACATCACGGCTGGCTCAACAGGATCAAACCCTGTCTTAAACATGGTCGCATCACAGCCAGCTAAGCTCATTGAAAAAATGGGTAATAATAATGGAAGTCTCACGTGGCGTATCCTCTCTCTATTTTCATTAGTGCAATGGGTATCATGAGTAGTTTTTTAGGGCGAATTCAAAGTTTCAAGAACCGGGCTAAAATATGGTGCCTGACCAATCAAAGACACCACTCGGATTGGAGTATTTTACAGATATTAAGGCAATACTTAAGGTTGAGAACATATTGGGACGTGCGAAACACAATGTCTAGACCGGAAACACCGACACCGACTACCATGAAATCCGGAAAGGGTGAGCAACTCCTAATCACAAACCTTGTTACATGTATGCCATGACAAATGCACCTACTTGGAATATGGCCGTCGTTTATAAAAACGGCGTAACTGATAACTCTTTTGTGGCAGACTTTGACGCACTTCGGGGAGATGTAGACAGACTCAAAGTACGCTCTGAAGAGCTACCTTTACCATCTGATACGGACACTTGGGCGCTGTTGCTTGGCGACATCTTTGCAGTTGAAAAGCGGCTGCACGAGCTCTGGACTTTTACCCACTGTCACACCTGCGCCGATACCAAAGACAAAAAAGCACAGCACACAGAATCGAGGCTAATGCAGTGTTGGTCGAACATCTCTAGCGCGAAGGTGCCTATTGATGACTTCCTAGCATTTGGTGACCAAGACGCCTACGATACACTGGTATCCCACCCCTCTCTCGCCTCGATTCGCCTTGGGCTCAACAACGTCAGAGCCCAGCGTAATGTTCTCCTGCCTAAAGCAGAACAAGACCTGGCTGAACGCCTGTCTACAGACGGTATAATGGCATGGGGAACTCTTTATTCGACCCAGTCAGGTAAACTAGAGGTGGACTACAACGGGGAGAAACTTTCCCCTGCCCAAACATTCAACAGAATGAACAAGAGTGCCAACGCTGACGAGAGAAAGGCTCTCTTTGATGCTTACAGCGCTGCATGGAGTAAGGATCGCGACCTTTGGGCAACAGGTCTCACCCATATTACGGGCACCCGTCAAACCTTAAATGAAATGCGAAAAGTTAGCCCACTGGCCGACGTTCTCTCATCATGTCGAATGTCCGAAAAAACACTCAACGCCATGATGGAGGCCATCGCCTCTGGGCGACCCATGATGGTGCGATATCTTAACGCCAAAGCAAAGGCTCTAGGGCTAAACAAGCTGGGTTTTCAAGACCTAAGGGCACCTTTGGGAAGGTTCGCCACCACTCATACATGGGACAACTCTAAAGAGTTCGTTCTAGAAAACTTCAAAGGTTCGAGCAAGGCCCTGTATAACTTAGCAAGCAACGCCTTTGAAGGCGGGTGGATAGAAGCCGAAGATCGCTCACACAAGAGGCAAGGTGGATGGTGTGCGTTTTTGCCAATAGCCAAGCAGTCTAGAATCTTTATGACTCACGGAGGTGGTTTCACCTCGACAATAACCCTCGCTCACGAGTTAGGGCACGCTTACCACAACGAAGCCATGCGAGATCTGCCCGCAGCAATGAAGATGGTTCCAATGACCCTCGCTGAGACCGCTTCAACATTTGCTGAGAGCGTTGTTCGAGATGCAGCTCTTAAGGGCGCCGTTGACGATAAAGAGAAGCTCGCCATATTAAACGCTAGGCTGTCGGCAGCGATGAGCTTTCTGATGGATATACCCGCTAGGTTCTCTTTTGAGAAACGACTACACGAGCTTCGCAAAAACGGTCCCCTTGATGCTGACACACTAGATCAGACAATGGTCGAGTGCCAAAAAGAGTGGTTTGGTGACGCTCTTGAAACTTGGAGCCCTACCTTCTGGTCCTCAAAATTGCACTTCCACATGGGTGGCAGAAGCTTCTACAACTTCCCGTATTCGTTTGGATACCTCTTCTCTAGACTGGTCTACGCACAGGTCACAGCAGACCCAGAAGGATGGGCTACAAAGTACGACGCCCTTCTTTGTGACACGGGCTGGATGACCGCAGAGGAGCTCTCTATGAAGTACTTGGGGTTAGACTTAACGACCCCTGAGGCTTGGTCATTAGCCATAACTCCTCTAATTAGCGACCTAGAACAATTTGAAGCTCTGATTTAGAGCTCACTCTAGAAGCCGTCGAAGTTCGTCGCTCGCAAGGAGATCTCGGCAATAGCCACTTCTGCAGCAGTACTTCCAGGGTAGACCTCCAAAATCTCAATATTTACGGTGCCCCAAGCGGAGCCGTTGTAACCAGTAATTGATGGAGCCTCGACGAATTGTACGTCGTCGTTGTTCTCTAGGTCATGCTCAACAATACGATTATTAGCGGTGATCCTCACTCGTTTTGGACGCGCGTGAGATGCTGGACCTGATTGAATTCCGACACTCGACAGCCCGTAACCACCTGCGCGAACCCCAATAGCGGCCCCCTCGACTGGGGATGTCCAGTAGGTGCGCGGGTTACCGTCGTTTAGCTGATCAGAAAGGTGATCAATGTCGTCGCCTGTGGACTCTGGGATAGAATATGCAGGTAGATCAAATTCCACCATCACCACTCGCGCCTCTGAGACTGCGAAGTTGGTATAATCCCTTCCTTCGTAGACAGACTCTACAGTAAACTTGATGAGGCCACCAAAGCCCATTTCGTTTCCAATCTGGAAATCCTCAAGATCAATAAATTGTAAGCTGTTCTCGTCTGCTAGCTCAACAGTAGTGGTTGAGACTGTGACCATGTTATCGTCGCCTTCGCAACAAAGGGCATCTATTCTAACATTGCGAAGTCTGGCATAATCAGCGAACGTCGTCTCATCTTGACCGAACCCAGCCCAGAGGGCTACTCCGTTGACGTTGCCCTTAGGCACCTGAATAGTGATGTGCTCACCAGTGTTAGAACTTTCACCAGGAACCATCCACGCCGTAGCGGGATTATTATCTATTGCTGAATGTCCACTCCAGCTAACCGCCCCGCGGTTTCTAGTAACTCGTCGTTCTGATGATACTGTTGCTCCAGCCCAAACTACGGATGGAAGTAGAGCAATACTAATTAGGCTCAAATGGCGGGTCATCTCTATTCTCCTAGAGTTAAATCGATGAAACTCTATATCACATGTTGAAGAGTCAAACGTCTTGGTGATGTCATAGATTCCACCAAAAGAAAGAAGGGGAGCCTACAATTAGGCTCCCCTTTCATAACTTTACTGTATAGCTGGTGGTAACCTACGGTACGAACACCTCTGGGTTCAGAATCATGCCCATCTCTTGAGAGGATGAGCCTGTCGGCACGCGACCGTGATCACCGTTTCCACCATGAGCCTTAGCCTCATCTAGCTCAGCAACAATACCATCGTTATCCTCGTCGGCGTAAGCCACAAGATAAACGATTGTGTTCGCTGGTACAGCAAGGTTGAACTCGAGCCCCGTCGCCACTTCTACTTCAGACCATTCATACGAGATTATGTCATATGCTTCATCTTCCATCTCAGAAAGGACTTCGTCCTCACCTGGCAGATACTTCAACGCTGCTATGTGAACAGATGTACCCGCTGGATAGTCAGCATACAGTACACTCTCACTAGTTACTTCACCGTACAATCTAACAAACGGTACCAACTCTAGTTCATAATCACCGAGAGGGATCTGAATGTCCATATCCTCAAGGTTCTCTTCTACTGCTACGTTCACCGGGTTTCCGTCTTCATCTGGAGCCGTAATATAGGCACCACATTGATCAGAAGCCTCGATCAGCTGGCTGTAGTTAGAGTCGTGGCAGCCGATGAGATTCATCTCACCATAATCTGCCCAGGTTGTCATGCTGTAAGGAGCCTCTCCACCACCGCCAACGGCTACTGGAGTTACAAAGTCGCTATTGTATGGTCCCTGACCATTTGAAGCGTTCATCAACATCGCTGCGGCATCGCCACCAGCGTATGAATAAGTGATAACCATATCGCCTGATATACTGGTAGTACCGTCACCGTTTCCGCCACCTGTTGTCGAGTGACCTCCGCCGCCACCAGAGCCCCAGCCCCAGCCATCTGCACCCCAGCCACTACCGTCGTTTGGAGCCCAATAAGCCAACAAGGTGATGTCTACACCTGTAACAGTTGTGCCATCATCAATTGATATCTCCTGTGGATAAATTCCAACAGGGTCCCAGGTCCCCATTATTCCGTCAGCGTAGTAATCTAGCTGTGCTCCAACTCGGATAGAGTCTGTTTGACCAGTCTTTACCGAGAGAGAGTAGCTATTACCATCTTGAGATGGAGTTAGAATAGACTCACTATCAAAGAATTCTTCGTCACCAGTCTCTTCATCTGTAGTGAAGCCATAAACCCATAAATTTCCAAACGGCCAGTCATTGTCGTGAACTGACCAATCCTTGTAGATATACTCGCCATCCTCGTCAATACTAAACAGGACAACTCTAATGTTACCCTCGATAGTACCGTCAAAAAGAGGCTCTAAAACCTCTCCTGTATCATCCTGGGCGGTAATGCCAGTATCTGCTGTGTCTAACTTGAAGTCCCCTGGACTACAAAATGCACCCATTAGCCCTAAAGCCGTAGTGCCAAGCAGCACCCCTGCTAATGATTTAGTATTCATAGTCTTACTCCTTCGACATGTGTATTTAAAATAATAGTTAAAGAGAGTGTACCTAGTTAGGTAACTTTTCCCAAGTAAATACTATGATTTAGATCTATTCCAAGACACTTTTACTACTCGCCTGTGGAGTGTAATTGGATGGATAGAGCGTCTATATCGTCAGATTCTATACTAATAGATCTAACGCTCCCAAACGGATCACCTGGGGTGGGTCCGTCACCATCAATGTCGCCAAAAGCATCAATTTCTAGTATCCCAAATCCACTTGGAGCGAAAAAAGAAAAGCTACTTGAGCTGACCTTGATCTTTCCCAGAAACGATCGACCACCTGGAGCTGTGGGATCTTGTGCGAAGAGG
This sequence comes from uncultured bacterium, assembly GCA_963934385.1. Taxonomy (GTDB): domain Bacteria; phylum Myxococcota_A; class UBA796; order UBA796; family CAJQPC01; genus CAWVYO01. The sequence goes on from CAWVYO010000037.1 coordinate 8,724, forward strand.
TCCAGATCAATAATTTCTGGTGGGGTGAACCCATCATCGAATACGAGCAATCCAGATATTTGCACAACATCATCACCTAAGTCACCAAACGGAGATGCCACTGTCGGAGATACGTTCTCCGACGGAGACGGTGTGCCCTCTGAGTCCCCTCTAGGGACACCTCTTGCACCGGCCATCATCTGAAAGTCCTGCTCAATTCGATCCTCATCACCTATTTCTAATTCAACGCTGACCCAGGGATCTTGGGCAGTAGGTCCGTCCCTATCTAGATCTTGAAAAGCTTCGATAATCAGTGACCCCATACCCCTAGGTACCTCTAATCGATAGGAGCCTAACTCCGGTAATGTCGTCCGCCCTTCAGATCTGTTACCACCTGGGGCTGTCGCGTCAGTTACTCTAAAATCTACTTGTACTGCCCCTTCAGTCTGACTGATCATAGTCCCCGTTACCAAAGTCCATTCGCCAGACCAATCGCCAAAAGGTGCAGCAGCTCCCGACGCCTCTGGTCCTGTACCGTGTCCCATTTCTTCTGCCAGGTTGGCCTTGCCGCCAACCACTAGATTCAGCTCTATAGACTCGATGGTATCCTGTTCTACAACAATATCTACCCAGTCAAACGGGTCCTCATCTGATGGTCCGTCACTGCTTATATCTTGAAAAGCTTGAAGCTGTATGCCACCCATATCTACAGGTACTGATATCTCGAATTCGCCCGCCTCTGAGATTGAAGCCTTGTAAACCATACCTTCGACGCTGCTTCTAAAATCAATGTCGAACACGCTGCCTTGAGAAAGCTCAATGTCTGAAGTAATGACACCCCTAAGAAAAACCGTTGGTCCGTCATAGGCATCCTCACCGCCACCGTGACCGAGAGACTGAGCCAGCAACAACTTCCCCCCAGGCTCCAGATTGATATCGGCTTCAGCTACAGCCTCTGAGCCCACCTCGAACTCTATCCATCCAAAAGGATCATCATCTGTAGGTCCGTCACCTAAAAGGTCTTGAAAGGCTTGAATCTGTACGACTCCTAAGTCGATGGGTAATTCATACGTCCACGGACCGGGCTTTTCAACAACCCACTTCCCTAAAATTTGACCTGATTCATCCCTAAGATCGAAATCCACTGTGATGTGTTCGAGACCTGTAATCTCGCCTCCTACGGTCACCGTTTCACCTTCATATAGATCCAAGGCATGACCCGCGCTGCCAGATCCGTCGTTAACAGACTCTACCGGAGCTACTACGTATCTTGAGTCCAGCTCTTCCACGCCTTCATGAGTGCGTTCGAGGCAGCCGCCAAGCGCCATGACTATTGAGAGAGATACCACTCTACACTCCTAAGTAAACCATCTGACAGTGACACCTTTGAATTCCACCCGAACTCTTTCTCAGCCCGGGAGACATCTAGGCACTTTCTAGGTTGACCGTCTGGCTTCGTTGCGTCAAACCTTATCTCACCACTAAAACCACATGCCGTGGCCACCGCTTGAGCTAACTCTCCAATAGAAGTCTCGACACCTGTCCCAATATTAATTGGCTCTGGGTGATCAATGTGAGCGGTCATCTCAACAATAGCCTCGGCACAATCTTCCACAAACAGCAACTCTCTAGTCGCTTTACCAGAGCCCCATACTTCAAGCTCATTGGTACCTTCTTGAACAGCAGTTACACACTTTCTGATAAGGGCTGGAACCACATGAGAGCGTTCTGAGTGAAAATCGTCTCTAGGTCCATATAGATTTACAGGCATTGGAAACACTGCGCTAAACCCATGTTGCTGGTGGTAGGCTCGCCCCTGCTCCATCATCATTCGTTTTGTGAGCCCATAGCCAGCATTTGATGGCTCTGGATAACCCATAAACAATTCTGGCTCCCGCATTGGAATAGCTGCGTCTCTTGGGTATGCACAGACCGATGAAACCCCAACAAATTTATCTATCCCATGAGCCCAACAAGAATGGAGTAGGTTGGTATTGAGAAGCACATTGTTAGTGGTTATCTCCGCGGGCTTTTCACGCATGTAGGCTATGCCGCCACCATCTACTGCACAGTGGATTACTACAGCTGGCTCAGCTTTTTTGAGCATAGCCACGCAATCCTCTGGGGATCTCAGATCAAATTCCGAAGAGCGAGGAACAAAAACAGTCGCGCCAAGGAATTCTAGTTGTTCGACGACATGTGAGCCTAAAAAGCCAGCGCCACCCGTAACAACCACCCGTTTATTACGAAAGTAAGCCTCTGACTTAGACATTTGAGTGAGGCCGCCGAATTTTTAGGTGTTTTAGACCAGACACAAGCTCATCAATACCACGGTTGATGTCAATTGAAGTCTTGAACCCCGTCTTACCTATTCGGTCGTAACTTACTTCGTAGTTTCGCTTATCTAGATCGGTTCCAACTTCGGCAAAATGGACATAGAAATCGAGCTTTGACTGTAGAATCCGGACGATATCCTCTTTGGTATAGTTCATAGAATCATGACCCACATTGAAGGTCTGATTGTTCATTATATCCCACTTTTCGAGTGTGTGGAGAACACAGCGAGCCATATCAACAACATGAATAAACGTGCGGCGGAAGTGCTTTTCGTAGACCAGTAGGTAGTTCTGTACCAAGGCTTGGTAGGTGAAATCATTAAGCATGAGATCCAAGCGGAGCCTTGGGGCAAGACCAAATGCTGTCGCAAACCTATATGAGACTGTGTTTGGACGCTCCATACACATGCGCTCTGCTTCTGTCTTTGTTTCACCGTATATTGAGAGGGGGTTTAGAGGTGTGTCTTCTGTACAGATTCCCTCTACCTCACCATAGTTAGAGCCAGTTGATGCGTAGATCAACTTTGCGTCGGGACGGATGAAATCCAGGACATTCTGAGTCCCTTGAACATTTACCTCTACCGCCCTTTTAGGGAGCTTCTTGCATAATGGGTACCCTACAAGTGCCGCCAGATGGACAACTATCTCCGCCTTTTCCACTTCACGCTTCATTAGATCACGGTCTAGTACATCCCCGTACTCAAATGAGAAATTTGGGTTGATAAAGAGCTCCATTAGAGGCTCAGGACCATACATTAGGTTGTCTATTACCCGAACGCGGTATCCTTCATTTAGCAACTGGCGAACTAATACACTTCCATAAAAACCTGCGCCGCCCGGAATTAATACTGTTGGCTTATTCATCAAAATACTCCTCTAATACCCCTAGTAATAGCTCTGCATGACCATTGTGAAAAGCATGACTGTTTCCGACAAAAATACCAAAATCGTGAACCTGATCCGAGATCTCTAATTTCCCTGAAATTCTAGCCTTCGCCAAGCGAGTAAATGCAGGCTGTCTAGCCAGATTACTCCCAGAAATAGGACGTGTAGAGATGCCTTTCGACTCGAGATATTCAATTAATTCAGCTCGAGTTCTAGATCTATCCTTGAGGAGCATTGGGAATGCAAAACCCGCGTGTTCTGTTCCTGGTAACTCTGGCCAAACCTGGATCTTATCTGATAATTTAGACAGCCTAGAGCACCAATCTATATGATTAGCTCTACGTTTCTCAAGCCAAGCGTCAATGCGCTTCAACTGAACTCTCCCCATAGCACCTGCCATATCGGTTGGGCGCAGATTCCAACCCGCCGAGACAAACAAAAACCTAGAGTCAATACTTGGGTTCTCTGCCGCTATCTCCTTCGCGGCGTCCATCTCTCGGATCCACCCATGGGCTCGTAATGAGCGGGCTGCATCTGCCAGATTATGATCATCAGTGACTAATATTCCACCTTCAACAGTTGTGATGTGATGAGAGAAGAAGAATGAGAACGTCCCCACCTTACCTATGCTCCCCACTCTCTTTCCGCCGCGTTTTGCCCCATGAGCAGCACAGGCGTCTTCCATTACAATCAACCCCAAGGCCTCAAGCCCCTCTACATCCGCCGGCTGCCCGAGGAGATGCACAGCTATAGCCGCCTTGGTCTTTGGACCCATAGCTGCACGAGCCTCTTCAACCCCGAGACAGAGGTTAGTTGGATCAACATCTACTAATACAGGTATTAGTCCAAGCTGAGAGACAGGAAAAAGTGAGGTAGACCAGGCAACAGCAGGGACAAGTACCTCATCTCCCTCCTGTAGCTGACCTGTGTGTAACAGAGCAGCCAAGGCCACAAGGTTTGCGCTAGACCCAGAGTTCACCATCACAGCATATTTAGTACCGCACCAAGCCGCCCACTCAGTCTCAAATGCTTTTACTTCTTTGCCCATTGTGACCCAAGTCGACAACAGAACATCCATTACCGCTGACACTTCTTCAGCACCAAACGGGGTCACCTGTAAAGGTAGACCATTAGAGGGATCATGAGACTCATCTGGTAGGTGTCCTAGTTCAGCCTTTATTAAGGCGTGAATTCCCTCTCTATTATTAGCCACGCAACCACCTTATGTTGTGAATCTCACTCAAAAGGACCTTTATGTGATCCTTCCCAACAGGCCACGACAAGGCTTTTGACTCACCGCCCGCGCGCTGCCCTTCATTCGTAGCGACCTCGGCGATTGTCCAGCCGCGGCTCATAGCCCGAATACTTATCTGATATTCAATTGGAAACCTCTTTACCGAGGTGTCCAAGTCGAGAAGATCTACTCGCCGAAGAGCCCTAAAGCCGTTGATTGTGTCTGTAACGGTCGCCCCATTATTAAACAGCTTGTTCGCCATAAACGTAAACGATTGGTTGACCCAAGCTCGTGGACGAAAAAGCGAAACGTCCTCTTCGTTTACTGCGCCTTTTGCGAAACGAGATGCGATAGCAAGGTGCGCACCTCCAATAATTAGATCATCTAAGCGAACAATATCACCCGGATCTTCGTTTCCATCTGGAGAATAGAAGATTAGCCTCTCAGAATGACAAGCCTCTGCTGCAACCCTAAAGGCGACCCCACGACCCGCTATGGGCTGATTCAAAATGGGTATTCCGCGCTCAGATAAGAACTCTCTTGTTCCGTCAGTAGAGCCACCGTCCACAGCCACAACCTCACGAAATTGATCGCAAGGAATATCATCAAACAGCTGTTTCAATCCGTCAATTTCGTTAAGAACTAGCAATACGATCGCGGCGTCTCTAACCATTATCTCTCCACCAACAGGTTGTTCTCTTCCAAGAAAATAGACATCAACTCCGCTATTCTATCAAGACCGGCGGCGTTTGCATGTCCCAAATCAACTCTTCTTGTATTAGGATTCAAAACTAAACAGTCACCTTCTACATCAAAGGTTGGATTGGGAGCAACCCAACCGTATAGACTTCCACCTTCTCGCACTTCATTTTCGATCTCAATAGAAGGATCAAAGAAGGGAATTTCTGCAAACTCCGCCTCTATACCCAATAATCGCCTGTGCTGAAGACTATGACCCATCACCACCTCTTCTGGAAAGGCGAAGTGCATTACCTCAGCGCCTGAGTCCTCGATAGAGCTTCGAAGCTCCCTGAGGTTGTGTAGATATTGCGCTTCATCCACGCGATATTCACACCTTGTGGTCTCTTCACCACGAGTATCTAAGCAGCTTTGGGTGGAGAAGGTCAGATCTCCAAGGGCTATCTTGATGCCTTGATAAAGGCTCGAGTGATATAGTACGCCCTGCTTCAGTATAGCTCCTCTGTCCTGAAGAATTGCCTGAGAGATATCAGAAAAAGCCACCTTACGGGAGTCTTGAATAACAAACCCCAAGATCACCAAGTCAGGTTCATAAGCTGACGCAATCTCATCCCAAAACTGGAGCCCTTGGTGTGTAGAATACCCTGGCTGACCAGCGTTAATAACCTCTATATTGTTGTATCCAGATGCTCTCAAATACACTTGTAGCATAGCAGGCCAAGTTTCATCATCCTCAACGCCCCATCCAAATGTAGTCGAGCAGCCAAGAGCCATAATCCTAAGCGTATCCCCATTACTCTCGATTGAGTGATTCGGCGCCCTCAAGCCATTTTGATCCGATGAGACTGAGAATGTAGATGCATACTGAGTGGAGAGAGCATCAATCCTATCTTGCTCTCCTTCGCAGAGGGGTCTTTCAACTCCGTCTTGACCTACAAATCTCGGCACCCTGAAGGTGCGCTCACCGTGAAGGCGGTCTCGATCCTCTTGGTTGGGTTCGTCAACCCAGTACACTTCGTTATGCTCGAAGCTATTAGCATCAACTTCTGGCAAGGCAGGCCAAGACAATACCCGCAGCAATACCTCTGTTCCAACAAAGAACAGTCCTGTAACGCCTAGCGCCAATCCTACCTTCTTAATGGGTCTCACGGGGCGCCCTACTCTCCTGCTGGACCTATCTCTATAGAGGCGTGGTCAATAACACCACCGTTTGAGAACCAACTATTTTCGCCGAAATTAATATCGTTGATGCCTACTGAGAGCGTTCCCTCAAACGGAGCCCTGTACACAACACCTGCTCCTATAGGAAAATAATCTTCGAAACCATTGTCACTCTGAAACCTGCCTACCAACATTCCTGGAAGGCAGCCGGCAGCCACACAAGGGTGATTGTCTTCAAGGGCTACTGAACCATCTGTTACCCCTTCAACTGTTATCCAATCCCCGTCATCTTCAATACGGAACCTATCGCTCATTGATGCAGAGATTGAGAGCTCGTCACCTTCGCACATTGGAATTTCCCAGTACCAGGGAGCGCTAATCTCTACATAGTGAAACAGGCGATCCAATAGAGAATCATAACATTCTCCCTCTGTTAGGGTCTCAGGTAGTGTAGAGAACCACTGCTCCCAAGATGTAGGGCTTCCACCTATAGCCATGGCGGCAACACAACGGTTGTAATTTTCAGGTGCTATCGCTTCGATATCAACTGGTGTACTCAAAAGTATCGTCTCAACGTCAGAGATAAAGCCCTCTGAAAAGGAGATGCCATCGTTTTTACCGCCGTTCCACTGGCTCAACATTGCATCGAGTGTATCAGCACGAGCCATACGACGACCTACAATCCCTCCACTCTCTGCCACAGCATCAAAGTCAGGGGGATTGTAACACTCACCCATAGCTCCCGGCGCCTGAATCCAGCCAACAGGGGTTACATTCTCAACACTTGAAGAGGCAGGCGTTTTGGGCCCACAACTAACTAAAAACGAAGCCACGCAGAAAAGTCTAAACATCTTCATAGTATCCTATACTTTATTTTGCTAAGAACATAGCCCGATAGAATCAGGTTTGAGAGATAGAATGCGATTTTGGCAAAAAGGAGCGCATACACAAAAGCCCACCTCGGAAAACCTAGGTGGGCTAATGGCTAATCAAGCTCGACCTACTAATTCATAGTAGGCTGAAGTTTGATGCTTTAGATCTTTGCCATAAGCAAGAAACCGATCGCGAAACCGTAGAGTGCGAGAGCCTCTGTAAACGCGAGGGCGATAATCATTGGAGTCTGGATCTTACCGGCAGCCTGTGGGTTGCGAGCGATACCTTCGAGTGCAGCTGCACCCTGACGTCCCTGACCAAGACCAGCTCCGAGAGCTGAAAGACCGATAGCAAGACCAGCACCGAGACCAACAAGGCCACCACCACCACCAGATGCTGCGCCGTCGACAGCGAATGCTGCAGGACTGATTACGAAAAGGGCCACAAGGGCTACTGCGAATTTGAAGAACTTAGACATTTCTAACTCCAGGGGGTTTTTCAACATTATAGTTTTTAGGGAAAAATATGAGGTTTCGCACCGTTATTAGTGCTCGCCATCGTGAGGTGCAACTGCAAGACCCACATAAACAACAGAGAGTAGGGTAAAAACGAAAGCCTGCACGAAAGATACAAACAGAGCCAGACCCAAGAAAATGACTGGAACAAAGAGTGGAACCAAGTCAGAGAAGATCCCAAACACCAAGTGATCGCCGCTCATGTTAGCGAGTAGACGAAGTTGGAGCGAGAAAGGTCGCACAAAGAGACCAACGGTCTCGAGTACAAATATAAGCATCGTGATTACAAACATCGAGTATCCCAACTTAGGACCTGCGAGGTGCTTGATATATCCGAATCCATTAGCCTTAAGTCCCGCGATGTTGAAAACAAAGAAGACTACTGCCGCCATGCCCCAATTTGTTGAGGTGTCAGATGTCGGTGGCAAGAACCCTGGGATAAGCCCGAGAAGGTTACACAATAAGATAAAGAAGAAGAGAGTACCCATGAGAGGAAGATAGGTTTTGGCTAGCTTTCTGCTACCAAGTACCGACTCAAACTGAGCGAGAAGACCGTCAATAAAAATCTCCATCAAGTTTCTAGCGCCAAAGTTGTCGGCGGGAATGTACTGTTTTGTTCCACCTTGGGCTTGGGCTTTACGTAAACCCCTGCGAGCGACAAGCGCAATAGCTGTCAATATAAAAAAGACCATCCATGTGGCCGGCAATAGCTGCACTGCGTGATGATGCGCTTCCCCAACGTTCTCTGCAAAGAAGGGTCCCACATCGTGACCAAACCCAGGCAACAGACCAAACCATGAAAAATGTTCCATTATGCGTTCTCCGCTCCCTCTGGTAGCTCTGTTGGTAAGGCCAGTAATCCACGAATAGTGATGCCAAACAACACAACTCCAAACCCAACAAGTACAGGTACTGGCTCAAATTGACTAACCATAGCCATCAACAATCCAGCGGTAAAGATGAATTTCAAAGCGAAGCCTAAGCCTACTAAGGCGTTTCCCCGATTAGCTACCATCCTTTGAACCATCATTCCCAGCAGGAAAAAGTTGGCGATGGCGAGTAATCCTGATGCTGCCGCGCCTATAGCCCAGTTAGCACCTCCAAAAATCCAACATCCAATCACAACAAAAATCAAAATGAGAACTGAGTCTCTTAATGACTGTTTTTGATTTTGGTCTTGGTCTTGGTCTTGGGTCACTATTCTCAGGGCTCCTGATCGCTTTATTACCCCTAAAAAAACATAGAGGACTTGAATGGCGCCCTACTACCATGCGTCAACTACTACGTCAACCATACTAAGACCCTCTCTTAATTCATCTAAGCGAAAAAATGCTGATCCGACTGAAAGTGGATCGTGTAATCTCGACCTTAAGGCTCTATTAACGGAGGCTCTACCTACTCTAAGAGCTCTGGCAATTTCGACACAATCCCACCCACAAAGCCAAGCTAATCTCATGCGAAATCTACGATTTGATCTGGCGTTTGACGGTCTTCCGGTGATCTGCTCTACCGCTGATCCGACCTCTCGCCAGCTCACTGGGTTTTTCAGACGAACCCTAAGAATATTGGGTCCCTTTAAAGCTCTACTCACGCGATCGAAATCGCACTCAACTGCATCCATATGACCATTCACTGACCGTTGATCTAAAAGCCACTTAGGGGAAAACCACGGCGCTTCTCGCAATCCGCATATGTCCCGAAGCGAGCTCCACGGTGCCATCAACGGATGCCTACCTAATTTGTGGATCCCGTCACACATCTCTAGCGCATGTTCCTCCCCTCGAAGAGGTAAAACAACTGGCGGCTCCCAGCACATAAATCCACCTTGGTGAAAAAATTGAACCCCGTGACCGCTCATTGATAGTCGCTGCCAGTGTCGAACTGATTTTTCATCACCCCAAACGACGAATGTAACTCTCGACAACATGAGCCTAAAACAGAGGATATCTACCCCCCACCTCTTGGCGATGACGTCCGTTCTCTTCATAAAGGAGAGTTCATGAGCGACATCACCCCAAAGGGAACTGTTTCTTACAGACCCCATCTCAATAAACCAATAACGACCCTCTTGAACGGGTCCAAACCCCACATCTTTACTACGCATAGTACCTCCTGTTTGTTGAAGGTGACGAGAGGTAGTAGACTCCAATCACCTAGTGACAATTAGAGTATTTTGCATCTTGTGTGCCAATATTTTGCGCGTGCTTAAACCGATGGACTGCGCCACAAACAATGTATGTAGGGACTAACTCCGAGTGACAATACCTTGTCACATTGACATACTTTCGTCAGCTAGGTCTAGCTCTTATCTATCGACCCGACGCGGTAGCTCTAGAGATAAGTCGCCCTCTACGTTCGACCCAGATTTCATCGTCAAGCTCTGCAACAGCGCTCTCTAGTTCACCCATCCGCTCGTAGCAGATAGAGAGACCTAGGTGACCTAACTCTCTATAGGGACCTGTTGAGACAGCCATAGTCTGAAAGTACTCAAAAGCTTCGGTGGGGTCACCTGAAGCCAATAGATCGCTGGCTAGATTCAGAATCGCTGAAGATTCGGGGTATTTTGACCCAGCTGAAGCCCAGACCTCTCGCGCTCCGTCTCTATCGCCTGTCGACAATAGAATTTGACCTGCTTCGATCATCCAAGAACTGGCATCGCCACTCTCAGGACTCAATCTACTTGCTGAGAGGTAGTGATCTATAGCACTAGTTTTTTCATCAGCGAGCACAGCTATTTCAGCTAATCTAGCGTGAGCCATTCCCGACTCATACGACAAAGGCCAATGCTCGATAACTTCAATATACTTGACTTCTGCCAACTCAATGTCACCGCTATAA
>CAWVYO010000038.1:0-19165 GCA_963934385.1 uncultured bacterium
TTATTGGGGGCGCTGGTCGATCAGGCACCACCCTGTTGGTAGATCTTATTGGTGGGCACAGTCAAATATCACCAGTCTACGAGACTGATTTTGTTCAAAATGTGATCTTCATACTTACGGGAAAAAGTCAGTTACCACTGGTCGAAAAGTTACGTCGCCTTGAAGTTTACCTCCGTAGTTGGGGTGAACAGATTGTGGATAAACCCCACAACAAGGGCGAACATGAACGATTTGTTCACGGTCCACATTATCTTCGTTTTTCTGAGTGGGACTTCAAGGTTGCATCAAGAGCATTGTTGTCATCGGTATCTAGCGGGGGCGACCCCCTAGAAGCTTTGTCAGAAATGGTGGGTCAGCTCTTCGCAGTACACACAGCGGAGGACAGAAAAATATCGTGGGTAAACAAAACCCCTTCAAATTTGTCAGTTGCTCCTGAGCTGCATGCGATGTTTCCAAAAATGAAGTTTATTCATTGCGTGCGGGATCCTAGAGATGTGGCCTGTTCAGTGGTAGAGCGTCCATGGGGTCCAAAAAATCATTACCAGGTAGGTGAATGGTGGAAATCCAAGGTCCTGCGGGGTCTTAATTGGGGACGGAGCGGTGCTGGTGAATACATGGAGGTCAGCTACGAAGCGCTACTTAGGAATCCATCGGGTGTACTGGACAAGATATTCCTATGGTTGGGGTATCCACCTGAAGGAGAATCAATCGCGGTCGATAGATTAGCCCGAGGAATTCGGTTCGATTGTTCAAGGGTCGAGCGATGGCGACAAGATTTCCCTAAATCACAATATTCCGCGTTCTTTTCGGCATGTGGGGCTGAGATGAATTCTGTAGGCTATACTAAGTGGTAGTGGCTTCAGTTCAGTTCAACTAGAGGGTATTCGTGTCTCTGTTTCGTCGCTTTATTGAGTTATTTGTTTTCAGGGGGAGATTTGGAGTCCCGCGTCCAGCCCTTGAGGAGACCTCGGTAGCAGTCGACGAGACCTCTGATAAAGAGGGTCGTTCTTTAGAGATGTTCGTAGAACAGAGCGCCGAACTGAATATAGGACTTTTAGCTCAGCGCGGACGGTGGGAGGACGGTTGTCCAGCTCATTCAGTTATCCCTAGTGAGACCCGTAAAAACGTAACTGCTAAGCTCTACCTACTCAGGGACGAACTCACAAACAGTGCAGATATCGATTTTGTCGAGAGGTTGTTGCGGGTTGTGAGTATTGAAACCCTGGAGTTCCCCCCTTTTCCAGATGTGGCTAGAAAGCTAGACAGGCTGCTAAGCCGAGGTGACCCTTCGATGTTTCAAGTGGTTCGCCTCGTTGAGAGAGACCCATCCCTTGTAAGGCGCATATGGAGTGCCGGAAGTGGAGCTGCTTATGTGAACCCTCCCTCGAGTTTGCATCACGCGATAGCGCGTATAGGATTTGATGCATTGTGGCGCATAGGAATGTCTATATGTGTGCATTCGCCTGTCTTTAGAGTGGCTGGTTTTCAGAGAGAAGCCGACGAGGCTAGAGAGCATGGGGTTCTGGTTGCCGACCTAGCGGCTTGGATGTCAGGGGAAAAGCGGGGAGAGATATATCTATCGGCTTTGCTTCACGATATTGGAAAGTTGGTGGTCTATCGCGCGGCCGCTGTTCGAGATGAGGCGGGTAGACCCAGCCGAACATTGGTCAACGCAGTTCTGAATAGATTTCACTCGTCTATTGGTCAGCTGGCAACTAACGCTTGGAATCTCGGTGAGAATGTAAACACTGCAGTAGGCTTTCACCACAGCCCAGAGTCTGAAAACTCAAACCGTGAAGCTGTTATTGTCTGGGCCGCCGACGTTGCAGAGATAACGGCTAGACTTGAAAGGCAAGGCGTTGAGTGCAGCGGGCTAAGGGCCTTAGATGAACACAAAGAGCGCCTCCCGAAGTCTCCTGGCGATATAATCGCGAAGGCTCGAGAGTTTGTTGCCGCGGCTGAGAAAAACCGTGAAACTCTAGATCGAGCGAGCGGCTAATTAAGCATCGCGTGAATTGGTCTCTTGGGATAAACCACTGACAGAAAGAGGGTGTCTGTTTGGCTCCCTTAGGAGGTCTCATGTCTATGGTGCTGAGAAAAATAGACGAATTTCAAGTCGAATCGTTTGAGGTGACTTGGAGTGACCGAGTAGAGCGGGGGACTGGTAGCGGTGGTGGTCTCGCCCGTGAGTTGGAGAGTCGTGGTTTAGAACCATTCTTGGTGATGTTTAAGGCGGAACCCAGCCTTCAAACAGTCAAGATGAACGATCGCGGTGCAGAGGTCAGCTTCAGTCGTGATAAAACTCGGGTAAAGATGTCGGTAACTTGGCCTAGTGGTGAATCCTACTCAGAGCATATATCAATAGGTGAAAGAGAAGTAAGTGCCTTGCCCGTTGGCGTTGAGGTAGGGTTTTTGCCAGTTGAGCAATCCTTGCTTGGGAATGACGCTGCAATTGTGAGTGCCATAAACGACCCATCTAAACCGATATACGCAGTAGATGGGTCTAGCGGATTACGCTTTTACACAGAGGGGAAGGCTGCAGTTGGTGTAGGGGTATCCAAATTAATAGCTGAGTTGCCACCATCCTCACCAATCGGTCCCAAGTGGCTCAGAGATTCACTTGGTGTTCGTCACTGCTACTTCGGCGGCGCCATGGCGGGAGGAATAGCTTCTGAGGAGCATGTGGTGGCTCTCAGTCGCGCAGGATATTTAGGATTCTTCGGGTCAGGTGGCTTACCATTAGAACGCGTCGAAGCGGCTGTAATTAAGATCTCCGCAGAATTGGGGGTGGAGAGTCCCTGGGGTTTTAACTTGTTACACAACCCTGTAGAGCCCAAAGTCGAGGAGCGTACAGTAGACCTCTACCTGAAATACAAGGTTAGGATGATCTCCGCTGCTGCGTTCATGGGTCTAACTCGAGCCGTTGTTAGGTACCGGTATTCTGGGGCAACTCAAGAGAATGACGGCCGCTGCAAAGTGGTAAATCGTGTATTCGCAAAGGTGTCGCGTCCAGAGGTGGCAAAGCACTTCATTAACCCAGCGCCCAAATCTATTATCGATGAGCTTGTCTCTAGTGGTGGTCTTACAGCCGAAGAGGGTAAAGTGGCTGGGTTGGTCCCGATGGCCGACGGAATTACCTGTGAGGGTGACTCTGGTGGTCACACAGACCACAGACCACTCACAGTGATTTTACCAGTGATTCGGAGCCTTAGGGACAAGGTCGCGGGAGAAAACATCAGTGGTTGGAGGGTAGCAATAGGGGCTGCTGGTGGGATTGGTACTCCTAGCGCTCTTGCGGGAGCTATTCAGATGGGTGCTGATTATGTCGTTACTGGATCAATAAACCAGGCTACGCCAGAGGCCGGTACGTCCGACTTAGCAAAAACGATGCTCCTTTCAGCCGGTATGGCAGATGTCGGGAGTGGTGCGGCGCCAGATATGTTCGAAATTGGGGCTCACGTTCAGGTTCTCTCTCGCGGTAGCATGTATGCGATGCGTTCAAACAGGCTCTACGCCGCCTACAAGTCCTACGGGGGGTGGGGTGAGCTTCCCGAAAAGGAACGCGTACGCCTAGAGAAAATATTGGGTCGCCCGTTTGATGAAATTTGGGGTGAGTGTGAGTCTTACTGGTCTGGGAGAGATGCGACGCAGGTTGAGAGAGCAGAAAAAGACTCGCGACACAAGATGGCTCTAGTTTTTCGGTGGTACCTCGGGATGGCATCTAGGTGGGCACGACTCGGTGAAGTGAGCCGAAAGAAAGATTATCAGATTTGGTGCGGACCGGCGATGGGTGGCTTCAACGATTGGGTAAAGGGTAGCTATCTCGAGCCACTTGTGGCTAGGGGAGTTGCAGTGATCGCCGGTGAGCTAATCCACGGGGCTCTAGGTTTAGAGAGGGCAAACTCACTTAGAAGGGCTGGAATTGAGTTGCCACGGGACGCCGGCTGTTACAGACCTTCGCAGTCGTAAATTAGTCTCATTAGTTTACATATATAATGGTGTAATCTTTTTAAGAAATAGGCTTAACTTTTGGGGTTGCCCTGACGATTGAGGATGTGTCGGTAAGAGCTCCTAGCTTCTTGCCCTAGAGCTAAAACATCCCCACATTGGAGCGACAATGCGTATTGCCTTGGTAGCCGATAGCCCAATCTCAGCCATAAGAAGGCCCCTCACTACCGAGCTTAACGGGCTCAATATACAGCCCAAATATACGGTGTTTGACAATGCCGATTCGGGGTACGGCAGAATAGGGGTGAGTCTCCACGATCTGCAGCCAAACTTGGTGGTGATGTTTGTAGATCCAAAAAAGATCATGCCCGATCTGTTTTCGGCTAAAACTTTGATGGGTTCGCTGGAGTTGAAGAAGTCCATCTGCAATGCAGCGGTTTCAACCGTTGTAGAGCGCGTAAGCGCCATAAGGACTGGCTTCGCAGGGACAATAATCTTGTGTGACATCCATAGTCCGATGAGAAGTCCTCTGGGAATTGAGGACAGTGCAGTCGAATTGGGAATGTTTGAGGCAATTGATAGTGTAAATCGCGGCATCCTTGAAGGAGTACGTTCGTTGCCCAGAGTTAGAGTTCTATCACTATCCAGAGTTGCAGCGTCTGTGGGTACAGCGGCATTTGACGACATCGTTGGCTCTATGACGGGTCAGTACTTTTCAGGGGCGATGTTTACCGCGATTAGTGGTGAGATTGGCAGACACGTTTCTGCTATGTGGGCCAAAAAACGAAATGTATTGGTTATCGACCCAGACGGGTTGATCTGGAAGCAAGGCGCGGCTGATCAAGGGGCTTCGGGGCTTACCCTAAATGGAGATACAAGAGACAGAGTCTACATCAATTTCCAGCAAGCCTGTGTTGACCTCGTGGCTAGGGGTGTCAAGCTGGCTATGATCTCAAGGACAAATAGAGAGGATGTGGAAGACATTTTCAACAACCATCCAGACATGGTCTTAAGAACAAAAGACTTTGCCGTTATGGAGTGTTCTTGGAGTGACAAACCTTCGCTTATTAGGTCGGTTGCAGACCGGATGAATGTGGACATCGCCGATGTCATATATGCGGACGCATCAGCTAACGATGGTGACTGGGTGGCTCGCAATCTAAATGAAATACAGCTGTTCTCTCCATCTCATCCTGCAAAAGCGGCAAATGAGCTGCGAGAAGTTACCTCACTAGAAGGTGACAGGTTGTTCGCCATAGGTGAGCCTCCGGCCCCATATGCAGCATGGGCGGATAGCAATTCAAAGTCGGTGATCGAAGGGGTCCACGATTACCTGGATACTCTTGAAACTAAAGTGATAATAGGCGAGTCGCTCAGGAGTGAAATGATATCTGTTGTATCATCAGTCCAACGTGTTGGTGCTGTAGACCTCACAGGAAACCGCCTGGACATGGAGACGATCTCGGACGCCAGTGGTCACCCCAATGCCCGCCTTTTTTGGGTTCGAGTAGAGGATCGGTTTGGTTCTGATGGTCTGGCAGGTGTGGCTTTGGTGCACTGTAGCGCTGACTCATGGACTATGCATGGGCTATTGTTGGCGGAGTCAGTACTCGACCGCGGCGTCGATGCGAGCGTTATTGCGTCATTAGCAGAGCTGGCTCGAGAAAGCATGGCGAGGGAGATGATCGTTCAGTGTGGCGAATCTGGTCGTGGGGCAGCCTTTTCGGGTATCGGTCTTGACGAAGTCGGGTACTCCGAGAATGGTGGAACCAGATTTAGAGCGCATCTAGTTGGAGAGAACACCACCCAAATTTGGCGTCCCAGTTACGTTCACTGCACTACGATTGTAGATATGAACTCGGTGGCAGTCGCGGCGTAACAAAAGATCTGGAGGGGGTGTTAAAAGCACTCAAGAGTCTGTATTTCGGAGATATCCGTCTCGCATGTACCCTTGACTGTCGAATCTGCCTCCCAATAGTCGTCGTAGCAATCATCCAAGGTGACCCATCCCTCATCAGAGAACACTGTAGACCAGCCGTACCCGCATTCGTCGAGGTAGAGTTCGTATTGTTGGCACAGGTCAATGCAGGGGTTGTCCGAACAGCCGAGTATTAGTGTCATCCAAAATATGGTTATTGCTGACTTCATTTAGGCTCGGTCACCTGCGATGACAGGGCTAACGTCGCTAAACACTGTGTTAAAAAACACGTTTGTGTTCCCGTTTTCCATCTGCTCAAGCCTCTGAAAGTAATCAGTAGCCAGCTCTCTTAGTTCATCGGTTGATTGTGAACGCACGAGCCGGGACCTAAGCTGCTCTCCGTTGGGAAGCGCTCTAGAGAATCGTTGTGACAGCATCTTCATTCGACCCAGTACCCCCTTTTCGCTGTGCATGGCCTCAGCTATTTGGTCGAAATAGAAAAACATAGCCTCCTTGCGTTCCTTTGCGCTTACAACCAAGGGTTCAAGCCCCTGCTGCCACCGAGAAATGCGGTAGGGAAGCCAAGGGTCGGCAATCGCACCTCTACCAATCATTACTCCGGCACAGCCAGTATCCAGAAACATTGTTTTAGCACTCTCGATGTCTACAATATCACCGTTCCCTATCACTGGAATAGAAAGTCGCTGAACAGCCTTAGTGATCTGAGTCACATTCCTTTCTCCACCGTAACGATCCTCCCGTGTGCGCCAGTGGATTGTGACAGCACTGGCACCCTCTTCTTGGCACATATAGGCGAGTTCGGCAGCGTTCCTGTTTGAATGGTTGAAGCCGCTTCGCATTTTGACAGTAACGGGAATTGCAATAGCAGCCTTAACCGCCGCAACAATTTCAATGGCGAGCGCGGGGTCTTTCATTAGCGCGGATCCACCAGAGCGAGAGCAGACTCTCTTAGAAGGGCAGCCCATGTTGATGTCGCAGATATCTGCTCCGGTGCTCTCCACTACCTTGGCGCCTTCGGCCATTTCTTTAGGGTCTTTGCCATAAAGCTGTACAGATACTGGAGATTCGTCTTTATCAAATTGCACTGTTTCCCAAGGTTGACCACGATTCTTATGAAGGCTGCTTGCAGGGACGAATTCCGTACAGGTCAACCCTACGCCCCCGATACGCCGTATAGTCCGCCTAAAAGATAGATCTGTCACCCCCTCCATTGGGGCCAAAACCACATTAGGCGAAATATTGATATCACCTATACTGTAGGAATTTTTGGCGTGGCTGGTAACCATGTGGTAGACGCTCATCGGGTTTATGGGTTAGCGGCATTACGCTCTGAATACGACTCTGTTTGGCCTAGTTTATACCGCCATTAGCAGAACAACAACGGCGAATGAGGATGGGAGAAGAAATGACTAAGGCTTATTCAGTTGATGAGAATGGTGCTCCGGACGGCTTTGAGATCCCAAATTTGTTCTCTCCACAGGTTGCCCCAGACGGCACAACTCGCATACTCGTGTCTGCCGCCAGGGACATGATTGAGGCGGCTCACAAGGCGCTCGTCGGGGTGCTAGATGGTCCCTTAGGAGTGCGTTACGTTCAATTAATAGATAGGCGAAATGAAAAAGATCTACGAGAAAATCCACGGGGTTTTGTCGCTTTGGATAAGACCGCATCGGACGTAGAACAGGCGATTGAAAAATCACGTAAGTTACTCTACGATGATGCGCGCAGTCAGCTATGGATCAAGGGGCTTATGGGTGACCAGATTGTGCTCGATGAACTGGGTATGTTGTACGCTTACCCTGACGATCCTAGCTTTCGAAATGCACTAAGCTCAATAGGAATCAATGAGGGCGCCGCGACAACACTTGCTGATCGGGACTTCGTGAAGGTTGAATTCGAGGCGGGCTGTGATCAGGTCGAGGACGATTTAATCCTGTTATTGCGTATGGTTGAGGCTCCGGAGTAGGTCTGATTATACCTCGGTATAGACCTGTGTTACTTGAGCCCATAGGACTCTTTGTTATAACATGCGGTTTCAGTCACAAAGATTCACGGAGGCGCGTGTGATAGTCACAGCAGCAATATTTACCCTATTAGCTTGTGGTGGTGAAGAAGAACTCGCAGCACCAGATGTCGGTGCGGCTGCAGCAGCTATGGCTCAAGGTGATATAAGTGGAGCCATGGCTCTTTATCGCGAGGTGGCAGCAGTAGATCCAAGCAATCTAGAGGTTGCTGTAGCGCTGTCATACGGTGCGCTTTTGAGCGGCGATCTAGAAGGCGCAGATAATATTTTACGGGGGGCAGAGGGGGCTGCTGGAGGTGCTATTGGTGAGGTGCTCGTGAGGCGAGCTATGGTTGCGGTCGAGCGAGGCGACATGAGTGCCGTTATCCAGCTGGGTCGAGCGTCTGGCTTGGCTGCGGGTAAACTACTGGCTGGAGAGGCGTTACTGACGGAATCTGAGTGGGGAGATGCTGGGGATGTCTTTCGTGAGTTGGCGGAAGGTCAGGGTGACTATGCGGTTGTGGCTAACGGGTATCTTTCGCTGTTGGGTGACGATGGCGAATTGGGCGAGCTAGCTGAGATTACTGCTTCGTGGGCTATGGGTAATCAAGACTGGGTAATGGAGACTATTGTCGACGTAACGAGTCGACTTCCGAATGGTTGGTCTGAGGATGACCAAGAGATTCTGTTATGGGCGGGAAGGGCTGTGGGTGTTGGAAATGCCGATGTTGCAGAGGCTCTGCTTGGCTCAGTACAACGTATTCCGACGGAACAAGCGTGGCGGAAAACCGCAACAATGGCTTTGGTTCACTGTGCTCGGGGTGACGCCGAGAGGTGCACGTCAATGTTGGATGGACTAGATGGCGCTGCTCCCGGATATGGTTTGATGCACGCTCGAGCGACAGGTTCAACCCTTTTGGGAGCTAGCAATAGAGAGGCAGCGGTTGCGCTACTCGGCGATTCTATTTCTAACGCTTCAGCTAATGCAGCCTATATGGCTGGCGATATGACTTCTGCTCTACGGCTTACGCCACAAGGGCTATTTAGTGACTATTTACGGAGTAAGTAACGATGTTTAAATTGATTTTACGGAGTCTTGTTGGGCCTGTATTAGGGCTTACAGTTGTCGTTTTCACGGTGGCTGGTTGCGCCACCACGCCTCAGGGAGAGGTCGGCACCATTGTTCAGGTGACAGTGGAGGATTCGGAAGGTGATCCCGTCCCGACCGCCGTTATTCGCCACCCTGAAGAGGCTGACCGCCATAGGGTGAACACGGTTACTGGAGTCTGGGAAGAAGAAGTGTTGTACCTTCCAGATGGAACAGAGCTGATTTTTGAGCCTGGTCTACTCCTATACCTTGAGATCTCAGCACCTCGTTATGTCTCACAGACTATTCAGTACGAGGTAAAACGACGCAGAAACAGAGTGGTCGTTACACTTGAAGCGCTTGAAATTGAGGAGGCGGTAATTGACGCTCCAATGATGTCCTTTGGTCGAGACAGGGCTATAGATTCTGCCGGCGGCGGGGGGCCTTCAAACTAATGAACATTTTCCACAAATCATTGTCGGTTTTTGGAGTGGCGCTGATCGCTGGAGCGGCTATCGCACAGATAGGTTCCAGTGAGAAGCTGTTCGCGTCTCAACCATGTATGGACGGTTGGGCAGGTTGTGAGTCCGGTGGATTTTATCTGGACGTAGCACCCATTCGTGACTCTCAGGGGAGACCAATTCCCTCTGATATGAGGATTGGTTGGTTTGATTTAGGCGCAACGCCATCTGTGTCTCCATTCTTAGGCCTGTCTAATTACGGTCCCGATTCTCCCCCGGTAGCGTCTAGTGAAGGGTTGACTGGCGGAGATGATACGGGTGACATAGGAGAAGTAGCCCCTGTGGAGGTAGCTCAGATAGCTCAGGCGCCTGTGCGGGAAGTTCGTGGTCAGGGTGCGTATGTACCCCCTATGGGTAACAACAATAATGGGTCATTAGATAACGGTCGCTCGTCCAATAACGATGTTGGGAATAGTAGGAACGATACGCCTGTAGTGCGGGTGGTAAATGAGCCCGTTAGGGTTGAGCCCGTTAGGGTTGAGCCCGTTAGGGTTGAGCCAGTCGTGATCGAAGAGCCAGTCGTGGCTGAGGTTGAGGTGGAGGCTCCTCGAGCTTTGCCTCCCCCTCCACCACCTGCTGGGTGTAGTGATCTTATTGCATTGGAGGCGCCGGCATTAATGGGGCGCCTAAGACCAGATCAGATCTCTTGTTTGGAGGCATCTTTCGAATCAGGTGCGACTCAGACAACCAAGGACAAGATGTCTCGGGTTTTGTTGATAAATGCAGACGCATCAAACAATCGAACGGAGTGGGCTAGGTTAATTCGACGACATTTAAACCAAATAGACCGTTCTGATCCCGACTTATGCTTCCAGTACGCGATCTATCTGGCTGGCGGAGGCGTATCGCGCGCTGAGCGAGTGATTAGATGGGCCGACTACGCTCTTGAGAACAAGACCCGATGGTCTGGCACAACCTTTCAGTCCCGAGTATTCGATCTACATCGTCTAAAGGCTCAGGCAGGAAACCGCCTTTGGGAGCAAACAACGGTTGACCTGAACAATGCGGCTGATAATCGCGAAGAGCTGATTCAACTCGAATCACGAGCAAGGGGACGGGCAAAGACATTTGCTTTGGATTGGTTGGATTTCGCTCGGGCCACGGGGCAGGAATCTAGTCAGGCTATGAGTCTTTGCGTCTCTGTCGCGGGTAACAGAAACTACTGTAGGGATCAGTAATGTTGAGAATTTCCACAGTGGTTTTTCAAAACATGAGTATTGCCGCCGCCTGTTTGTTTACAGTCAGTGGCTGTGGCGAATCCCAAGTAGACCAAGTGGAAGAGGCTGCTGCACCCACGTTTGATGTGGCTCTATTGGACAGCACATGGCCAGTGATGGTAGCGGCTCCTTCAGTACTGGACGGCTTAGTGGGTGATCTAGGGTGGCAGGCCTATTACGGTCGGGACTACGCAACCGCCTTAGAGGCATTTAAGGACGACCCAGCGTTATCCGCGCGAATCCACAGTGAGATCGCTGCGGTATATCGCAACGCCCTAGGGATTCAGACGGGCTCGATTATCGAGACCTATAAACCCGAAGAGACGAGAGAAGGGGACCCCATCGAGACAGGCTATCTCTTAGGCGTATCCTATATGCTAGACAGCGATACCGAAGCCGCGGGTCAATTACTCGGTCAATTCGCAGAATCTTCAGTTGAGATGGTTGTCGAAAACGACGCCAGTTGGCTCGCTATAGTCACTTCTGGACAGGAACTCGCTGGCGGCGCTCTTCCAAATATAGCTGGGTTAGGTCCCGTTGAAGTCGGCTCTATACCGTCTCCAGTAATATCGGCACCTCATTTTCAGTTACCCGAGACGGTGGGCGACAGAACTGTAGCTGCATCTGATCCTACCGTGTTGGCTCAGTTAGCATTCTGGCATCAATCCGCAGCGGAGATAGCTGGGGGTAACGGTGGGTTACACAACGCTGTTTGGGGTGTCAATACAGGTGACGTCTCTGGAGAAGTGACTCTTTCAGATCTCTTTTTAGGTCCGTGGATGAATGCCGCAGATTTGAGCTTCATTGTTGACATAGGTTCCGAAATATCCGTAGAAGCGCTATTTGCTGAGCACGCCAATTCAATCATTGCGGTTGCATTACAGGGGTGCGTCACACCCGAGTCAGTGCTGTTAGAATGCGCACAGGAACAGGGCTCTATGGTTAAGACCGCGGTCCTCAATAGAATGAATGAAGTCGCTGATGTTGAGTCCGCCGACTACCGGGATTTGGCTCAACTCGCTCAAGTGGGAGTTATTCGGGCCGCCATTAGGCTGTCGGATATGGTCGGCGATGTGCGGTCTTCTGGCTTGCTTCGTATTGGAGCGCTCGAGAACGAACGACCTCCTACATTGGATCCAGTTTTTCAACTTGCTATGGCAGCGTGGGATGTAGGTAATCGCAACCCAAGACGAGCTAGCGAGTTACTTCACGTTCATGAGGATAGGTTGGCTGGCTTGGATTCAGCCAGGTATTCGCTGGATGCTTTAAATCTTAGAGTCAGTCGCGACGCAGGTGCCGGCCTGCCGATGCATTAGGAGACAAGATATTACTATGGGATTAACACGAAATACACTTGTTGCTTTGGGGGCGTTTGCCGCCATCTTTACAATGGGTCAGTCATTGAGCTTTTATGAAGAGAGCCTTCCTACCACTATGAACCCCCTCTACGCGAGGTCAATGGTTGATAACAGGGCTCAGGAATTGGTAATGGACAGGCTCTATTTCCATTCTCCAATCAACAACGACCTAACGTCTCGCCTGGTTAGCCAGTGGCAGATGGCTCAAGGTGGAACAGCAATGAGGCTCACGTTGAATGATGGGATAACCTGGCATGATGGCGAGGCTTTCTCTGCAAATGATGTCTGTTTTACAATCATGACAATGCTTGATGAATCAAACCCAAGTCCCGTCGCTGCCCAGCGTAGAGGCGATTTTACTGGTTGTACGGTTGAGGATGGAGGCACTGCGCTGATCTCATTCGCTAGAATCTTTCACAACCCTCGCAGTCGTCTTGGATTCTACATCTTGCCGGCCCATGTATTTAACGGAAACACTTCGATTCAACCGGACAATGAATTCGCTAGTCATCCTATAGGCACTGGACCAGTCAGGGGAAACCGGGGTCGTAGAGGTGTGGCGTTTGAACGAGTTCAGAACGGTCACCACAACGCGAGAATTCAGCGCATGAGTCTTCAAGAGGGAAGTGATCCGCTAGTACAAGTTAGGACTCTACAAAACAACGGCGTACAGGGGATCATAACGGTTCCACCGCCGTATCGTGTAGATGTCTCTAGTTCGGATGAGCTTACCCTAAAGTCTTACGATCTTCGTTCTTGGTGGTTCGTAGCTGTAAACACAAACAAGTCGGCACTCTCTGATACTCGAGTACGCCAGGCTTTGAACCTAATCATTGATAGGACCGAGCTGCGACAGCTGTCTATCGGAGTAGGACCCGAGGAAGAAAACTCTCCTTGTGAGTTTATCTCTGGTCCGTTTGTCCAGTCTTCATCCTATTACAATCGCGCAGTAGAAGTGGTCGAAAGGGCTAATATTGGGGAGGCTACTAGACTATTGAGGGCTGCTGGCTTGAGAAAAGTCGGCGGTACCTGGCATCACAATGGCGAGCCAGTCCGCCTAAGAATAGGCATAAAAGCCTCATTGGATATTGAGGCTCCTGATCTCCTGTCGCAGATTGGAAATCAGCTAGACGCTGCCGGATTTGGCCGCCAAGAACATAAAATATCAACTGACGAATGGAACAGATTAGCTCTGACGGGACAACTTGATGACTACGATCTTATTGTAGGTAAGTGGTCCTTTGGTTTGGTAGAGGATGTGGATCCTCTCTTCCATACTAGAGCGGGTGGTCGAGGTAGTCTGAATATCTTCAACTACTCCAATGAGCAGGTAGACGGCTTACTAGACCAGTTTCTTGCATCTAGGACTCAGACTGCAGCGCAGGACGCATATCATGGTCTACACCAAGCGTTGGCTGATGATCTCCCTTATCTGTTCCTTTGGAAGTTAGACACTAAGAGCGCTTGGCGTACAGATGTACGTGGAATCACCGTGTCAGCCTACTACTATTGGACTGAGTTTGATTCGTGGCGATATAACCCCTAAGAATCCTATTTTGGGAGCCAGACCTTGACCCGATGGTGGTACCGACCTTTAGTGCGCTTTTTGGTAGCATTAGCGCTCCCAATAGGAGTGCCAGCGCTAATTGCGTGCATGATTTGGGCTATGCCAGGGGACCCTGCCTCTGTTATTTGTGCGCCAGAGGTCTGCACCAATAGTTATGATGCCCTGTCCGCTCGCTGGCACCTAGATGCTGGTCCTATGAACTATTACAGCCACTGGATCTCTAGCGCACTCGATATCGGAGCCTGCGGCGTTGAAGAGCACAACCACGTCGGAGGGGTTGGCGATTTAGGTAAATCGTGGACCTATATGCCATCCGAGCAGGTCCTTACACTCCTTGGCGATTCGATTTTTAATACCTTGAAGCTAGTGGGGTTAGCCTCATTGATTCTGCTTTTGGGAGCCGTTAGAGCCGCGTCGGGAAATTTGTCGCATCTTACTCAGAAGCTATTCCGCTTGTTAGGGGCAGTGCCCGCGCTGGTGTTGGCTTTGGCGGGCGCAGCGTTCATAGCAGTGACATTTGGTAGCGAGACTGCTGGTAGTGAGGCAAACACGGTTAGATTGTTAGTCGCCGCTTTCGTTCTGGCATTGGCGGATGCTTCTTTATCAGGGACAGTGGATGCAGTTGAGCAGGTGGTCTCAGCTGAGAAACAACAGCGGTACGTGGAGATGGGAGTGCTTAGAGGAGAGTCTGTACTGTCCAACATGTTGCCAAACATTATGCCGTCGTTGGCTGGACAGTTCCGAGCCAGAATTCTGAACCTAATCTCAAGTGCGGTAGTGATTGAGGTCATTTTATCGGTAGAGGGGGTTGGAGATCTCCTGTGGAACGCTACACTGGACCAAGATTTCGGTCTGGTTCTGGGTTCCACCTTTATCTTTGTTCTGCTCTCCTCATTTCTTCTTTTTATTCAGGCAATCGTGGAAATAGTGACGGCTTTGGTCGTCAGGAAGAGCCCTAAAGGAGTTGTGGTTTGAGTCGAAAGTTATCCGGCGCCTTGGCCCTCCTTGGTTTTGTTGTTTTGGTTGTTCCAGGTTTTTTCGCACCTGAGTTTCTCCCTGCTGGTGATATGAGCCTCAGGCTAGCGCCACCATCTGAGATGCCACCATTTGGAGCAGATCGCAGCGGACGCCCGCTGTTGGCGTACGTTATGCAAGGCTCTGGTATTGTTGCGCTGCCCAGTCTTTTGGCGGGTGTTTTGGTAATGGGCTTTGCTATCCTGGGCGGACTGTTGGCTTGCACCGATTCCAAGCGATTGTCTGTTTTAATACAGGGTCTTGGAGAGGTGCTAGGAGCACTCCCGAGGTTGGTTGTAGTGCTCGTGGTCGCAAGGCTAGTACCTAGAGACCAGAGAAGTTTAGTGCCGATCGCCGTTACTTGGGCTCTGTTGTCCGCTCCCGGCGCCATGGATGAGGCGGCATCGGTTGCAGGGCGTCTTGGTGGAGCACGCTTTGTAGAGGCCCTAAGAGCCCACGGCTTCTCTAAGGCGAGAGTATTCCTCTACCATGTAGTCTTTCTTAATCTCAGACCTGTAGTGGTTAGACAGGCTTTAGAGGTGTTTGCTCAAGTCGTTTTCCTTGAGATTGCGCTCTCCTATTTGACCTCGGCCGCATATCTTGACGCCTTTACACACGCGGACTCCTCTCACTCTTGGGCGGAGATTTTGTTCTTAGGTTATCAATCGCTTCCACCTGTAGGAATCGAGAGCATTCACGCACTCGCGCTTGGAATGGGGCTTATCGGGATTGTGCTTGGTACATCGGCTGCCGCTATTTGGGCGGTGAGGGCAAGATGAGTAAGGCTTTATTAGATATGAGAGGTCTGACCATTGTACATAATGGGCGCAGCCTAGTGCGAGATATCGATATCGTTGTTGAAAAAGGCTCGGTGACAGCGCTCATGGGACCATCTGGGTCTGGAAAAACCCTGTCGGCGCGAGCCTCCATGGGGCAGATCAGTCCAGCGATAGCCCTTACTGGAGGTTCTCTGCGTTTTCCAGCGCGAGGGGACAAAGACTGGTTTGCTGGTGTGGTAAATGGAGGACCAAAAGTACAGACGAACCTGTTGAACGAGTCGGCATTACTCAGGGGCCCTTACGTTAGTTATTCTCCACAAATGGCCTCCTCTGCTTTAAACCCGGGGAGGACACTGGGTAGGCAGCTTGAGATGGCTATTTTGCGAAGAGCTGATCCCACTGGTGACATTGTTATGGCTGTTCGACGCTCACTCGACGAAGTAGGTCTCCCTTTTCACGCTTCTAGGGCTCTCCCTATTGAGCTGTCTGGAGGAATGTGCCAACGGGCCGCGCTGGCTGTTGCTGTAGCATCTCATCCACAACTGGTGATAGCGGACGAACCGGAGACAGGTTTAGATCCAGTTCTAACTAGGGGAATAACGGAGCTACTAATAGCGGTCTGTCACGAAAGAAAATGTGGTCTATTGTTGATCTCTCACCAAGACGAGACCGTCGCAAGAATTGGTGCGTCCATAATCCGTCTCCCCGGCGTGGAGGTCGCATGACTACGGTTATAGAGGTGAAAGAGGCTGTAAAGACGTTCGTCCAAAGGGGGGCGTTTCCTTGGTCTAATAGCGTAAATGTACACGCAGTACGCGGCGTCGATCTGATCGTTGAACCTGGGGAAGTGGTGGCGCTGGTTGGACAGTCTGGTTCTGGCAAGACAACGTTGTCGCGCATGATTCTTGGTTTGGAGGAACCAACGAGTGGAACAATCCATCTTGGAGGGAGCCTTTGGAGTGGAATGAGTGAGAGGGAGCGCCATCCGTTCAGGGTGGACTACCAATATGTGCCGCAGGACGCAATGAGTGCCCTGGACCCACAACAGACAGCTTTAGAGCACGTTGTAGAGACCCTAAGAAGCCTAAGAGGTTTGAGCACTGACGCGGCTGAAGAGGGCGCAAAGGAGATGCTTATTCGATTGGGGTTAGGGGAGAGATTTAACGCCTTGCCTCGAGAAATGTCAGGAGGGGAGCAGCGGAGAATTACGTTGGCTAGAGTGCTCTCGTTAACCCCGAAATTGGTCGTCGCGGATGAGCCTACCTCTGGGCTTGAGCCCGATAGAAGAGAGGCTGTCTTACGTGATCTGATCGGTAATCTGCCAAAGGACGCCGGGTGCGTTTTGGTGACCCATGACATGGGGGTAGCTAGAAAATGGGCAGATCGTTGCTTGGTGATGTTGGACGGTAGGGTCATAGAGGAACTTGATTTGCGCCAAAGCGAGCCAGCTCATCCCTATTCACAGCTTCTTTTTAACCCTTGGGACCACCCTGTTCCAGAAGGTGTCCTGTCCGAGAGCGGTTGCCCGTTTCAGGGGGACTGCACTCGTTTTGAGGCCAATCCTAGTGCTCCCTGCGCCTCTGTCTTACCAAAACTAACCAGCATTACACAGAAGTCTCACAGAGTGGCCTGCCATCTACCTGAAATATCGGCTAACCTGTCACGTGATGTCAACTCTACCGAGGGTCCAAAATGAAGACTAATAGACCGCTTTTAAATTTTTCAATACTCTCTCTATGTCTTCTCGCATCAATACCGTCGACGGTACTTGCCGGCGAGCTGGAGTCAGCTGAACATCATCGTGTGCAGGAAGAAATGCGACGCCTTTTAGGTAGAAGTGCGTGGGCTGGGGTTGAGAGGGGTTTTCAGACTCTCTTGGAATTGCGTGAGGAAGGTGAGGAGTTGACAGGCTCTGATTGGGCAATGGGCGCCAAGGCTTCTCGAGCTCTAGGTGACATTACAAGGTGTCACTATAGACTGACAATGGCTGTCGCTTTGGATGGTGACAGAGAGCTTATTGACCTTTTAATTGAATTGGACGCCGTATATTCTACTGTGAGGCTCTCAACGGACCGAACAAGTTCCGCGGAGTTGACCCCAGCTATGATGCCGTTTGTGCCAGACCAGCGCGGTTCTATTGAGTTAGCGCAGGCTAGTATTTTGGAGAGTAGATCGTATGAGGGTTTGTTACCTGTCGGAACATATACCTTTGGAAACGAGACCTTCGAAATTGTCTCAGGTGGACCCGCCATTGTTATTGACGTCATAGTTGGTCCGTCAGGGGACGGAGAGGGGCTGCAATTTGCTTATGTGGGACCTAGGGCTAATGTTGGAGCTGCTTTTACTCAAGGAGGGAGTCCAACGGTTGAGTCGGGTGTCGTAAGTCCACCGGCATTCGCTGGGTTTGGCGCTAGAGCAGGTATCGGGGTCGAGGTTGGTATGAATGAGTCATTGGGTATGTTTGCAGAGATTGGCTACCATGGCTTGTCGTCAGCGGTAGAGAGGAGCGACTCTGAACTCATTGCTACTGTTGGGGATGCTTACTCGGGTAATCAACTGCGAACAGCGTACCTGGCATTGGGAACAACCTATAGAGTTTCCGCAATTTCTATGTCAGGAGGGTTGGTCGTCGGTGTAGGTGTGGCTCAGGCTACAAATCCAGACGAAGAAAACCTCGATGAGATGATATGGATTACCTCTGGTACTATGGCTACCGCTGGCGGACAGGCAGGTATTGGATACGATGTAGTTTCAATGGGTGATGGGCTAAGGGGTGCAGTAAATCTCTCCGGAGGTGCACAGCACGATAGTCAACGTTTATACCCATGGGCACAGTTATCATTTTCTGTGGGTCCAGTAGCTAGCAGGAGAAATTAGATGAAAGGTTTTGGTGTACTAGCTCTCATTATACTGCAGACTGGTGTTGCAAACAGCACCCCTGTCGTTGTTCAGTCTGACGGACATGCTCAGAACCCAACGTGGTCTAACGATGGAGAGTGGCTCGCGTTTGAGGTGAACAACCTCTCGAATTCAGTAGAGTTATGGATATCAGATGTTAATTCTGGACACGTCCAAGACTCTAAGCAGGTGAGGATACCAGGCGCTAGCCGCAGTTTCGGCGGTGGGGGCTCCAGCTCAGTAGTATCATCGCCATCGTGGACTTCTGTGCCTTCGACCATGGCCTTTTTCGAGGGTTCCAATGCCGGTGGTTTGTTGAGACTGTATTATGCGCTACCCGGTAGTGCCTCTCCAAATGAGTTGATCTCAATGGATTCGGTCTCCGGGAACATCACTGCTCCGTCGGTATCTGGGAATGGCGAGAGATTTGCCTTTACATCTGATATCACAGGAAATGGCGATATCTATGTCTGGGACCTTGCTGGTGGAGGAGCGCCTGTGGTTGCCTCAGCTACATCCGCATCAGAAAACCTCCCGATCTTTGATCAGCAAGGGGAGCGACTGGTTTTTTCTAGGAATGGCGACGGAGAGGATGTCTATTGGTGGGACCGTCAAGATAACAGCGGACTGATTGCGGGCGGTGCTGGTGATCAGACAAGACCTGTATGGATTGGGAACCAAGTGGCATATTTCTCTTCAGCGAGAGGAGAAGGACACTGGGATATCCTTGTGTCTGGAGCAACTGGCGGGCGCAGTACGACAATAGCTCGAGATGTTAGGTTACCAGTTAGAGCTAGACCGGCGGGAACTCCCGACGGGACTGCAGTAGCCTGGG
>CAWVYO010000039.1:0-19024 GCA_963934385.1 uncultured bacterium
TAGAGAGCGTTAACTCCGCAGCTAAAGAGGCAGCCAGATCTTCGGAAGAGCGGCTAGCTGTATTAGAAGTTGAGAACTCTAAGCTGGAGGCTAACGCAAAGACATTGGCGTTAGAATACGCGGCTGCGATTGATAGAGAATCAGTCCAGAATACTGAGATGGCAAATCAATTACAGGACTACGAAGCCAGCGGTGAGAAACTTAGACTAGAAATAGAGGACTTGAGAGACCGTCAGGTCACCATAAGCCTAGAGGCAGAAAGTCAGATGACCGACCTGCGGGCCACTATTTCTGACCAAACGGACTCACTGTCAGCCGCGCAGATAGAGATTGTAAGCTTGAAAAGCGAAGAGGCTGGCAAGCTGACCGAAATAAAGACACAGTCCAAGCTGGAACAGTCCAGGCTCGAGGAGAAATACCTTGGAGAGTTACAGGCTGAAAAGGATAGGGTCGACTCAATCAAGATGGAGTTGGACGAGCAATCCGCCATGGCAGCAGATATTCAGGCTAAGCTAACATCTGAGATGTTGCAGTCGGAGTCTCAGAGAGAAGAGCTAGCTGATGAGCTGGCAGCACAGACACGATTGACAGAAATCTCTGCCTCCGAGGCCATGGCTGCACGTGAACACGCTGACATGAGGGTCGCAGAGATCGAGAGTGCTAATGCTGAAGTCGACAAGATGCGTGCTCGCCTGAGCGGTGTTGAAGACGAGTTGACGGCGACATTTAGTTCCCTGACGCACCAGGCCACAGACATGGTGAACCTCGAGATAGGAATTCAGGAAGCGGAGGCTAAATCTGCTGAATTACAGGAGGAGTTGGCATCCGTTGACGCAAAATCCAAGGAGGTCTTGGCGGCGGCAATACAGGAGGCTCAGTCTGAGAGGCGAGCAGCTTTGGGTGAGAGTATTTCTCTATCTAGAGGGTTCATTCAAGAACAACGTGAGCACCTAAAGGTTTCGGAGGCACGTTGGGCTCAAGCTGAGGATCAGTACGGGGATGTCGTGAAAGAATTAATGGACCTCCTTGAGAGAGCTCCAGACCAATCAGAATCAATCTACGGAGTTTTGGGAAAACTGCAGGACATTCTAGAGGCCAACAGGGTAATTGTTGAGGGAAACAGGATGATAGTTAGGGATGAAGAGGGGCGTCTCACGGCTCTTATGCGCAAGTTAAGGTAGGTTCTTTCCCGATTCTGTTTGAATTGTCACCTCACCAGTGATTTAGTACAGCTCTTCTGGGGTCAATAAACTGTTAGTCACAGAGCGTGAAATAAGTTATTTATTACACATTCCAAATGGAATGTTTATTCTCCTCAAAAAGAAGAGGCTCACAGTGATTAGAGCAGTGAAAATGATCCAGTTTGCAGGTGTGGCACTTATTTTGACCGCATGCAATGGGGAAGTAGCAGAAGAGGGCGTCAGTCGAGGCGAGGAGCTTTACAGCCTTTGCGCTAACTGCCACGGTGTTGACGGCACAGGCTCTGAAGAGCAGAAAGCACCTCAGATTGCTGGCATGGACGTCGCCTTTGTAGAGTCGCAGTTGACTGCTTTCTTTATCGGAGAGAGGGGGCTTGATGCGGGTGATATTTCTGGGATGCGAATGCGCCCAATGGCACTTACGCTAAATCACGGTGGGGTAGTCTCGCGTGATAGCGAGGAGTGGCAAGGTGAAAACAATCCGCCGAACGAGGCGACACTGTTGAACATGAGGGCAGTAGCAGAGTATGTCGCTACATTGTCTCCAGTGGTCACAGAGCCAACATTAGGTGGTGACAGCGCCCGAGGAGAGTTGATCTATTCAATGACGGCTCAGACTGAGGCTCGCCAAGCTTGGGATGCAGAACACGCTCTGCCCGAACCTGTAGAGGGAGAGGCTGCAGTAGAGGAAGAGGGTGAAGAAGCAGTGGTTGTAGAGGCAGCTCCGACTTGGACGCCACCTTCGGTGGCTCCTGCTTGCGACACATGCCATGGTGTAGATGGATCTGGGGTGACCGGATTAGGGTCAGCACTGGTTGGTCTACAGGACTGGTATATTGCAGCTCAGATCGCAAACTTCAAGGGTTGGAGAGGGCAGACAGCCACAGGAGTCTTGATGACTACTGTCGCTCCGCATCTCTCAGATCAGGACGTGGCAGATGTATCTGCTTATATTTCAACACTCTCAGTACAGGAGTAAAGTCATGGCAGAAGACAAAGGGCCCGACGCCTTCGCACAATCAACGTTCATACTTACTATGATAGGCATCGGTCTCTACTGTGGCGCCGTATTACTGTATGTACTTTGACTCGAACATTCGCACTCGACAGAACTAAGGTTTAGCAATGATAGAGAGATATATAGAAGCGGTATCATCTTATGCGGGAGACATCGACGGGTTGATCAACCTAGTTCATGTCATCGTAATGACATGGTTTTTCGCGGTTCAAGCCATCTTTTTTTGGCTCATTTTTAAATTCAAGGCAAAAGACGGTGTAAAGGCTCAGTACATCACCGGTGAAGAAAAATACCAAAAGAAATGGATCACAATTCCTCACTACATGGTTCTCGTCTTTGATCTCGTGATTCTAGTCGCCGCTATTAGGGTTTGGGTCCATGTAAAGCAGACCCTTCCAGAGGCAGACGCCGTGGTTGAGGTTACTGGTCAGCAATGGGCGTGGAGTTTCAATCACCCTGGAGCAGATGGCGAGATCGGTACCGATGACGATATCGAGACTGTGGATGAGCTTCACGTCGAGGTCGACAAGACCTACCACTTCATACTTCGTGCACACGACGTACTGCACAGCTTCTCTGTGCCAGTATTTCGCCTAAAGCAAGATACCATTCCCGGTCGTGAGATTACGGGTTGGTTTAAGGCTGAGTCGACTGGTACGTACGATATCCAGTGTGCAGAGATGTGTGGTGTTGGCCACGGTGTAATGTACGGACGTGTCGTAATCGAAACAGCTGAAGAGCACGCGGCTTGGATCGCGTCAAACCAATAGATTTATGTTTACTCGGGTTTAGAAGGGAATAATAATGATGTCTCAGACTGAGAGCGCAGACGCACACCACGGTGAGCACCACGAAGAGGGTTTTGTTAAGAAGTACCTCTGGTCAACAGATCACAAGATGATCGCCAAACAGTATCTATTTACTGGTTGTGCCATGGCATTAATCGGTGGTTGGATGGCATATGTATTCCGTATGCAGCTGGCTTTCCCAGGCGAAGCCGTTCCAGGCTACGGGTTGGTGTCATCCGCTGAATACAACTCTTTGGTTACAAACCACGGTTCGATAATGATCTTCTGGGTAGCGATGCCTGTTCTTATCGCAGCCTTTGGTAACTTCTTGATCCCGTTGATGATTGGTTGCGACGATATGGTGTTCCCTCGGATCAACCGCCTGTCGTACCAGGTCTTCCTACTTAGCGCCATCATGCTTCTCTTCTCCCTGTTTGTTCAGGGTGGCGGCTTTGGAGGGGCATGGACCTCCTATCCTCCGCTATCAAGCGAGGCACAATTTAGCCTTCAACCGTTAGCGCCCAGTCTTTGGCTAGGGGCTGTTGCTTTAGAGTTCGTAGCGTTCCTTCTCGGTGGTATTAACTTTATCGTCACCCTTATGAACTCTCGCGCTCCTGGCATGAAGATGTACGACATTCCAATGGTTATTTGGATGATAGTGCTCGCTAGCATCATCTTTATGGCGTCAGTTGGTCCACTTATCGCCGGCGCTATCATGTTGTTGTTTGACCAATTGGTCGGCACATCTTTCTTCGATCCAAACGGTGGTGGCGACCCTATTCTGTGGCAGCACCTCTTTTGGTTCTTTGGACACCCAGAGGTATATGTAGTTCTATTACCTGCCTTGGGAATCGTCGCTGAGATTATCCCTGTCTTTGCCCGTAAGAAACTGTTTGCCTACAAGACCATTCTCTACACTGCAATGGCGACTGGAATTATTAGTTTCTTTGTGTGGGCTCACCACCAGTTTATCGCTGGTATTGACCCTCGTATGGCTAACGTTTTCACGGTGACAACCCTCATTATTTCGGTCCCAATAGCCGAGATGTTGTTTGTGTTTATTGCCACCCTTTGGGGAGGCTCAATTAGGTTGACCACACCGATGCTCTGGGCTCTGGCATTTATCGCTGAGTTCCTTCTCGGTGGTGTAACAGGAATCTACCTCGGAGCTAGTGGGGCGGATATCTACTTCCATGACACGTACTTCGTATTGGCGCACTTCCACTATACGTTCTTCCCAATAGCGATCATCGGTACATTTGCCGGCGTTACATATTGGTTCCCGAAGATGTTTGGTCGAATGATGAACGCGACCTTAGGGAAAATACACTTCTGGGGAACGATCATCGCCTTCAACTTCATCTTCATCCCTCTGTTTATGCTCGGCGCAGCTGGTCAGCACAGAAGGATCTACAGCTATGAGTTGTTTCCTGAGCTTGCAGAGATGCAAGACATTAGAGTTTTCGCGACTAAGGCGTTGCTTGTAATGTTGGCCTTCCAGGCCGTGTTCTTGTTCAACTTCTTCAGGAGCCTTTTCTGGGGAGAGAAGGCACCCGTGAATCCTTGGAGGTCTTCGACCCTCGAGTGGACTGTGCCCTCGCCGCCACCACATGGTAACTTCGCTGTAATGCCGACCGTTTATCGAGGTCCATACGAGTACAGTCATCCAGATCGTGAAGAGGACTTCTGGCCTCAAGACGAAGCCCCCAAAAAATTAACTGATTGATTAGGAGCTGAAAAAGATATGTCTAGACCTATCGCAACAACGCGCTCAGCAACTGGTATTCCCACTGGCCGATTGGCACTTTGGTGGATTGTCTTTTCGGAGATTGTAATCTTCGGAGGACTGTTAGCTGCCTATATTATGCACCGAATCGGTCACCCAGAGTGGGGTTACCAAGCTATGCACACAAACACATTGGCTGGTGCCACTAACACCTTTGTATTGCTTACTTCCAGCCTAATGGCTGTACTGGCTCACCAAGCTGCTGAAAAGGGCGACGGTAAGCGGGCTGCTAAGTTTCTCTATCTGACTGTTCTCGGAGCTGTAGCCTTCTTGGTTATCAAGTCTTTCGAGTGGAGCCATGAGATTGAACTCGGATACGTGCTGCAGTCAGGTGGCTTCTGGTCGTTCTATTACACGGCAGCCGGGATTCACGGTCTTCACGTGATTGGCGGAGCGATAATCATGCTTATTATCGCTCATGATGCCAAGAAGGGTAAGGATCTTCAGCGGGTAGAGTACATTGGTATCTACTGGCACTTTGTCGACCTTGTCTGGATTTTCCTCTTCCCTCTACTCTATATTGCTAAGTAGGAGACCCTATGTCAGAAGAATCACACGAGCATGATGAGGCGTATTACATAAAGACATGGGCGCTCCTAGTCGTATTGCTAGTTGTTAGTGTCTTAGGCCCAGAGCTTGAGATCCAGGTTGTGACCTTTATCACAGCGTTTGGTATTGCGGTCGTAAAGGCTGCTTTGGTTGCAAATCGCTTTATGCACCTTAATATTGAAAAGAAATACATTACATACCTACTTCTAACTGGAATAGGTATGTTGCTGATTTTCTTCTTCGGTATTGCTCCTGACGTAATGAAACACTCAGGAACAAACTGGGAGAACGTGGCTTCTCAACAGTGGGTCGAAGAACAGATGGCAATCGGCGAAGCCAGTGAAGGACACCACGGTGATGCTGGTCACGGTGATGCTGGTCACGCTGATGAGGCGACTGAGCACGTTGATGAAGGTGAGCAAGAGGCAGCCCACCACTAATCACTAGTATGGTGTGAAAAGGAGTTATTTCAATGACAGCGACAGCGACAGCGACAGCGACAGATGACCGCTCCGTTAGGAGAGGGACTGCTGTTTCCAGCGGTGTATTGGGAGTGATGTTTCTCATCTTCACTGAGTTGATGATGTTTGCAGGTCTCATTAGCGCATTCGTTATAGTCAAGGCGGGTGCTATTGACGGCGTCTGGCCACCTGTAGGTCAACCTAGACTGCCAGTTGAGGCTACTGCGTTTAACACTCTAGTGTTACTTGCCAGTGGCGTAGTGATGTACCGAGCGTCTAAGAAGTTTGAGGCGGATGTAGCTTCCTCGAAAGGTCCCCTTGGTTTGGCCATGGGACTAGGTATCTTCTTTGTCTTGTTTCAGGGAAAGGAGTGGGTGGATCTGTTGTCGCAGGGTCTGACCTTGACCCATACTACTTATGGTAGCTTCTTTTACCTGATCGTCGGTTTTCATGGTCTGCACGCTGTTATCGCTATCTATGCGGTGGCCTTACTCTATTTCAAACTAACCTCTGGTAAAGCGACTTTGAGTCAAATGCACGCTACGGCGCTTTTCTGGTATTTTGTAGTGGGTCTTTGGCCGATCCTTTATTGGTTGGTCTACTTATGATTAGATTCATTCAGCAGTTTTACGCGGTTGCGGTTGTGACAGTAATATCGACGTTTGTGTCTATTCCAGCAGAGGCTTGTGCTGTTTGCTTCGGCGGCGAAAATGACAACAGGTGGGCCTTTATTGGAACTACAGCGCTGTTGACATTTTTGCCATTAATCATCTTTTTCACAGGCGTGGCTTGGTTCAGAAAACGGGTGACCGAGCATGCTGAAAGCGTAGAAAACTAACCGGCATTTACCTTGGTGGTTGCTCGCAGCGGAATATACTAAAACCGTAAAATTCATGACGCCCAAAGGTGTTTGGTTCTATATGCCGCCAACCCTAACAATAGGTGTTCTGGTGCTAAACCAAAGCGTTCAACGGCAACTTTAGTATTCGCATGCCTGCATCATTCGGCTCAGGTAAGTGTCCGCCGTTGATATTAACCTGAACGCTTTGATAAATGAGCCGTGGAAGATTCAAGGTTTCATCACGGGACGTTCTCCACTTCACAAAGTCCTCGCGAGTTGTTTCATCTCTTAATTGGATGTTTTCTAACTTTGCTTCACCAATTGTCGTCACAAACTGTAATTCTCTACCATTTGGCTGATAGTCGTGTCCTACGAAGACTTTTGTGTCATCGGGCAAAGTGTAGATCTTATTTATTACAGAGTCATACAGCTGGTTAGCGTCGCCATTTGGAAAATCGCAGCGACCAGTGCCAAAATCGGGCATGAACACGGCGTCGCCCGTGAACAGGTTGCCATCTATTAGATAAGAAACACAAGCGGGGGTGTGACCGGGGGTATGAATAGTCTTTACCTTGATCGAGCCAAAATCGATTTCCTGACCATCTTCTAGTAAATGTTCAAACTGGCTCCCATCCTCAGCCATGTCTTTCATTTCAAAAATAGCCTTGAAATAACCTTGGATTCCGGGCACCTCTGAGCCCATGCATGTAGCGCAGGAGTATTGCTTTTTGATCTCTTGCATTCCAGTCATGTGGTCGGCGTGAATATGTGTGTCTAATGTCGCACGTACCTTTAGGTTGTTTGACTCTACAGATGCGTAGATCTGCTCAAGAGAGCATGTGGAGGTGCTCACAGAGATTGGATCGTAGTCTAGTACAGAGTCGATAATCACGGCGTCTTTGCTGGCATGGTCCCACACTAGGTAAGTAATCGTTGAGGTGTTGGAATCGAAAAAGCCTCGGACCTGCGTTCTACTCTTGTCCATGGTTGTTTCTCTCCATTCTTATTGAATAATACTGTTGCAGTTATTTCTATTTATGGAATTATTCTGCCTAATAACTTACAAGATGCATCAACTGTGCCAACTGCAACGCCGTGTTAGTTTATTGGTGTAAAGGTGGTGCATAGAGCCAATCCCAGTAGACCCATCCGTTGCGTTTACATCGTGTTTGTCGCACTCCGTCCGTGAAGTGTTGCAACACTTACAACGTGTCCCATTTACATTGGCCCGTGTCGTGCCCTTTTCGTTGCATTATGATGAACTTGAAATTTAAGGAAGAATCTCAATGAAAGAGAGCACTAGAAGTAGGGGCTGGTGGGTCAGAGTAATAGGGCTTGGTATTATTGCGTTCACCTCGATGTTGGGCTACTCGCTTGCGCGACCAGCAACGAAATCTCTATTTTTAGAAGAGCTTGGACGGGATTTTGAACCCTACGTTTGGTGTGTAACAGCCGTCGTAGTTGTAGGAGCTGTATCAATCTGGAACAGGGCTGCGGCTAAGGTAGACCTCGCGAAATTGATGGCGTTTGTCGGCGCTGTTTCGAGTGTTTGTCTCGCCATTTTTTTACTACTGTACGAAAACAGCGCACCTGACAGCACCAGCCGGTCGGTAGCGACCTTCTCTCTCTATGTATGGAGGGATGTGTACATAGTGGTATTGATAGAGACCTTTTACTCCTTTGCAAACGCGGTGTTTCCCCTAAGTACAGCTCGCTGGGCATACGGCATGTTTGGCGCTCTAGGTTCTGTCGGGGGGTTTGTCGGAAACATGTCTGTTGGTGTGCTATCAGGTTCAATCGGGACGGCTCGAGTGCCTTGGTTAGTTATCCCTACATTAGCGGTGATCTGCGTAGTGGCTCTATACCTAGCTAAGATAGCCGGAGAGCCACCAAGGCGTGGTGCTAAGAGCCTGTCACCTGGTTTGATTGAAGGCTTTAGGGTTGTGAGGGAGAGCCGGTATCTAGTCTGGGTACTGGCGCTAATCGCCGCAACACAGCTTGCCACTAACGTCCTAGACTACCTATTTAGTGGCGTCTTAGAGGCACACTTTTCGGATCAGGAATTGCGTACCGCAGCAATCGGGCACGTTTATGCCGCTATTGATGTTGCGACGCTGGTAATGAATGTGGCTGCAGGTGCCGTATTGCTTTGGGTAGGTGTCGGTAGGGTCTTGATTGTTATCCCTGTTCTTTTGGCAATAAGTGTCTTCGGGGCAATGCTTGTCCCTGGGTTTGTAGCAGTCGCTGTTGCAAAGGTGGTCAATAAGTCGATGGATTACAGCCTTTTTAGGGTGGCTAAAGAGGCTGTTTATCTGCCGCTTAACAATGTGGAGAAGACTAGCGGCAAGGCGGTTATCGACATTTTGACCTACAGGGTAGCTAAGGGTGTAGCCTCTATACTTTTGCTTGTTTTAGTAGCTATAGAGGCTCAAGATCTTGCGATTTATATGGTGTTAGGGTTAATTTCGATCTGGATCTGGATTACGCTGAAGTTGGTTAGAGAGTATCGAAAGGTTGTTCCCGATTAACCCTCAATCCTCTACGCAAACATGTTTAGCCACCCTGGGCATCACCCTAGAAATTGCTGCCTATTCAGCTGTTTATGGTCTTAAGTATTGCTATTAAAACCGTGATAATATTGGCAAAGTAATGCCTAATTTTTGTGGTTTTTGATTTACGTGGTACCATCTTGCATGGCACAGCAAGGCACTTCTGAGTCTTGCTTGTAGACTTCAATGAGGTGTATGGAATGGTTTTTCACGAGTTGATAAAAGTTGAGGGTAGAATAGCTGTTTTAGTGTTTCTAGCCGCCGGATTTACGGGCTGCATGGATAACGGTGTCTCACCGTGCCACGACACCATAGAGGTCGGAATTGTCCTGCCAGCGCCAAATTCTATCTCTTCAGAAGGTTCTCAACTTGAGTTGATTGCCAATGTCCAAAGTACGTGTGGGTACGACTTCTTGGCAGAGGCGGATTACATTCTAGTTTCGAGTGCGGATGGAGCTATATTTGGGCAAGGGGCGATCGACGAAGGTAGGTACACCTTCACTGCTGAAAGCGTGCTGAGTGTTGGTGAGCACGCTCTTACTCTAAGGGTTGTTGGACCTAGCGGCGTAGACGGCGAAGATGATGTATCAATAGAGGTAATGACAAATCAGGCACCTAGCGTTGTTATGGACTCACCGATCGAGTCTGGTAGCGCCTGGGAGGTGACTGCGGGAGCAGAGATCTCTGCTAATGTTTTCGATGAGTACGAAGCTCTCGACTCTCTGGTTTTGACATGGACAATCGATGGAGCGTTGTCCCTAGAGGGGCCATCTCACGCAGATCAATTTGGCTTTGTTTCGTGGAGTCCAACGCTGGGCTCCGGATGTCACACCGTGAAGGTTACCGTTGAGGACGCCATGGGTCTAAATGATTCCGACAATGCCGATTTTGTCCTTTATTCTGATATGGAGGAGATCAATGCCTACCGGTGGTGGTTGGATGAAGACGGTGACAATTGGGGTGTTGCGACTGGTGAGATGATCTCATGTGATCCTCCAGAGAATACTGTAGGCTTTACTGTTGCCGAAGATTGTGACGACACCAACGATGAAGTTCACCCAGGGCACGCTGATTACTGTGGAGATGGAGTGGATTCTGACTGTGAGCAGGTAACTCCTACTGGTTGCTATCCATATGGAGTGCTTAATGAGGAGTTTAGCGATGCATATATACTCGGTCCTTGGTTAGAAGCTAATGCTTCTGGTGACATTAATAACGATGGTTTGGGGGATATTATTGTCTCATCTATTGACGGAAACGCCTATCTGTTTGAGGGACCAGTTTTCGGCGAGTTGATTAGTGAAAGTTACTGGTATGATGGTGCTGACGGATCGATAGGCTGGCTAGGTAGATCAATTGCCGGTGGTGGGGATGTTAACGGCGATGGCATTGATGATGTTCTGCTCGGCGATGATTGGGGGGGTAACCATGAGGTAGAAAGCTGCTCTATTAATCTGGGCTCCACACATTTGTTGTTTGGATCTGATGCTCCAACTATGGGCGACATCGACACCAATATTACCGATGGCGATCAGGTCACGATGGACAGTGTCTTTATGGTGCAAAACGAGTTCGTTGATTGCTTTGAGACAGGAAACTTGGGGTACGATGTAGATCTGATTCCAGATATGGATGGAGATGGTCAGCACGAGTGGGTCACCTCTTACACAGAGTATTTAGGTGACTCCTCGGGTTCTGTCTTTCTATTCTTATCGTCAGATATCGACTCTTGGTCGTCAGGCTCTATTGACGACTCAGGATATAGGTTGCGCATAAAGGGTACTGACAACGGTGACCGCCTAGGGTACGACGTTGACTCCGCAGATGTGGACGGTGACGGGCTAGCAGACCTTTTGATCTCTATGGTGCCGACTGACCAGCGTCTTGGCGCGGTGTATGTCATCTATGCTCGTGACCTTCCCCCGGTTTCAGCAGACATGAACGTAAACTCCATCGCTAACCTTGTCTTCAGTGGTGCCACAGCTGGCGACAGGTTTGGGTATTCTGTTGCGGGTGTGGGTGACCTCGATGGTGACGGAGATGATGAGTTTTTGGTCACAGCACCAGGTGTCAATCAAGACTCAGGTATGGCATATCTAATACCGGGTTTTTATGAGGCTTCAGGTGACTATGGTGTAGATGATGAATTCTCTTCTACCACTTCACCAAACGCCCTAGGAGTGGTGCGATTCGTTGGATTAAATGGCGAGTCTGTACGATCGGCGGCATTGGCCGGAGATCTGAATAACGATGGGTACTTGGACTTTGCTTTAGGGGCTCCAAGAAACTCTGTCGTCGCTGCTAATGCTGGTGCTGTTTATATTGTGTACAATGGACCTGGGTATCACGATGCATGGTGGGATAGCACAACGGGAGTACCTGTTGGGGATGTGGAACTCGAGGACATCGCAACGTCGGAAAATGGCGCCGCTGTAATTTACGGTAATACAGGGGCGAGGACTCTAGGGGACACAGTCTCAGGTGGTTTAGATGTGAGCGGGGATGGAATCGACGACCTAATATTGGGTGGTGGTGAGTCAACAAATAATACTATTAGGATTTTCCTCGGTGGCGGTACTTGATCCTTCCGTCATGCCAGGCTCAGATCATCCTGAGCTTTAATAGTCGTTCGATCTTCACCATTAGTCGATCAAAATCAACTGGCTTAGTTTCGTAGGTGTCGCAGCCCGCAGAGAGGGCTTTGGCCCTGTCACCTTCCATAGCGTGTGCTGTAAGGGCTATTATCGGTGTGCGCTTTACCTCAGGTATAGACCTAATAATTCTGGTGGCTTCCCATCCATCCATGACCGGTAGGCTGAGATCCATGATTATTAGGTCAGGAGAAAGGCGTTTGGCGAGTTCGACTCCGTCAGCTCCATTAACTGCAATGCGCGTCTCTAAATTGCGTCGGTTCAGGCGCCTCATCAGCATGTCCCTATTCATTTCGTTGTCTTCTACAATAAGTATTAGTGGCATGTTTGGCTCGCTTGCATGAGTTCGTTGACTCGAACGCCCGTAATATGATATCGTTAATCTAGTTGAGTCGCACTATGAGGATAGTTGTCTGACAAGGGTGTCTCTCTGGAGCAGTAATCTGTCACTACCTTTCGCTAACCAGCCTCTTAGAACAAAACTCGTGGCAGTGTTTGCCATGGTGTTTACTGTTTTGGCAGTATGGTTTTATGTTTGGATACCAAACCTATTAAATCAAGCTGGGCTCAATGGGCTAAAGCATCGAGCTGTTGGTGTGGCAACGGTCTTAGGGGCCACATCTGGCGCTGGGTTAGACTTTAATGATCGAGAGTTCTTAGACGAACAACTGGGTTTCTTGTCAAGAGACCCCTTGGCTGTTTACGCCAATGTGCGAACGCCAAGCGAAGATCGGCTGGCAACCTGGGGCGATCTCTCTAAGGCAATCCCCATGGATATGACTCTAGACTCAAACGTAATGGTTGATGCAGAGGTATTGCACGTTATCGTGAAGATTACTGGTCGAGGTGGAGCAGAAGGTGTCCTCCAGGCAGGCTTTTCATTGCGTGATCTGCATCTGGATCATCGGAATCGTGCGGCAGAGATAGCTATTGTCTCAAGTGTTCTTCTCGTGTTGGGTATCGGACTCAGCTTTATACTTGGTACCGTGTTAATTCATCCTATTGTCAGGACAGCAGAGGCGGCCATGAAAGTGGCTCGCGGTGAGTCTAAATTAGTGGATCTACACCTAGGTGTGGAAAGCGATTGGTCTTCAAGTCAAGATGAAGCGGTACGATTAGCCGGTAGCATCAGCTTAATGGCATCTAGATTAGACAAAGAGGCCAAGCAGGTTGAAAAGCAGCGAAGACGCGCAGTTGAAGCAGAAAAACACGCTGTTGAGGCATCAAAGACAAAGAGCGCGTTCTTGGCAAATATGAGTCACGAGCTTCGAACCCCCCTAAACGCCATAATCGGCTACAGTGAGATGTTGCTAGAGGAGGCTACGGATGATCTCGAAACCGAGGCCGCCTCAGATTTAAAGAGGATAGTCAGCTCTGGTCGACACCTCTCGACACTCATTAATGACATTTTGGACCTCTCGAAGATCGAGGCTGGAAAAATGGAGGTTTATGTTGAGACAATTGATGTTGGGCAGTGGCTTGAGCAGATAGTTTACCAATCATCATCACTGATCGAAGCTGGCGGAAACACGTTCTCTACCTCGCATTCAGAGGACCTTGGGATCATTCGTTCCGATGTTACAAAACTAAATCAAATAGTTCTCAATCTGCTCTCAAATGCTGGAAAATTTACCGAAAACGGCTCGGTTGTGTTTCGAGTTGAGCGTCACCTTCATGGGTCTGTTGAGTCGATCGTTGTTGAGGTTCGAGACACAGGAATAGGGATGACTCAAGTGGAGCAGGTTCGACTCTTTAAGGACTTTTCTCAAGCCGACATTTCAACTACAAAGAGGTATGGGGGGACAGGCTTGGGGCTGTCATTGTCC
The DNA here is from genome assembly GCA_963934385.1 of uncultured bacterium. Classification (GTDB taxonomy): domain Bacteria; phylum Myxococcota_A; class UBA796; order UBA796; family CAJQPC01; genus CAWVYO01. The sequence continues at coordinate 13,669 of CAWVYO010000039.1, forward strand.
AAGAGATTCGCGGCTATGTTGGAGGGGGAAATATGGGTAGAGAGCGAAGAGGGGGTCGGGTCAACTTTTTATGTTAGGTTGCCAGCATTTATGAACGAAGATTTATCCGAGGGGGTATCAGTTGGGGCTGAATAGCACCATAGTTCGGGCTATATGCCTCTTCTTTATAGCTATACTACCTATCCGGGTATGCGCCGGTGATCTGCCATATGAACAGCAGTCCGCTCTTCTCCTTAGAATCCTAGCCTACGACAGAAACCTCGACTCGCGCATTGATACACAGGTAAATGTTGTGGTCTTGTATGAGGAAACGGATGCCGATTCAGTTGACGAGGCGCGTGCCATGGAAGCAGCACTTCGAGAATTTGGTCGAAGCACTACGGTCTCTGGACATCGATTAGAGACCTATTCACACCCATACCGGGGGGCGGTAGCCGAGGTAGATCATCTATCTAGACTTCGGGCCACAGCGGTCTACCTCTGCAGCGGTATGGGGGGGCATGTGTCTGAAATTTCAGGTGTCACACAAAGCTTAAGCGTCATGTCCTTCTCGGGGGAGAGGGACTGGGTAAGAGATGGTCTTGGCATTGGTCTGGTTGAAAGTGATGGACGCGCAAGAATCGTTGTAAACCTCCCAGCATCTAGAGCAGAGGGGGCAGATCTAGCCGCTGGTCTACTTCGACATTCAGAGGTGCTGCAATGATATTTACTAACACTTGCTTTATTGTGATAATTATTATCAAAGCTACGTTTATACTCGTTAGGACACACCTTGGTAGACGGCGGATCAGGAGTATTGTATGAGAAGGACAGTCAGTTTTATTTCGACCATGAAGGTTTTTGGTCTGATTGCAGTTTCTCTAATCGGATGTACCCCCTCACAGAGTAATGGTGACAGTATTGAATTCGGCGCCATTTTGTCTACAACCGGCGACCTAGCTGGCGCGGGTGCCCGACTGTTGGCTAGTGCTAGCTTAGCCGCAACAGAGATCAACGCTGCAGGGGGTGTTTTGGGCCGGAATATTCACTTTGTCAACATCGACGACCACTCGGAAGTTGGTGGGGCGAAAACGGCTGCGGAGAGTCACTATGCCAATGGAGTGCCAGCCGTTATTGGCGCTATCGGGTCAGCCTGGACCATGGAGGCAGCTGACATAGCCGCAGACGGGATGGTTCTTGTCTCGCCTACTTCTTCTTCACCATTGATCACGCACCTAGATGATAACGGCTATGTCTTTAGAACCTGTCCTTCAGATGCGTTGCAGGGTCGCCTTATGGCAGAACGTGCCATTAACTCTGGTATCGAGACAGCTGCTGTTATCTACGTCGACGGTGCATACGGCGGAGAGATGGCCGCGACCTTTACAGAGAACTTCGTAAGCGCTGGCGGAACTATTACATCTTCACTTGCCTATGAGGAACATCAAGTCAGTTACGTTGAAATGTGGGGAGAGGTATTTGAAGAATCACCTGAAGCGGTAGTGATGACAGTGTATCCAGTTGACGGAGCACAGATGATGGTGGACTACAATACACACTATGCAACCGAGGACGCGTTCTTCTATTTCTCGGATGCGGTAGCGAACGATGATTTTCTAACGCTGGTGGGTGAGGATAATTTCTCTTTTAGGCATGAGGGGACCGTTCCGAGCGGTGAGGGTGAATATTTCAGCAGTTTCGCGCTGGCATTTGAGGCTGAGTTTGGCGAATCACCAGGAAATTTTCAGTCCAACATGTACGACGCCGTATACCTTGTAGCTTTGGCCGCTCAAGTGGCAGGCTCCCTTGAATCCGATGCGATACGTGATGCAATGTTGGAGGTGTCGTATGGCGGTGTACCACAGGGGCCAGCAGAGGCCATGGAGTCGGCTGAATTGGGGGTAGATTTTGATTATCAAGGTGCATCTGGCACTGTAGACTTTGACAGTAACGGCGACGTTGTCGCCCCGTACGCGATCTGGGCTGTTGTGGACGGACAGGTGACCACGCTTGAGGTTGTTTCTCCCTCACAAGTGGAGGACTAGTGAGTAAAAGTTCTTCGATCTTTATTGCGGGTAAAAGCTCTATTTGGGTGAAGTCTATATTGCCCGCAATAGCCTTTTCTTTTATGAGTATGTCTGTTGTCGCGTCGACGCCATCCGGTGACATCACCGAGTACAGCATTGAGGACCTACTTAATATGTCCAGCTCAATTGCAACTCGCAGTGACACAGATGCTAGGCACGTTCCCGCTATTGTAACTGTAGTTACATCCGCTGAAATACAGTCACGAGGCCTTAGAGATATCGCCTCAGTCCTAGCAACTGTCCCAGGCTTTTACGACCTATACGACCTAGTAAGTCACAACCCTGGTGTTCGGGGGATTAGTGGGGGCCCTAGGGCAATGGGCTCCATTATTAAGGTCATGATTGATGGCCAGCAGATCTCCATACGCTCTAACTCTGGCAACCTGCTTGGGCCGGAGCTGGTACCCATACAGAGTGTAGAGAGGGTCGAGATAATCCGAGGGCCAGCATCAGCACTATACGGCGGTAACGCGTTTTTAGGCGTAGTGAATATCGTCACCCGAGACGCACCAGATAATAGTAGTCACTTTAACCCCACATTAGCAGTAGGTTCAATCGCCGGCAACTTAGCGTATAGTGCTGGGTTTGTGGCTATGGGAGGCGGTGAATCTTCGAGGGTAATGGTCGCTTGCTCACAGGACTGGACGGATCGCTCTGGGTTGCAGATAGCCGATAGTAGCCCAGCTCTGGCTCGTGTGGGCGAGACTCTTTCAGGCCGAGGCACAACAGAGAACGATATATCCACCCCTGGCTCTATCTTAGCAAAGGCCTCCTTTGGCGATATTGAGACTACTGGGCAACTCTCGATATGGAGTGGGTTTCAGAGCTTAAATTCTGTTGGTGAATTCTTGGAATACTATCCACTGTCACACCAGACGGTGATAGCCTTAGACAATTCGACTCATAGGCTCACGTGGGACGTCGCTCCTGAGAGTGGTGCATCGTTTCGAGCTTGGATGGGGACGTTTTCGTCTAGACCAAATGAAGACGAGGTGATCAGTATAGGGGTGCCAGACCAACTCTTGATCAGAAGCATGTCGGATAGTGGTTACGAGTTTGGTCTTGAGTCACAATTTGATCTGCAAAATTACGAATTCTTGCTTGGAGCTGATTTAGTTACACTTGAACACACAACTCAGACATTTGATACGCTGCTTCTGGAAGACGTCTATGATGCTAACGGACAAAAAATTAGAGATGCAGGGACGGTCATCCCTTCGTCATATGCCCCACTGAACTTAGATGCCATAGAGGTGGGTCTGTATGGTCAGGTCGTCACACAGTTCGGCGAGAGCGTAAGTCTTACTGGGGGGATTCGTATGGATACCCAGGATCATGGTGGCGTGAGGAGATATGAATATTGGTCGCCAAGGCTGGCGGTGGTCGTGAGCCCACCAGAGGCCCCATGGACCACAAAATTAATGTACGGCTCGAGTTACAAACCCCCCTCGATAGAGCAGCTGTATACTGCGCCTATTCAAGAATTTGATATCCAAGGAAACGAAGATCTAGAGGGTCAGTCAGCGGAGACCTATGAGTTTGCTTTGGGGTACAGAGTTGGCGATAGGACATCACTTCTACTGAACGCCTATCTTACAAAAATCGATGGGCTGGTGCGATATATTCAAGAGGGTTTGTTCTCCACAGCGCAGAACGCCACTAACGAAATTGTGGCTGGTGGTGAGTTGGACGCACTTGTAGTTGTGACGGACAGCCTCTCGTTGAGGTTAGGCGCCGGATATGCGTATACTCTCGACAGTGAGGTCGTGGACGACGTGACAATCTACTCGAGTCTAGAGGGAATAGATCAGCCTTTCCCGACCTTTCAGCTACACCTGTTGCCCGAGTTTAAGTTGGCTGGTGGGGAGCTGATAGTTACACCAGAGCTCTCTTGGATCTCTGCGCGTCCATCGTCTCGCTCTAACGCACAGGTGGCGGGAGATCAGTATATGCTTCCATCGTATGCGTTGTCGTCTCTGGCTATCGCGGCGCCGAGTGTGTCAACGTTTGGTGATCGAGGGATGGGGGTGCACTTGAGGGTCTCCAATATATTTGATGCAGAGATAGCGACTCCGGGCTTTGGAGGTATTGACTATCCAGACTTGGGCCGCACGATCTGGCTTACGGTCCAGCACGACTTGCTCTAAGCGGTTCAACAACCACATAAGGGGTATGATCTCTTAGGGAGCGGGTAAATATAGGGGGACTGCTGGTAGGGCGGCCTCGCGTAGCCTCCGCTCCATTTCAACTCTGCTCGGTCGCTGGGTAGCGATAGGAGGTTCTTCATCGGTACTACCGTCAGCTTCTTCGGCCCTAGTCACTACAAATGCACGGTTCGAGATCCATTCTGTGGGCGAACCGGGCTCTCCTAAGAAGGTTAGGTCATACCAGGCACCGTCTAACTCTAGATAAAAAACTGTGTCGCTCAAGGTCTGAAGCTTGCTGGTTACTGCGAACCCTAGCTCATCCAACAGCGGCATCTCTACGTAAAGATCGTTCCCCTGTCGGGTTACAATCATATCTCCAACGTTGTACTGGTCGCTATATAGACCAACGTGGTCATCGAGTCGAGCTGGATCAAAGCTCACCTCTGGCGCCTCTTCGAAATCGCCCAGATTTAACAGGGTCTCTACTGTTGTGACCAGCGTGTGGCTCATGTCTGATCCGTACCCACTCATGAGGATAGAAAACGCTAGGTCGTGTTCTGGTAGTACCCAAAATTCAGAGGAATATGAGAGCGTATTACCTCCGTGATTTAAGACCTGTAGCTCTTGATAACCGTCGTTCAGATAGACACCTGGTCCCACGAAGAGGCCGTAGCCGTAGCCCCAGTCGATTGTGCTGTCTATCGGAACCTGAATGGACTTCATCGCGTCCCGTGTCTCGTCTGAGACGATCCCTCCGTCTCCGCCAAGCAGAAACCTAGCCATCTCCATCATCTGAGTAGGGGTGCTCCATGTCCCTGAACCTGCGGGTCTGGCCGATGCCATGTCGGGCACGTTGACCATAAGGACAGGGCCCTCTTGGGTCTCTCCAAGCCCATTGAAGTAGTACCCATGACCCAGTGCGAAGTCACCGTCGTCATTTACGGTGCTCTTTCTCTGAAAGGTACGGTCCATGCCAAGTGGACCAAATATGTTTGCGGTCATCAGGTCGGGGTAGGGGGTCTCGAGGTGGTGTTCGGCGATAAGGCCAGCTATGTTGAAGTTCGGGTTTGAGTAGTTCCAGAAGCTCCCAGGCTCAGCCATGACCCAAAGGTAAGGGAAAAACACCTCCTCGTGCCAGTCCAC
>CAWVYO010000040.1:0-18359 GCA_963934385.1 uncultured bacterium
CTCTTCCCCTAGCTCTTCCATTGCGGCGTTGAGATCACCGTCCAATGAACCCTCAGAGCCGAGCCGGCACTTTGAAATCGTGGTGTCTTCTCGGTCGCCGTCTGAGTAAAGAACAGAGACATTCTGGCCATTCACCCGCTCAATTGTAGCTGAGAAGTAGATCCCCATATTTTGCCAATTACAGGAAACCGTTGTCCCAACATTAAATCCTCCTGCTGCGGGCTCTGCTGATCCGGAGGCGGCGGCTCCTGTGGATTTTCCCGCACTAGGCTCTGGAGCTGGCGCCGATTTTCCAGAGCTCGCGGCGGCATCAGGCACAGCTGGAGTTGCAGCTGGAGTTGCAGATGCTGCAGTATTTGTCGCGGGCTCAGATACAACAACGGTCTCCTTATCACCTCCACAAGCAACAGATAAGCTAGAAATTATGGCTATAGAGAGGATCATTCGGTTCATTTTAAGTCTCGTTGTTATTGTGCTCTTAACAAATAGACCAGAGCTTCTACACCAAGTCAAACACACTCGGCTACTACAGAGGTTTGAGCACTGTTTTTAGACTATTCATAACGATGACGTCACCGAATATAACTATTTCCAAACCTTTTATCCCAAACCCGAGCCAACAGACTAAAAGCAAGGGGCAAACATCGCTTTATAGTATTCAAGACAGAACGAATCGCTCCAAGGCACTTCGTTGCGCACCTACGCTCAACGCCAAAGATAGCTGCCCTTTAGCCCGGATTAGATTGTGCTCTCCACGGCTAGCAGCGACCTTAGGGTTCCACCCGAAATAACACTCCTTGAGGGCATCCAGAGCGAACCTCGCTGACAGCTCAAGACATATTCTCTCTACACCCCAAACCAAAGACTCGCGCTCTTCCGCACTTAGTGGGTTCGCTTGAAGGTAAGCCCGGGAGCTAGCCTCGAACAGTTGTACGTCGAAGGTAGCTTCTGTCACATCTTCTGCAGCTGGGTTGCACCAGCTACGCCATGCGTCTCCCATCTCTACGTCTATTGAGAGCATACCTATTGTATCCAAGTCCAACAGGGCTATAGCCTCACCTTGTTCATTAAACTGCAGGTTGGAGATCTTTAGATCGCCATGACAGACACGCGGCTTCAAAGACAGCGTTCCTCCCCAGCCATCCCACGCCAGCAGGATACTCTCGCTAAGAGCCTCCACATGTGAGGCTAGGCGGTGTGATCTGTTATTCGATATTCCCGATACCAAGGCAGCCATGTGGTTGGCTGTATCGTGAGCGCCTGGTCTAGAGAAGACAAACTCATGCTCAAACCCCGAGAGAGCTTTGTGCCACGTACCCACCATAGAGGCTGCTGAAGCCGCGAGTTTTGGGTCCTGCAACTTATGGTGAGTCACACCATTAACCCAGCTAAGGGCACGCCAACACGCACCATCGGGTCCCGTATAATAGAGCTTGCCATCCGTAGTTTTCAACACCCTTGGGGTTAAGACACCCTGCCGTGAGAGTTCGCTAGTGATGACGTCAATATCGCCGTTTACTGTCGGACCAAAGATAGGGTTTAGAGATTGCAGCACCCCGACAGGTGGTTTACCAACCTTATAGGTGCTGTTTATAAGTCCACCCTCTAAAACCTCGGCAGACCTATTTTTAAACTCTGACCACTGTGAAAGCGGGATCTTGTCTATATCAAAATTCGTAGTCATAAAGAACACATAGCTATCAAACAGCTTTAGACCCACGAACTTTCTCTTTTTCCTGACACGATTTTATGGACGAACGTCGAATCTAGAGGCATTGTAGCCAAGACCAACCCTTGGAGGCCGGAGTGCACATGACCAAGAAACAACACCTTATTCTTTTATCAATGGTTGCTGCTATGCCCTTGGCATGCGACAAAGGCTCTGACACAGGGCCTGATGATGACGCACTCTACGTCGAAACCGCTGACGGTCTGATTTATCTCGAAGACTCCTCACTCGGGGTCTTTCCTGGGCTAACAGCCACTCCAAATATCGACGACGACGACCAAGACGGTACTGTCGACTGGTCGGGTTCAGACATCTCTGAGGACAACGACCTGGGCTATCTTTGGGTCGAGACCCGCAATCGCGATATCGAGGTCACCTTATCTGGTGACACTAGCTCTATTAGAGTTTGGAACGATACGGGAGTGATTCTGGGTGAAGGCGCCTCTAACAGCGCGACAATAAGCGCAGCCACAGAGCTAGTAGGGCTTATGGTGGAGTTCGAGACTTGGCTCAACCAAGGCTCACTTGTCTTCACTGACGGTGACGAGTCATTTGAGGTGAGAATCACATCCTCCCCACTAATACTAAACCACCACCTGCAGCCCACCACCGAAGTGATGATGATGAAGTTCAACACTATGGGTGGAAACTACAGCAACATGGACATCATTGAGACCTACGAAGAAGTACTAGGCGAGCGATTCACATCGATCAAAGCAAGTAAATACGGCAACGATCCTTGGGTTCAAGACGAGTTTGAATTCGCGTACATGATGGGTCAGGATTCCTATATGGAGTTTGTTATAGACTCAATACGCAACGGTCAAGGACAGCCTGGGTCTGGTCTAGATAATGTCCCAGAGGATATGTTTGAGGGACCCGACTTCGCAGTTGGAGAATGGGGTCCGGCAAGAAGCGCTTCATCTCTAGACTACGGTGGAAATTTGGAGGTCACTCCTCCTGTTACAGTCGACGGTGTTGAGTATCCTTTCGGGCGCGTCTTCTACGGTGGTACTAACAGCTATCATCCAAAAGATGAGCTAATGGACTTCCTAGACAGTCAACAGGTTCAAGACCCATTCATGATAGACTCAACATGGCTCTGCGTCGGTCACGTTGACGAGTTTATCTCTACCGTCCCCGATGCTTCATCTGAAATAGGTTTCAAGGTTATCGTCACAGATACCCACGCAGCCTGGGACATATTAGACGCAATGAACCCCGATATGCGACTCGCCCGCTACGGTGATTCTGGCTCAAACGGTCATAGCCTCTCTACAGTCGGAGATATTACAGGTAGCGCCAGTATCCGCGCACTAAACGACGAAGTTCAAGAGACGGTCGAAGCCGAACTTGCAATATTCATGGGAGAGCTCGGGCTATCGGAGTCGGATGTCATCCGCATGCCATCGCTCTTTGAGGAACCTCGCGGTTGTGGACGGTACGTAGCGGCGCTAATCCCTGGGATGACAAACATGATCATCTCTGAAACCGATGACGGGACCCCTGCCCTGTTCATGGCTGACCCGTTCATGCGTACTGACGAAAACGATCAGAGCGCCGATCCAATCATCGCTAACGTACGGGAGATCATGCCGGAGGGGGTCGAAACTTACTTTGTTGACGACTGGTATATCTACCACATGATGCTCGGGGAAGTTCACTGCGGATCGAATGCGCGAAGGGAACCAACCGTAAGTACATGGGCAGACGCCGCTCACCTTATTGAAGATACACTCGCAACAGGGGCAGAGTAATGAAAAACTACATATCGACATCAATCGCCTTCTCTTCAATCTTCCTATGCACTACATCACTCGCTGGTGAGTGGGAAGATCAACAGCTAGCGCTCGCCGCAGATATGCACATCTCAGCGCCGGATCTATCTCTTCAGGTAGCCGAATTATCCCCCATGATAACTCGTGCAGACACACCAGTATTCAGGGGCTCATTGGTAGAAAACAGTGACGCCGCTCCTCTTTTTCTAGAGAGGTTCACAAGTGGTGAAGACACTGCTGATATACGTGTGGCATTGGCATGGGTACTAATGGACTTTGAGACCCTCCCTTTGGAGTTCGTCCAAAGTGAAGCTGACGAGACTGTTAGGGCTGCATTGCTCGAGCAATACAAGACTGCACCAGCAGAAATAGCTGTACCCGCCTTGAATGCTATGCTCGAGGATAGCTCTTCGCATGTGCGAGCACAAGCAGCTCGCCTCGCGGGCTACCAAGAATCTGCAGATCTAAACGAAATGCTAATTCTCACACTAAGTGATTCCAGCCCTAGTGTCCGCGCCCTGTCGGCGAGATCGCTGGGTTGGCACAACGCTACATTGGCGTACACTGCTATCTCCAGCCTGCTGGACGACGAGGTGCCAGAAGTGCGCCTCAGAGCCTTGAGGGCACTAGATATTATCGATGCAACTCAAACCGCTGCTCTGCCACAACTTCAGGGGCTAGCGCTAGATCGCGACATCACAGTAGCGAGAAAAGCTAACCAGATCTTGTCTAGATAACCTAGACCAAAATGCGTTGACTAGGAGTGACTCCTAGCGATTAACGCTACCTGATATGTGCGATGCTCCGCCACTGAGTACTCTGAACTCGCCGCGGCGGTTTTGGGTGTAAGCGACGTCGTCAGCTCCACGCTCAAGGGGTTGCTCTTCTCCAAAGGAAACCACAGCCAACCGAGAAGGGGCGATACCCTTGCTAACCATGTAGTCAAACACGCGCTGAGCACGGCTCTGACCTAAGGCCAAGTTGTAATCAGTGGTGCCCCGCTCATCAGCGTGACCTTGAATTTGAATACGCAAAGTAGTGGTACCCTGCATTATCTCAGCGTTTGCATCCAAGTTACGTCTAGATCCCGCGTCAAGTGTGCTTGAGTCGTAGCCAAAGAAAACTCTAGCAAAGCTTTCTGGTTCTGGTTCGGGCTCTGGTTCTGGTTCTGGTTCGGGCTCTGGTTCTGGTTCGGGCTCAGGCATTGCGACAAGGACCTGAGGAGGCTCAACCACTGCCTTTGGGCACCCTGTGATTACTGAGATTACTGCCAAAAGCGGTAATAATTTGCGAACTGACATAATAATACCCTCTATATAGATGCGAATACTCGCTTGTATTTCAGCGATATAGCCCACTTAGATCTGGTGCGCTCATCTTAATGGGCGCTCATTCATTCAACAGGTACTATTCCTGCATAAAGAGGATCTCCCTATACTTTGGCAAGGGCCATAGCCCGTCTGCCACATGAACCTCAAGGAAATCTACAGCCTCTCTCACTACTTCAATACAAGGTACTACTTCGGCAGCCAACATCCCCGCATGATCACCGGTGCCGTCACACATATCCATTGCAGCCTTTAGCCCTAGCTGTGCTTTGCTCAACGCGGCTAGTCCTGAAGATAGATCATTGAACCTAGAAGATTCCACCGAGGTGTCAACATCAATGCCACGATCCTTAAGCGCGAGCAACACCTCTAAGGCGGAGGCGGCCTCTGATCGGTCCGCGACCGCTGCTGGAATTACAAGATTATTAACCATCTCACGTAGCGTATCTACCTCTATCTCAACAATAGTGACGTACTTCTCAATGGCGACATTGTAGCGAGACTCGACCTCCTCGGCACTCAACACGCCCTGTCTCTCGAATAGAGCAATTGTCGCCTCTGAACGCATCTGTTCTATTGCCTCTGGCGACTTACGAAGATTCAGAAGCCCACGACGTTTGGCTTCAGTCACCCAATCATCAGAATAGTTGTCTCCCTCAAATCGGACAGGTGAGCTAGCTACCATGGCCTTCTTTATGGCTGCATTGACGGCATCTTCGCCGCCCCCTGCTTCATTGATCCAACCCACCATAGAGTCCATGGCATCCGCGACAGCAGTATTTAGAGCTGTCATTGGGACAGCGGGTGTCTGGTTCGAGCCGACAGCGCGAAACTCAAACTTGTTACCAGTAAAGGCGAACGGCGATGTACGGTTTCGATCAGTAGTGTCTTGAGCGACATCGGGTAGACGACTGACTCCTAGATCCATCTGATCGGAGGAAACATCCTTGAAGTTCTTGTCATTGCTGACGATACTTTCGACAACTTGTGTGAGCTGAGCGCCCAAGAAAACAGATATTATTGCCGGAGGCGCCTCATTTGCGCCGAGGCGAAAGTCATTTCCATGAGAAGCGATAGATGCCCTAAGAAGACCGGCGTGACGATGAACTCCTAAAAGAATGGCCGCCAACACAGCGACAAAGCGGGTGTTTTCACTTGGAGTCTCACCTGGATCTAATAGATTTCGCCCATTTGAATCTTGGAGAGACCAGTTGTTGTGCTTACCAGAACCGTTGATACCAGCGTAAGGCTTCTCATGCATCAGCACCCTGAATTCATGGCGATGAGCTACCTGACGCAACACCTCCATTATTAGCTGGTTGTGGTCAACTGCAACGTTGGCCTCGCGAAATAATGGAGCTAGCTCAAACTGTGTTGGCGCGACCTCATTGTGCCTGGTTTTGGCGGGAACGCCTAGCTTGTAAAGCTCGTGCTCTACCTCTTCCATATAGGCTATTACTCTTGGTGGAATGGAGCCGAAATAGTGATCGTCGAGAGACTGACCCTTTGGCCCAGCCGCTCCCGTTAGTGTACGACCTGTAATAGCGAGGTCGGGTCGACGAGCGTAATAAGCGCGATCGACCAAGAAGTACTCTTGTTCACAGCCTAGCGTCGCAGTTACACGCCCTGCATCTTCACCAAGACACTCAAGTAGCGAGGATGCAGACTTGGAAATGGCGTCCATTGAGCGAAGAAGAGGAGCCTTCTTATCTAGGGCGTGACCGTGATAGCTGATAAACACAGAGGGAATACATAGAGTTCGACCGTTCGCGTTTTCCATGATGAACATAGGCGACGAGGGATCCCAAGCTGTATAACCTCGGGCTTCAAACGTTGTCCTCATACCCCCGGATGGAAAAGATGAAGCATCTGGCTCAGACTGAATAAGCATACCACCAGAGAAGCGCTCGATTTGATTACCGTGCTTATCAAAATCCAAGAAAGCATCGTGCTTCTCGGCTGTTGAGCCCGTCATTGGCTGGAACCAGTGGGTAAAGTGTGACACACCGCGAGAAACGGCCCAATCTTTCGCCGCGTGAGCCACTGCATCCGCCAAGGGACGGTCGAGAGTTACGCCGTCGTTAAGACATGAGAGAAGCTTATTGAAGACCGGACGAGGAAGAGACTCTTCCATTAAGGTAAAAGAGAATGTGTTTACACCAAACATGTCGACGGTGCGTTCAACCTCTATGCCATCTATTGTCCTATCGAACTTTCTTGGGTGACGTGAAGATGCTGCCTGTACGGCGTCTAGTCTTGCGGCTGCTGAAACTGATGCTGACATTCGATTCTCCGGTCAAATTAGACGAGATTATAATTCTTATCTTAACATTTAACGAGCCCAGTAAAAATAGACCGTAACATTCACGTGTCAGAGCAAAACGACCGTTGTTTCTATGCTCTATTCAGACGTACAAACATATCAATCAGAGACTGATCTTTCGAATTTAGCTCAATGGCCTCACCCCGCATAGCCCCAAGAAATGACGAGGCAGCGAGCTTGCCAGCCTCAACACCTGGCTGGTCATAGGCGTTTATTCCCACCATTGCTGCGAAGGCTCCTACTGCCCGCTCAAAAAGGGCTATTAGACCGCCCATAGACGCTGGAGTGACATCCTTCAGTACAATAGTGGCGCTGTGACGCCCAGATCGCGCCAGAGTACGGCGAGTTCCCAACATTAGCGCCAAGAGGTGTTCGCCAGGTGTATTACCGCTCTCGTCACGACTCTGTCCATCTGGGTCAGAAAGGGCTACTATAAATGTCGCGAACGAGTCTCGTCTCCCCGCCACAAGCTGCTGAATAAACGCGTGCTGATCGGTGCTGCCCTTGTTTCCGTAGACCGCCAAACCCTGCTCCACAAGCTCACCATTAGAACCTAAGCGCTTCCCAACGGACTCCATTATCAGCTGTTGTAGATATCGCCCCAGACACGAAAGGCTGTCGCGATAGGGCAGCACTACCATGTTTACTTCACCGCGAGTCGCTGCCTGAAACCACGAGAGAGCCATTAGGTTGGCTGGGTTGTCAGAGGATTCTCTACATCCCTGATCTACTGCGGCTGCACCAGCTAACAGTTGTCCAATGTCGATCCCCATGAGCGATGCTGGTAGAAGCCCCACAGGAGAGAGCACAGAGGTCCGCCCACCAACCCACTCAAACTGAGGAACTCGACCAAACCAGGTCGATGCGAGATTATGTAATTTTGATCCCTCACGCGTGATAGCAACAGCCCGGGAGTCAAAGTCCACGCCGCTGTCGGCATAGGCTGCCATTACCGTGCGCATTCCATTCATTGTCTCTGCAGTCCCACCGGATTTAGAGACTACCAATACAAGCGTTGTAGCGAGATCGAGCCCTTTTATTGTGTCCACCATGCCCTGAGGATCTGTATTGTCAATAAACTCGAACTTGAGGGAAGAATTCACACCTAGTGCTGAGTAGAGAAGCTGAGTCCCCAATGCAGAGCCCCCAATACCAATCAACAAGACACATCTAAAGTCTCCTGAACCTAGAACCCTTTCACTGACATTCTTTACAGATGCAATGGACGCCTCGATCTCATCACCCAACCCCTCGGGCGCCAACGATGGATTTCTCAGCCAGTAGTGACCAACCATTCGTCCCTCAGAGACATTGGCTATTGCACCCGCCTCTATTTCAGCCAGAGCCTCTTGGGCTAGACATAAAAGACCATTGTCAATATCACTGAGCCCCATTTCTCGGAGATCCACCTCTATTAGAGGTCCTATGTTGCTCGACAATTTCGACATTAGACTTCTCACTCCTGCTTACTGGTGGTCAAACTTAACATAGCGGGCTAACTCGCCACACTGGAGGAAAAAAATGAACCTATTAATTACTTTTTTAATTGCATGTGGCGGCGGTGACGCACCAACAATCGAGGCTACCGAGGCTACCGAAGCTACCGAAGCTACCGAAGCTACCACACCTACAACCCAAGAGGACGAAATGAGCACTACAGACCAAGCATGGCCAACAGTCGACGATGGAATTCCTGAGATCGATGAATCAGGCGCCACTACAACAGAAAGTGGGCTCACAATTATTCCAATGGGAAGCGGCGGCGGAGCACAGCCCTCACAAGGCGATCTAGTCGCTGTACACTACCACGGCTGGCTAGCAGATGGCGGAAAGCTATTTGACTCATCAGGGAGCCGTGGCGAGCCAATCACATTCCCAGTAGGAGCTGGCATGGTGATCCCTGGCTGGGACGAGGGCGTAGCCACTATGAGCGTTGGTGACAAAGCTCGACTGCGTATCCCAGCGGCAATCGCTTACGGCGAACGCGCTATGGGTGAAGACATTCCCGCAAACTCAGATCTCGTCTTCGACGTATGGCTAACCGGCTCATTTGCCGCACCATCAGACGGAATCCCAGCTATCGACGAGTCTAACTCTCGTACAACCGAGAGCGGACTTACAATCATCACCACCCAAGAGGGCACTGGTGATGTAGTCGGAACAAAGGTCGCGAGCGTGCACTACGCTGGCTGGTTGCGTACCGAGGGCACACTCTTTGACTCTTCTATTCCCCGCGGTCGACCAATCCAATTCCCTGTTGGCCAAGGTCAAGTAATTGCTGGCTGGGATGAGGGCGTAGGACAGATGAAGGTAGGCGAGTTGGCTCGCCTAATAATCCCATGGAACCTAGCATACGGAGAGGCGGGACGAGGACCTATCCCCGCACAAGCAGACTTAGTATTCGACGTATGGGTAGTCGGCGCCATGGAGATGCCAGCAGGCAGACACTAGTCGACAACCACTACCGCAGAATTGCAAATCGTCCCACACAACTCGATATCCGAGTAGTCTGGGGCGATTTCAAATTCTGCCCCACGATCCACAGTAACTGTAAGTATCTCGGGAAAGAGGTAGGCCTCTGCGAGCATCTCGAACCCATTATCTCTACAGTTGATCTCAACATTTCCCGGTCCTCCGGCGAACACACCATCTGGGCAGGCGATCTGTAGCTGATTGAACTCAGGCGCCGACAGGGTCATCATGAAATCACTTCGGGCAGTTGTAAATTCAAACGAAAGGCTGGAATTACAGATGGCATCGCATTGAACATCCGCCGTGTCTCCAGTCTCGTCTGTGGGCTCCCCTAATAGTCCACACGCTCCAATGGACAGCGCCAAAAATGCCAACCCAAACACTCCTAATCGGCGACCGATTAATCCACTCTCTAATGACATGTATCACCCCTTATTTGAACTCTAAACCAAACTGCCTTGTCAGTTGGTGTTACCATCCAAAGCATGTCCGAGACAACAACTAATAAAGATGGGCGCCGCTGGAGAGTGGTCGCAACACAAGCAGCAGCCTCGTTACTAGTGCTCTTCGCTCTCACAAAAGACGCAGACCTAGAGAGCATAAAGGGGCAGCTTGGGATGGTGTCGATTGGCTGGCTAATCGCCGCTACTGCGATCAAGTCGGTCTCACTATCCCTACATGAAGTTCGGTTGTGGCTATCTTTGAAACCTGCGCACAGCCGCCCATTCTGGCCCACAGTCGCTATTGGTTACACCTCTGGCTTGGCTAATTCCCTACTACCCGCCAGAGGAGGCGATGTGGTGGCTATAGCCCTCCTAAAAAGAGAGCAGGGCGTCCCTGTCGCTGCAGCAACTGCAGCTGTAGGTATCACAGCCTTCTTAGAGGCCGCCGTCTTTGCCTTGTTCCTCTTAGGGGTATTAATCCTAGGACTACCTCACTGGGAGGTATTAATTGGTGCTGCACAGGCCAGAACAGCAATGGGAATGCTAACAGGTATCTGCCTCGCTTCAATTGTGGGTTCGATAATACTAGTAAAAATAGTCGCTAAAAAAAGGGCGAAAGAGAGCGAAAAGAAGCCAAAAGGGCGAGGGATAATCAACTTCGTAAAGGAGACACTCACCCATACCGGCAGCAGTTTAGGCTCTAAGGGACCCACTGTACTAAACATCGTCCTAGCCTTTATTCAGGTGCCACTCTTGGTTTGTTGCTTCTGGGCTCTAGTCCCAACTGTCGGATTAGAGTTGACACCAAACATGCCGATAATGGCGGTAAGCGGAGTGATCACATTCTCTGCACTGTCTGCTCTTGTGCTACCACCCTCAATGGGCGCGGGACCTGCTGCCTCAGCGGTTTTTGTCTTTGGATTCTTTGGGGTCTCGCAAGACCAAGCCATCGCGTTTGCCGCCATGTCGTGGATAGCCAACACATCACCCGTGATAGTTCTCGGTCTTTGGCCTATGCTTAGACACATCAGAGAATTTGGCGACATTTCAAAAAACTCAGCTAAATAGACTCTCCTAACGCATCCCGTTCATGCGCCTCATGAGCCAGTCGTACGCCCAAGTAGGCAGCCGCTTCACAATCGCCATCACAGCTCTCCACTGCCAAGGGAAGACAAGTTCTCTCTTGTTGGCCAAGATGCCATCAACCATGATGATGGCTGCATCTGCCGCAGTAATAATAAATGGCATTGGGTGACGGTTCTTATCTGTCAGAGGGGTTTCAACGTAGCCAGGCAATATTGTAGTACATGAAATGCCAAACGGTGCCAGCTCGATCCTAAGGCTCTCCCAGAGGTTTGATATGGCTGCTTTAGACGAACAATATGCGCCTGATTTAGGCAACCCACGAAACCCAGCAATCGATGAGACCACTACCAATTGACCCGATTTTCTTGACCTCATGTTCGGGATAACTGCCGCTGCTGAGTTTGCAGCACCAAAGTAATTCACCGCCATCACTTCTCTTAGAGTCGAGACGTTTATGTGACCTGGCGTCTCTCTGCCTGAGATCCCCGCGTTGGCGATCATCACATCACACGGTCCCAACTCCTCCTCAAGAGAGGTCACTGCTGCACCAACTTGAGCCTCATCAACGACATCTGCTGCGGCCCAAGAGGCTTCTACCCCCAGCTCCCTGACTTCGTCCGCGAGGGTAGCCAGCAACTCTCCACGTCTAGCGATCAAACCAAGATTTGCCCCACGACGGGCGAATTCTAAAGCCAAAGCTCTACCCAACCCCGAAGACGCCCCTGTAATGATGATGTGCCATGCCATTGGCGTCATGGTATCGGGGTATTGAGAGGGAGGCAACATGAGTCCATTCAGCCAGACATATGAATTGTTCGCAACATGCGCACCGGGACTGGAGTCTATTTTGGCGACGGAGATCACTGATCTTGCCGCCCAACACCCGAAAGTGGAAACAGGCGGTGTATCAATAAGTGGGGATCTAGCAGACGCCGCTGGATTAGCACTATGGGCACGCACACCCAGTAGGATCCTAGTTAGAGTCGGAAGATTCCGCAGCGGATCTCTGCAAGACCTCCACGCAAAGGCAAAGAAGTTGCCGTGGGAGCAGTTCGTACACCCCGGTCAGAACATTGTAGTAAAAACCACCCTACATGGGTCAAAGCTCAAGCGAAGCGACCACGCTGGAGCAAAGCTCGAGCTCGCGATCAAAGACTCTCTAAAAAAGCCTCGGCGAGGGGGAGGTGGACGACACGCTGGAAAACTCGCTCCAATTGAGGTGATCTTACGGGTCTACAAGACAGAGGTGACAATATCTGTAGATGCTAGCGGTCCTTTGCACAAACGGGGCTGGAGAGAGGCTAGCGCTAGGGCACCCTTACGAGAGAATCTCGCCGCCTCAGTACTAATTGCCTCAGACTGGCAGCCAAATGAACCTCTTGCCGATCCCATGTGCGGATCCGGGACATTTGGCATCGAGGGAGCATTGATGGCATTAGACGCCGCTCCTGGGAAATACAACACACCTCCCGTTGTCGGGTTCCCGTCTTTTCAAGCCAGGCTGTGGCAGAAGTTACAACAAGAGGCCCAAGAGTCAATCAGCACTAGCGACCTTGGCGACGTCTGGATCCGCTCTGGAGACCGTGACGCTGGCGCCATAAAAGCCGCTCGTCAGAACGCGACACGCGCGGGAGTGGAAGCCCTTATATCCTATAGACTGGGACCACTGGAGACCCCCCTAGAGAACATCCCCGAAGACGGCTTAGTTGTAGTCAACCCTCCATGGGGACACAGGATCGCCGACAACAAGAAGCTATCTGGTCTATATTTGGGCTTGGGAAAAGGGCTCGCAAATAGCTTCCCTGGCTGGAGGGTCGCCGTAGTGTGTCCCGACAAGGCGCTAGCAGGACGATTGGGCAAGGGCATGGAGCAGGTGGCTAAATTCACTGCTGGAGGGATCAAAGTCGGTGCCTGGTTGGGAGAGATCCCCTCGTAATTGTGGAGCCTAAGCCAAGCTGCTCCTGACAACACCCCCGAGGCTGATGCCCTCTTTGATTAAAAAGATCACACCTACAACAGATAGATACAAAAACTGCCCTAAGTGCAATACCAGAGCGAACGCCATCGCTTGACTTATTGAGGCGACACCCAGCAAAACCAACGCACCTGCGCAACAAGCCTCATAGGAGCCAAAAAAACCCGGAGTGGGGACAAACGTCATCCCCGTCAGGGTAAAAGTCCAAGCGACCAGGGCGATATTCCAGCCGTGAGGCAGACCAAAGGAATACAGCGCTATCTTCACTGCAACTATAGTTGTAACCCAAACGATAACCGTACAGACAAAGGCGTTGAGTCCACGAGTTGGCTCCGCACGTAGGCGAGCAAAGGCCTCTTGAAACCCCACAAGGACATCACTGATGAACCTCCCTAATCCGCTAAAGCGACTAAACCATCCTGTTACCCTATCTCCCATCGACAGCGCTGCGCTGACCGCCAAGATCCCCAAAACCAGCATCACTCCTGCACCGCGCTGTCCGAGGGCTATGAGATCCACTGAACCGCTACCAATATCTATGTTGTGGGAGGGGAGATCAACGGCAAACCCAACCAGCAAAAGCATAAATAGGAGCATACTAAAGTCAAAGAGGCGCTCTACAACAATTGCCGCAACACTTACACCTAATTCAACCTTGTCTTGTTCCTTTAGTAGGTAGGGTCTAACCGCCTCTCCTAACCTCAACGGAATTACATTTATTGCCATAAAGCCTATAGCGTTCACCGAGAACAGCCTAGGAAATGACACCGGTACTGCTAGTAAAGATTGTAAACGGTAAGATCTAGCAACGTGTGTCGCGAGGTATAGGACAAAGACGATGGACATCGACCACCACTCGACTCCAGCGAGCGCCAACCGAGCCTCGCCCATATCAACCTTCGAGATTCCTAAGGCCAGGAAGCCCGCCATTATTATCAACGCCACCAGAACGCGCATAGAGGTCTTATTCATTATTTACGCGCCACCAATCTCTGCATCGCAATAACCCCTCCAGCGAGCGCCTGATCCGCGGGAAGCCCTAGCTCTTTTGGGGGGGCTTCCCCAGAGACACAGGTACGAAACAAGCGGTCCCATATCGTAAGCACATTACCATAATTACCATCTCGGAGGTATCCGTCACGAGTATGGTGCCAGCTATGAAAGTGTGGGTTGTTTAGCAATAAATCCCAAGACTTGTTGATAGCGACGCCCACCCCAGTACCGTCCATACGCATTGCAATATTGCTGTGTTGGAAGGCATCGAGCACAACCCCTATAAGTAGCGCCATCGGCACAACCCAACTGGCAAACGAAGAGACGTCAAATAGCCAGCCGTAAAGGGATAGCGGAATTGCAGTCAATATAAGCACGTCGACAACATGCATGCGGAGACCAGCCGTTGGGTCGAGGTTCTCAGTGCTGTGATGAACCCTGTGAAAGCTCCATAAAAAAGGCACCCTGTGGCTCGCTAGATGGACAAAATATCTACTCACATCAAGAGCTAAAAAGGCCAGCAAAAACTGAGCGGCGGGGTGAGTTATCGAAGATAAACTCACAGCTCCTGACTCCCAAGATGAGAGCTTCGCCAATGCGTACAAGACGCCTACCCGCACAGCAAACAACCCCATACCCGTTACTACATTGATGTATGTATCGCGGGTGACAATTGCCTGCCGAAACCTAGGGTGAGCTCCGCCCACCCCCATAAAAATAAAGATCGCACCAAGCTGCACTATTGGCGACCATTCAAAACCCACAGACTTACTCCACCACTACAATAGATAGGTCAGGTGCTGGAGTAGAGGTAATATCCTCACCTTGCAAGAACAGGCAGAACTCCTCCCCGTCTGGACAGGCTTCACAGTAGACACCAAACGGGCGGACCAGGTCTGTGCATACATAATATGGGTCACTGCTCGAAAACAGGGCTGACATGTTACGGGTATCCACAAGCCCATTGAGCAATCCGCCGGAGAAGTGGCTACCACTTTGTGCAAAGCTACCCTCCATATGAAACTCAGATACTGGGATTGAGACTCCATCTGATCCCAGATCTACGAGCGGTGCAGTCGCTGAAAAGAATACATCGCCCTCTAGGTCTACTGACCCTAGATCCCAAGTCGGCTCGTTCATCCGCTGTCCAAAGCCTTCAACAGCGTCGAAATAGCCCAAGCCCGCGACCACATCAATAAGACCGTTCTCAGCTCCAACTACTCCAACAAGTACTGGAATATCCATGTACAAACCCAGCAACATGCCGATGTTTTCGGGAAGAGTGAAGTTAACGTCACCAAACAGGACTGCTGAGGTGAGCCCCACTAAGGCGTCGGCACCACCTTCTACAGGGAGCCCGTAATCACTAGTGCTGAAGACAGACTGCTCAGACACCCCGCAGTGTGTAGCAGTTAAGGTGTAAGAAGTTGCCCCCATAAGTGGCTCATCTGGCGAGATAGTGGCTATCAGGTTTCCATCGCCCCAAGAGACAGATGTCGCCAACGAGTCGCCAGAATCAGTCTGCTCCAAGGCAAACTCCGCGCTTAGAGCTGAGTCGGAAAAGACGACACGCATGGAGTCACGATAAAACCAGTCACTAACTCCTGTACTTGGCTCTAGCTCTACGATTTCCCCGTCACAAGAGGTTGTTATCTCACCGGTTTCTGTGACGTCTCCTGTCTCAATAATACTCGTATCTACAGATGTATCGTCATCCTTACCGCAACCAGCAGCTAAAAAGCTGATAGCCATAACACTAAAAAATCTCATCTCTTTCTCCAGGTAAACTCTAAATTTTAGACTAATTAAACTCTGTCTCTATGACATACCAATATCCAAGACCGTCTCCAGTGTCAGAGCGAAGTACTAAATACCACTCCTCTGAGATATCTGCTGTTCGAACCATAAGCGGATCCATAGAGCCTGCCTCACCACCATAGTAAGTGTATGGATCAGAGATATCACCGTTGTCGTCAATAGTGTAGAAAACGAGCTTTGAATTAAGAGGTGAGCCGAAGTTTGAAGCGTGTACGGTTACAGTCACCTCGGTCTTCTCGTCAGGCGTAATAATTCGATACCAGTCGAGATCTTTGGCGACCGCGAGCCTGCCAAAAACCTCCATGCCCGGCTCAAGGTCCATAGCCTCATCCATAGTGTCATTGAGGGGACCTTCCCCTGGGCCGTTTTCTTCCTCTGACTCAACGTGAGTCCACCCAACAGGGGCTTTTGTGATGCTCACCATCATATCGTAGGTATAGTCTTCTCCAGAACCTCCAAACGAGTCCATTAGGAGCGCAGTCCAGGTGTCCGCCTCCCACATTGGAAAGACTAGATAGGGGTCCGTGCTGTCGGTCCGGTTGTTTACGTCCATAGTCTCGCCACCATCAGCGAATAGGTAAATTACCGGATCGGCTGATGAGCCGTGGGCTACCGCCTGAATGTCGACCTTTACCCAGTCGGGCTGCTCGATATCAAATTCGTAATAGTCCAAATCAACACCGTCCTCGAACGATGCGCAGATCCAAAGGTCTAAGCTTATATACTGAGCCTCCGACAAAGAGCCATTTGGCTCAATCTCAGGCTGGGGACAATCGGGTTCAAAGCTAGTATCTCCCGTCTCCTGGTAGGTGTCAGTGGAATATGTGTCGCGCCCGCTGTCGGGGTTTGAGGTCTCAACTGGAGGTTGGACTTGTGGCGCACAGCTCGAACAGCCCTGACATCCCAACAACGATAACACAACAAAAACCACAGGTTTACTCCTATACAATAAAGGCATCTTGACCCGATGATAGACAACTCGCCACCACAAACGCGTCGAGACCCCCTATTCTATTCACATGTCATTTTCTGCGACAACGGAAAATCGAAGATACTATGGTCTCGATATACAGGAGCCCTTTGATGCCAAGAATATTCACTCTAATAATGACAGCAGCTAGCTTAATAGGGTTGCAAGTGGGCTGTTCGCCGGACCAAACAATCAACGCTCTGGAGCCCAAACTGACCTTCTCACCCGCTGAGATAGAGGTTGGTGAGGTAGTGGTCGACTACACTGGAACAGCTACAATAGAGATAATTAATGCGGGAAGAGCATCGTTAGATGTCTTTGAAATGAACTTCTCAAGCACCAACCCTGGGGTGTTTTCAGTAGAACCCTCAGAGTTCCGAATCTTATCCGACGAACGCCAAGAGGTTATCGTCTCTTTTACCCCATCCACCTACAGGCTCTACACTGACGAGCTTACCATCTTCTCGGATGATCCAGACAGCCCATCGACTGTCATCTCCGTAGCCGGAGAAGGGATTCACGCACCCACACCGGACATAGACATCGATCCAATTACACTGGACTTCGACACTGTGGCCCCACTAACAGCAAGTACTATGTGGTTTACCATCGCAAACCTAGGTGATGGACAGCTCAATATTCTCAGCTCCGAGCAAACTGGCTCCGCAAATTTCTCGGTGATAACAGACCCGGCTGGAATGACTATTGAGTCTGAAACAGACACAGCCACTGTCGTGGTTGTATACACTCCTCAGGCCATTGACGGGGACTCAGGCAGCCTGATCCTGCAAACTGACGACCCCGACGAACAAGAGGTTACCGTACACTTCCTAGGCAATGGCGGCGGTGACTTCGAATACCCAGTCGCGGTAATTAATGGACCTGCTACCGCGGCTCCACTAGACACTATCTACCTATCGGGGGAGAGTTCTTATGATCCTGAGGGCTACGTACTTAATAGGTACGAATGGACCCTAACTCACACACCAACGGGCTCCACAACTGACCTCTCAGACAACGCTGCGGACACAACAGCCCTGTTCCTGGATCTCGCGGGTGAATGGGAGGTCCAGCTACAGGTGTGGAACGAGATAGGACTCGGCTCGGCTCCAGTAAAATACAACGTAAACGCTATCCCCGAGGAACGCATCCACATCGAGCTTATCTGGGATACTCAAAACTCGGATCTAGACCTGCACCTAGCCGAAAACCCGTCAGTTGATTTCTTTGGGATGCCTGGGGACTGCTCCTACTGCAACCCAACACCATCATGGGGCGCTTCAGGCAGCGCTGACGACCCTCGCCTAGACTTAGACGACATCATGGGATTTGGCCCGGAGAACATCAACGTAGATGAGCCATATACTGGCGAATATCCAATTCGAGTTCACTACTTTGAGGACAATGGCGCTGGGTCAACCACTGCTACTGTTAGAGTATACAT
>CAWVYO010000041.1:0-18345 GCA_963934385.1 uncultured bacterium
CTACGGTGAGGTCTCGCTACAATCAGCCTCATCTCCATGGGGTGATCCATTGGATGTTGACCTTTACCTAGTGGCGCCGTTCTTTGGCAACTGGGCGGTCATACTGCTCTTCGTCGCGCCAGCCATAACCATGAGACTTTTCGCTGAAGATCGAAACAGTGGTGCCTTTGAGCTTCTGTTGACCTCACCTATTTCGCCAGCTCAGATTGTGTTCGGCAAATACCTTGGCGCGATGGGTTTTATGGTGGTGATGGTAACCTGCACATTCCATTACCCGATAATGCTTCTAATGCGAACAACGGCTGATCCCGGGGTAATTATCTCCTCTTACCTAGCAATACTTACGCTTTCAGCATCGTTTGTGGCGGTGGGTATCCTGGCTTCAGCCCACACAAAACACCAAGTACTGGCATTGCTAGGCTCTTTCGCAGCGCTGCTCATCTTCTGGATAATGGGAATCGGAGAGACAGCTCATGGCGAAGGTTGGGGTAGTTTTGTAGCCCAAGCCTCAATGCTAACTCACGCCAATACAATGGCGCGAGGTATCGTCCAGTCAACAGATATCGTCTACTTCATTACGTTAATTGCGTTTCTGTTGTTCGCCACCACCCAGAGAATATCATCGGAGCGCTGGAGATGAGCAAGCTACCGAAATTAGCTGGAATGGTGGGGTCGGTTCTAGTCTGTATCTTCTTGGTATGGCGGTTCACCAAAGGGGAGGCTGGACTAGGGGCTGTTAGTGTAGGAGGTACAGGGGCTGCACTATTGGCTATGTACCTAGTCTTCGACAAGGAGGCGATCAGCGAGAGCGCTAAGGCGCCATCATCCCTAAACAGGGCCGCTGGTGCAGGGCTCATCTTCGTCGCGGGAGCTCTGGCTATAGTCATAAATTTAGTCGCCGCTAAGAGCCCCCTTAGGTGGGATCTCACTTGGTCTGGAGCGCACACTTTATCTGCGCACTCCGTAGAGACCGCTCACTCAATCGAAAATGACGTAGAGATCGTAGGATTTTTTCAAGAAGGCAGCGCAGACGAAGAGCGTTTTATTGAGATGTATGATGCTTTTGAGGCTGAGAGCCAGAGGCTTTCAATAACGATTATTGACCCTCTAAAGAGCCCTTTGGAGTTCCAGCAATTCAGAGAACAGATCGCCCTCGAAAGTGTCGGTACCAATCAAGTACTGATGTTAGCCAGAGAGGTCGACGGGACAGAGGCGCTACAAAGCGTTGTTCTAAACTCACCCGTAACCGAGAGCGAGTTTACAGGTGGCCTCACAAAACTGACCCTCGGTAGGGCAAAAACGATCTGTTTCACCACTGGCCACGGGGAGCGCTCAATAGATGACACCAGCTCCTTCTCGGGGTACGGCGGACTTTTAGATAAGCTGCTCGGTCAAAACTACAATGTCGGTGAGTTCACACCTTATTCAGAGGTAGATCCATCGTGTGAGGTTGTAGTTATAGCTGCGCCACAGACCCCCTTCCACCCCGCTGCCAGAGAGGTGATAGCTCAACACGTCCAGCGAGGAGGTGGACTCATTGTGACTTTGGAGCCTGTAGACCCTACAGGGGAAGATCCTCTTATTGAGGATCTCACTAGGTACGGAATCAGAGTAGGTAGTGATCTAATCATAGAGGCAGATCCAGACAGGGAGCTAGCTGACGTGGACAAGTCTTGGATCGTACTCGACTCCGATTCATACGATTACCACCCAATCGTCAATAACCTTGATGCGGCGACGGTACTCCAGGGCGCAAGATCCGTAGGGTTAGGAGATCCAGTCGATGGGATAAATGTACAAGTTCTGGCGTTTACAAGTGAGCAAGGCTGGGCTGAAACAAACCCCTCTGCAATGATGGGGGTCACTGCTGCCGAGCCCGACGGAGACGATATTGTTGGCAGAGCTCCGCTTATGGCAATTGCGGAGATTTTAGACCCTAGCGCAATATCCGTTGGGTCCACAACTTTAGATACGCTAGACGGTGAGGGTCACACTGCAACAACTCATGAAGACGTCGCTGAACCTACTGACCCAGCTACAGACACTCAGAGAGACTTTGGCAGAGTCATGGTCTTTGGAGACGCTGATTTTGTAAGCAACCGCATGATCCTACAAGGAGTCAACCACGACCTGTTTCTAAACACAGTCGGATGGATGGTAGATGACCGCATAGCCCTTTCTACTAGACCAAACGATGCTGGCAGTGACATACTGATATTGACCGCCCAAGAGCGGAGAGGATTATGGATCCTCGTAATGTTGCTGATGCCTGGGCTGGCTTTGCTTGCTGGGGCTGTGAGTTGGAAGAGGCGGCGCTAAAACCGAGATCTCCCTACTTCAAAATAGTGGTCAACCGCTTAGCTAAGGCAAAGTTACTGACCTTTAGTTTGCCCTTAAACAATAGCCCCATTGCAACAGAGCCTGGATCATCTAGCAACAGCTCCCAGTCTTCCTTTTCACAGGTGACCACACAGTCGTTGTCCTCTGTCGGACCTTCTCGTACCTGACCCACACCAGTTTTTAAGTCTACTGTCCAACAGCCAGCCCCACCAATATCAAACTGAATGACAGCAGCTACAGACTCAACCATCTCTGGGTTTTCTTTTATTTTCTTCGGAAGGTAACTTCCAAAAAACTTTTCGGTGTCGGCCATGGGTATTCTCCTTGATCTATATAGGGGCTTAACCGCTCGCACTAAGCTTGGCCAAGACGATCTCTCCGCAATCCATCCCGTCATGCCGCAACCCACTTTTTTGGGCTCATTCTCAGAACTCCTGTGTCGGGTAAATTATACATGGATAACCAACGATCATCCAAGTCAGATTGTGCTGCAAGTAGTGAGATAGTGTTTTTAGAAAGACGACTAGGGATCACTGAGCGTTTAACAGACCGCCCTGACGCCCAACACTCTGAAAGCTCCTTTAGGGTCACTGACTCAGGACCAGTTAGCTCCACCAATCCCTGCTGGTCACTGTCGAGAATTTTCACCACTGCTGCCCCAGCGTCTTTGGTCCAGAGTGGGCGTAAAACCCCCTCGTGCTTTGGTAGCGAGACCCGACGACCTGCTTTGGCTGCAGAAAACCAAGATGCTGTTATGTGATCATCACTGCCAAACAGAACAGGGAGATGGACAACACACTGATCCGTTAGCTCTAGCAAAAGATCGCTGTGCCCCCGAAAAGCGGGCGGTGACATTGCCCCCGAAGAACCCAGTGGACCCAAGATAAGAGTCCGGTTGACACCCGCTTTCTTGGCTAGATCAGTGACCTTTGTCGCGCCGTGATATGTAACGCTCATTCCCTTCTTCACGCCCTTTGGCCACGCACCATAGACCAGGGCATCTAGCCCCGCAAAGGCCCCCTCAAAACCATACCCTGTAGCCACATCTAAGCGGCGCCATAACACTGGAAGATGACACGGTTTAGGAGAGAGAATCAAAACCTGATCCCCACGCTTAAGCAACTCTCTCGCTATAGATCGAGATGCTACTCCTGCCCCGACAACTCCTACGCGCACCTACCCTCCAAGGCATCGATAAAGCCAACAGCGAGATCTCCAGACATTGAAAATGCTCCCAATGAATCTCGTCGCCAACCATGCCAGTCTGAACCACCCGTCACAAAAAGAGAGTGCTCGCTAGCTAGACGTCTTAGAGATTTTCGCTCAGATTTGGTTCTCCTTGGGCGATAAACCTCTACACCGTGCAGCCCCGCGGCGGCAAAATCTGCCATATAATTTTTAGCATCTCCCGGAAAAGGGTGAGCCCACGAGGTCACACCACCTGCCTCTGTTGCTAATTTAATGAGATCTACGAATGTGACATTAACTAATGGGAACAAGCCTTTGTCAGAGCCTAAAAGTGTGTCAAAGGCCTCTTGAATCGTTTTAACGTGACCGCTGTTCATCAGAGCTATCGCCATGTGGTGCCTGGTTAGAGACAGTTCTCCCGCTTTGGCCTTATCGTTAGCCTCCGCGACACCTTCGAGCCCAAGCTCCTTACGAGCACGCTCATACCGACCAACTCGCCACAAAGTGCGCTCCCGACAAAATTTACGAAACCCTTCTGGCATCTCACCGGGAAAATAGACGAGAAGATGAAGCTCTTTTCCGTCGTGAGAGCCAGACATCTCTACACCGTGAATAATATCCACAACATGACCTTCGCTAGTCTCTACCCGCCCACACGGCCAAGTTGGAGCCAGATCGTGGTCAGTAATCGCAATATAGTGAAGCCCCGCTTTCGCGCATCGCTCTATCAACTCATCTGGCGACAGCCTTCCATCCGAGCGATTCGTGTGAAGGTGGAGATCCATTCTCACCCACGACGATGTAGCGATTTCTCTATTCAAAGTAACTCCAATACGCTATTAGAGCCTATAATACTTGACCTGTCAAGAGAATGCCCTATGGATAACATTAGGGATTACCTAAAGCGTAGACGAAAACAACGTTTCCAACTGATCTTTACGTGTCAACACTTATGGGTTTCTTACTCAGACTGATCCAAATCATCAAGGAGCTGTAGGTGGGCGGTAGTTACCGCTCTAAGCTGGGATAAAAGCTGTATTTTCACACCTTTCAAGTGGATAACCTCCTGAAGTAACTCGCGGTGCTCGTCGTGAGCTTGGCTCATTATTCGTTGCGCTTCCAGCCTGGCTTCACCGAGTAACAGGTCTGATTCCCTTCGGGCCTGACCGTTGAGATCCTCTGCGAATTTGCGGGCGACGACTAGGGTCTGAGTGATCTCTGACTCATTCTCTTTTAAGCGACCGATCTCCCCCTCTCTTACGCTCATCTCCATCTTCATTTTCTGGTTGTCGCGAAGTACTGTCTCTAAGGTTTCACGAACCTCATCCAAGAACACAGATACTTCGTCTGGATCGTATCCTCGCTTGTTGGAGGTGAACTCTTTTTGAATGATGTCTAGTGGTACTATTCTCATCGACTTAGCCTAGCGTTGGGGTTCTAAAAAGGGTGTTGAAACGGCGATATCTACTTCTGGATAGCGAGTTTTAAGCTGAGTAGCGAGTGAATCCATAGGCGCAACAGCGCCACTAGCCACAAAAACCATCTCACTTAGGGAGCCTAAAGCTGAAGGTGAAGAGACTAACATCATTCGAGATCTCTCTGTATCAAGCCTATAATCGCCAAGTCCTGTGGCATATTGACCCTTCTCAACAGAATTATTTGATTGATGAATAACCTCGAGCCCCTCCGAACCTTGAACGACCACAGCCACCAGAGCGTCATCGTGGATATCAAAGCTCACCGCGACCGAAACATCAGTTACAAAAAACTCCGATCGGATTGGGAATGCTGCATCGCTCACCTCAGATCGCATTACAAACAGCCCCATTAACGCCGCAACCAACGTTGTAAGTAGGGCAGCAAACCACCAACGACCAGCCGGTGGAGGTCCTGGTAACGGTTCGGGTAAAGGTCCGATGGTGTCTATCTCACCCCACTGCCGAGAACGGGTCAGATCCATAACCTTTGTAGCTACTGGACCTAGTAAACCAGTAGAAGACCAAGCTCCTGGCCCCTTGGCGATCGCCCCTCGAATATGCTGGCGAGCAGGCGTACCATCTTGAGCCAACTCCCACAGAGTCTCCGGAAGGTTATCGAAGAGGGCTGGATCCAACAACAAGGTGTCTTCATCTGCATAAACTGCGCTGCACCCCAGTGCGCGATAAAGCTCATCTCGCTTATGTCGGATGTCTGGGTGAAGATGTAGCGCCATTACTGTCGTTCGAGAAATCCTAAACGGGCTAGATGGTGCGATTAGATCTTTGGCGGTTAATCGTTCCGCATTTATCAACCTCATTCCACGTATACAGCGAGGGCAAGAAGAGACATGCTCCGCCATGGCTGGTTCAAGAATATTAGCACCACCACCGCAATCCTCTGCGGGTAAAATGGCGAGTCTTGTGAGTAAACGATCTATCTCTCGGGTCTCACCATTAGCCAATGAAACCCCATAAATTCTTAGAATTGAGCGCAGACCCCCACGAACCCCTTCTCGAGATCCTGCCCCTACACCATTATCCACCTTGAGTGCTGCGGAGGTCTTCTCTATTGAGAGCCCATCGCCATAGTGAAGCTGAAAAATAGCCTCGCCCAGATCGTCCAAAATCGCGACTAAACGCTTTCGCCATTGGTGCTGTGGCTCAACTGCAGATCGCTCATGCTCAGAAGAGCGATAACGAGACTTTAGCGCTCTATCCAAATACTCCCGAGCATAAAAACCTGCCATTTCCTCTGCCTTAGAGGTCTCAAACTTTGGGGAAATTGAGCTCAGCGCATGCTCTCTTGCTTCATTTAGCAACTCAAAATCAACGGGTGCGCCGCCTATCATTAACTCCCAGGCCACTCGAATAGTGACTGGCGCCCATACTCTCCGGTAAAACGCGGCATCTGCGCTTGTTCGCGTCTGTTCTCGGGGGCTATCCATAGATTCTAACTTTCATCCTTGATTCTACCACTAACTGTAACAGAATCGTAGGCATTCAAACTGCTTCTTATGGACAAAGTAATAAACAAAGCACCAACAGCTAGAGCCACAAATCCAAGGAGCGGGTCCGATATTAGACACCAACCTGTCCCAACCAAGGCTGAGATAAGACCAACGGTAATACCTAACCAACGTAGAATTGGCGGCGCCAATTTAGGAGGACTAGGCTCCCCAGCGGCCACCGATACTGCCAGCCAACCCGGACCTGGTGGACGTACCTTTCTGTAGAACTCGGCTAAGCTGTCTGGAGAGACTGACTGACTCAACATGACATGAACCCAAGCCACCGTGCTACCACCTACTACAATCGACATCTGGATTAGATATGGCATAGAGGGGTCATAAATGTAGATAAAACAGGTCAAAATGATTGAGGTTGCCACAGCCACGAGTTCAACCTCAGCGGTAATCCGCCACCAGAACCACCTCAGCAGAATAACCAGACCCGATCCTGCACCCATTACTATTACTATTTTCCAACCACCCTCAATACTCCCCATAATAGCCGTGGCACCAAGAGCTAGCATAGCCATTAGAACCACTGATAGCCTTGAGTAAAACAAGGCCTTTTCTGGCGTGACTCGATCTCTCAAGAGGTCATTTACAACATAAGACGCACCCCAGTTGAGGTGAGTGTCAATGGTCGACATAAACGCCGCCAAGAAGGCTGCGACAAGTAAACCTCTAAGACCGACAGGTAGTACAGCCATGATTAATTCGGCATAAACACCCTCTGGATCAGCCATCGCTGATTCTGGTAATAGCGTCATTGCCGCTAACCCAGTGACGATCCAAGGCCATGGTCTCAACAAGTAGTGGGCAACACAAAACCAGATCGCACCGAGCTCCGCATCACGCTCTGTTTTTGCTGCAGAGAGCCGCTGAATAAGAATCCCTCCGCCATCCGCCCCCTTTTGGGCCCACCACTGAACCGCCAAAAACGTAAACAGAGCCTCTACAGGGAGCAGTCTCCCAGAGGTGGGAAACAGGCTAAGAGCCTCTTCTCCACCCCTAGCAACGGCGGCCGAAGAAATAGCGTCGAGACCTCCAGCCTCGTTTACCGCGTACACCGCTAGAATCACTGTCCCTGCCAAGGCGATTGGAAACTGCGCAAAATCAGTCCAAACCACCCCGTGAAACCCAGATCGAATACTGTAAATCAGTGTAAGTAACAACAAGCCGACGATTACCTGCCACTCTGATAGCTCAGGCAAAACCGCAGCGCTTACCTTAAGCATTGCTAAAAAGACCCAACCCATAACCACGCAATTTACCAAAACAGCCGAGATAAACGCTTTTATTGAGCGTAGCCTCCCAACCCAAGGACCACTGTACCTAAGTGAAACAAACTCGGCATCAGTAACAACACCCGCACGACGCCAAAGCCGAGCCAATAGCATAGCCATTAGCGAATGGGAGATAATAAAGGACCACCAAAACCAATTCTTGGCGACGCCACCAGTGATTGTCATACCTGCTACAGCCAGCGGCGTATCGGCCGCCAACGTAGTGGCCACCATGGATGTTCCCACCAGCCACCAAGGCAGGGAGCGACCAGCTAAGAAGAAGTCCCCAGTGACATTCCCTGTCCGCTTTCGACCCGCGAGCCAGCCCAACATAAATACAGCTGACAAGTAGGCAAAAATTATTGCAATATCTAAGGATTCCATCCCAATCTATTTGCAACGCTCAGAGCGGAATTTCAACTATTTACAGCATCTTATATTACCGGTTTACAAAAAGTAGAGAACTGTTTTGAACTCTACTTTGCTGTAACGAGTTCAATAACCAGTGCGATCAACAACCCTGAGAGATCGGTAAACCAGTCCCTAAGCAGCCTCTTCCATGGAAGAATCGCTCTGATGTTGTTCCATCAGGATCTCATTGATAGTCGCGGCTGCTGCAACACTAGCAAGCTCCTCATCCCCATAAAGAGTCAAAAATTCTCTATAAAACAAGCCTATCAAATCACCTAGATTTAGATCGCTATCGCATATTGAGTTGTTTTCCATCTTGTTCTCCTAAAGGTTTTTGCTGAGTTACTTTTTCTTCATCCTCTTTCTCATGATGGTTACGACGTACCATCGACAAATATTCATGCACAGTATGTGCCATACTCATAATCGGCAACGCCTATCAATAATCAAGTATATATGGAGGTTTGACCTGTTTTATTTCTGACGCTCATGTACAGAAATATTGTACATGAGCCGTTTTTACGCCAAAGCAGGAGACGCCAAGGTGACTAGGTGGACTGATTCAGCACCCTGTTGCAGAAGCACACTCGCAACCGCTGATGCGGTAGACCCAGTGGTAACCACATCATCTACCAACAACACCCTTCCAACTATCTCCTGACCACCTATAGGGCAGTATTGAGAAGACGCGACAGAACCCCGTATCAACTTATCAACTCCGGCAATAGCCACCCCGCCACGGCGCTTCGCGGGACGTATTACTGGAATATTTAGCCTCTCACCAACCGCTTTTGCCAAACAATCAACAGGTGAGAATCCCCGCTTGAGCGTAGTCCAACTGTTCTGAGGCACACCGACCACGACATCTAGATCCCAATTCACCCCATCGATTCGTGAGCATAATAGAGAAGCTAGCTGGGCACAGACCCTCTCATCAGGACGGTATTTGGCGCGCCTCAACAAATCTCCCACTGGACCGCTATATGGAGCCATGCTCTGGCTCGAAGACACAAACTGTGGCAAGACGGGAAGCTCTACAAGGGAGACAGGGAGGTGCTCTAAACAGTCATGACAAATGTTGTTGTCGCCATCCACTCCACACGATGGACACTCACCTGGAAATAGTGCTGAAGACCCCCACATACCAAAAGCAACACCCATAGATCCCCCTTCTATTTAATAATCACGGGAAAATAAACACGTCTCAAACTATGTCAATAGGAGGGTCAGGTAGTGTGGTGATACGGATGTCCCGCACGTATAGCACATGCCCTGTAGAGCTGCTCCACCAGCATCACTCTGGCCACTTTATGGTTCAAAATCATTGCCGAGAGACGGATGGTCTTTTTAGATTTTAGCCTTACAGCGTCGTTGTGACCATAAGGTCCCCCGATACAGAAAATCAAGTCACCAACCCCATCTCCTATGGCCGCTTCAAAGAGAGAAGATAGACCTTCTGAGGTTAGATCGCTGCCTCGCTCATCGAGCACGACCAACCAATCTCGAGAACCAACTAAGCCAAGTATACGCTCGGAGTCTTTATCCCTCACAGAGTTAGCATCTCGACCATTTGTTGGCTTCAGGCGCGTCTCTCTAAAAGGCAGGTATCTACCAATACGTTTGGAGTACTCTTCGACTCCCTTATCAGCCCAGTCACCCTTGCTCTTGCTTAGGCTTACAAGATGAATTTTCACGGGATAAAGAGAGAGCCTTTCTCGTTGACCATTCCATCCGAAAGCTCGAGCTCTACTTTAGGAGCGTCACACCACAAACCCTCTAAATTGTAGAATGGTCGCAACGGTTCATCGAAAACGTGTACTACTACGTCCCCGAGATCAATAAGAACCCATCGCCCACTTTCCATGCCTTCAATAGAGATAGGACCTGTAGCGTACTCCTCCCTCATAGCAGACTTAATGGCGCTAGCTATCGACTTTGATTGGCGGCGATTCTTAGCACTACAAATAACAAAGTAGTCGCAATACGAAACCCGATCTTCTAGGTCTATAATTATAGTATCTACGGCCTTTTTACTTACCGCCAACTTACCCACAAATTGGGCTAATTCTAATGGTGTGGGAATGACCCCTCCTTTTCGAGGATATAACCTCTTTCCTTGAGGATATATCCATGAGTAACTATTAGACAACCCTTCTTTTGATAAACATCCACAAATCTATTGAAAGCCATTACCTATTACAATTATTCTACCGTGACAGATGGAGCCTCTATAGTGGGCATACGACCTATATTGGTGCGCCTAAACTCCAGCTCCACACCGACTGGCTTAGACTGATCTCCGTTGTCGAAATAGTTCCCTTCAAATGCACCGAATAACCTTACGGCTGTAGCGTTATCCACAATAATACGAGCGGTCTCCACCTCGACTGACGACTCACCTTCAATTTGGGTATTAGAAAGTTCGTAGAGTGACGCTTCACGCTCCTCCCACAGATCCACAGCAGGGTCCGATACCGATAATTGACTCCTGAATGGGTCTAGTATCCTTCCCCAAAAATTCCAACCGTGACGAAGCTCCACTCGATAGAGCTCCCCATCAAGCGGTGTGCGGTAGTTATCAGCGCTAGTTCTAACGTAAGCCTTACCTCCGACTACCCTTGTCTGAGCCACCACACGACCGTCTCGTCGACGAGTAGTTTCAAAATTATCCCAATCACCCCATAGAATCTCGACAGATTCAGATGTAGTCCGAGTCACTGGTTCTCCGTACTCCCACTTCATCTCGGCTGAGTATTCGTGTGGTCCCAACAGTGTGACTGCATCAAAGTTAACGGACTCAGAGAGGGTGTATAAATCTGGCTCAGGCGTTGAGCCTATCCCGCCGCACGCACCCAACATGACAAGACTACTCAACAGCAATAGCCGTTTCAATCCCACACCGACGACTCTATGACTGGTTCTTCGTCGTCAACTTCGACGACCTGTAAGCGACTCCAAGTCTCGTAAATCAGCTGCTTTACCCCTTGGCGAGTCGGTGAACTCAAGCGCATAGGCTCGACCCCAACCTCTTCTTCAAATCGCTTTGAGATCTTATCAAGCTCATCCGGGTCACAGGCATCGATCTTTGACAGGACCACTATTTGAGGGCGACGACCTAGCTCTGGAGAAAAGACCTGAAGCTCATTTAATAGCACCTTGTACCGTTCAACAGGGTCTGCTGTAGGCTCATCGAAGGTTGTGCAGGAGACAAGGTGTATAAGCAGTCTACATCGCTCCACATGACGCAGAAACTGATGACCTAGCCCCACGCCGTCACTCGCGCCCTCGACAAGTCCGGGGATATCCGCGATAACGAAGCTCTCTTCATTCTCTACTGTCACCACGCCCAAGTTGGGTACTAGTGTTGTGAACGGATAGTCAGCCACCCTTGGTCTCGCGCCTGAGACAACAGAGATAAATGTTGACTTACCAGCGTTTGGAAAGCCCAACAGACCTACGTCAGCTAGTAACTTCAACTCTAGGTAGAGCTCCTTTTCAGCCTCAGGACCACCTGGGTCTGCGTTGCGTGGGGTGCGATTTCCTGGAGTAGCGAAACGAGAGTTCCCCCTCCCTCCTATTCCACCCCTACAGATGACGGCGAAAGCCTCATCTGTTGAGAGATCAGCCAGAATCAGACCGGACGAGTCGCGTATTATTGTTCCAACTGGAACCATTATGACGAAGTCTTCCCCACCGTGGCCGTGCATGTTCTTTGGTTGGCCCTTCTGACCGGCATCCGCTCTATAGACACGATTACCACGAAGGTGATCAAGAGTATTCTTGCGTTCTGTGGCTCGAATTATCACGTCGCCACCACGACCACCGTCTCCACCAGAGGGACCACCATGTGGCACGTGGGGTTCACGCCTGAACGCGATCGCTCCAGCACCTCCTTTTCCGGAGACGCAGGTGATCTCTACTTCATCAATGAAACGCATTTGTTCGCCTTAAACTCGACGAAGAGTTCTACTCCGCTGGGTAAACGGAGATTCGTCGTTTGTTTCCACGGAAACGCTCAAAGCTAACATTGCCGTCAATAAGCGAAAAGAGGGTCCAGTCACGACCGACACCAACGTTAGTACCCGGGTGAAATTTAGTACCGAGCTGACGAACCAAGATGTTTCCAGCGCGAACAGTTTGTCCGTCGCCGCGCTTAACACCGCGATATTGTGGGTTTGAATCCCGACCGTTCCTAGTGGAACCCTGTCCCTTTTTATGAGCCATGGTGGTCTACCTTTTAAGCTTTAATGCTTGTGATTTCTATTGTTGATGTAGAAGCACGGAATCCCATGCGCTTGCGGTAACGCTTACGAGGGCGGTATTTGAAGCCCTCAAGCTTATCGCCTAATTCGTGCGAGATAACCTTGGCGTGAACCTTGGCTCCCTTGACTGTTGGAGCACCAACCTTCACGTCGTCGGCTGATCCTACAAGGAGGACCTCATCCATAACTAGCTTGCTACCGACGTCTCCTTCGAGACGGTCAACGACAACGGTCGCGCCTTTTGTTACGCGATACTGTCTGCTTCCATTTTTTACTACTGCATACATTTTCTTTGGTTCTCCACCGGAGTCACTAATTTCATAGCTAACGCCTCAAGACGGTCGCAATTAGGGCGTATGGTCGCAACTGTCAAGATCCGATTAACAGCCCGTAACCCTTAGACTGAGGATCTAACGCACCCTACTGCCAAGCACCAGCGTTAATTCATCAAGCTTAAGCTGCACCTCATCGGCACCCATCTCCCGAAAGCGCTCAGGCAACAGTCTGCGAGATGATGCCTCAAAAACCGCCAGCATCTCCATAAATTCTAACATGCGAGTGTCCCTTGAGGGGATCACGTCCTCTACAGCCCGAGCAATGTCATCCCCTGTAATCGAATCTCGTCCATCTACGCCAGAGTTTGCCGACGCCGCCAAAATAACCGCTTCCAGTTCAGCTGCTGAGTACCCATCTGTATTATCCGCTGCAAACTCAACCGTTACGCCCTCTGACAGAGTTAGCCCATTCTTTCGCACTTGAGCCTCAAAGATCGCACTGCGCTCCACTATTGTCTCAGGGAAAAAGAACGGTATCTTGAGATCAAACCGACCTGGGCGCTTGAGATCCGTATCCAGCTTATCTGGACGGTTCGTCATAAGTAAAATCACTACCCGCCCCCGATGGGTAGTGTCAGACATAAACTCCTTCAGCCGAGCTATTACCCGCGAGTTGGTACCGCTGTCACCACCAGCGCCAGACGAAAGCGAACGATCTGCCTCATCAATAATAAGGAGCACATAGCCAAGAGCATCCACAACCGAGAGGATCTTCTCCAAGTTTGCCTCGGTTGAGCCCACCCACTTATCCCTGAAGTTTTTAAACTTAATACACGTAAGCCCACTCTCACCTGCAAAGGCCTCGGCTACGTAGGTCTTACCAGTCCCCATGGGCCCTACAAATATTACCCCCATAGGAACTCTAGAGGTGTGCCCCTGCTTTATTGCGCTAGCAATCTGCATTAGATCGTTCTTCACCCTCTCCATTCCACCGACGTGGCTAAAGTTGTGGCGAGGCTCAACAAATTCAACGAGCCCGTGGCACTCCTGCTCAATAATTATCTTCTTCCTCCCCGCAATTGTCTTGAATGTAATAGGACTTCTAGACTGTTCCGCATTTTTAAACAGGGCTCTAATACTCGTCAGCGACAGCCCCGCAGCGTGCTTTGCTAGTTGCTCAACAGTTACCCCAAGAGTCACATTGCCGCCCGATCGCTCAACCTCAAAGTTAATAAAATCCAACCTCTCATCTAAGGATGGTAGAGCCACACTAATGTGAGCTAATTGAGGGCTTGAAGTAATCCTTCGATTGGCGTCAGAGATATTCTCTGTCATCAAAATAACCACGTTGTTAGACGACAACAGGCTTGGTGAAGAGGTCCATCGCTGAAGTGTCACGAGGTTACCCTTATCCCCCTCCCCCATGAAAGAGAGGTTAGCTTGGGGCACTATCGTCTCAAAATAATCCAAAATAACAGCTGAGGACACGTTCCCGCTCATCACTAAGCTCTCAAGCTGAGGCAACACCTCATAACTTGCGGTAGGAATGACACTCAGCTCACCAAAACCAGCCATGACCCTGACCGCGTTTACGCTGTTGATAAATTCGCGCCGCATCTGGGGCTCGGAAAAAGTCACGCCCTCCGAACAATTGTAATAGGCGACAACAGACTTGCTCCGAGCCAAAAACCGCTCCAAAAACGTCCGGACTGGTACATACTCGACGCCATCTGCCCCATCGTACCTACAGATATCCTTTACATTACCGTGCAACAGAAACATGCTTGACTCACCCGCCAAGAACCTCTGTCGCAACGCCTCGGCCCATACAGGCAGTCGTTCAGAATTCGCCATCTAATCTCTCCGTGTTGCAGTCTATTTGACGAGATCTAAGGGCACTTGTCAACCCGAATTAGTTAGTGACTAATAGACCTTGTTCAAAGTACAATCATACAAAACAGGGTATTAGTCAGCATGCGCATAGTAAGACCAGTAGTTTGGACGATGGGTAGCCTAAGTCATACCGTCCGAGACATAGGAAGAATGAACGAGGTCGCTAAGATCTTGGCTAAGCACGGATTTGGACTCCTGGTCTCTAATATAGACATTCCTGGGTTCCCAAAGACCTCCGCAAAAACCATCACATCAACCCCCGCTCGCGTCTCAGCAGCAATGCAAGAGCTCGGACCAACATTCATAAAACTGGGTCAGATCCTCTCAACCCGCCCTGATCTATTGCCTGAAGAATACATTGCAGAGCTACAGACCCTGCAAGACAGGACATCTCCAATCTCTTCCACAGATATACACTCAGTACTCTCTAGTGAGCTGGGTGAAAACTGGCGCGAAAGATTCGAGACCTTTGACGACACTCCATTGGCTACAGCATCTATAGCGCAGGTACACAAGGGAACACTCAAAGGCGGCATGGTAGTCGCTGTCAAAGTACAGCGACCCAAAATAGCCCGTAAAATAGAGGCTGATCTATCCATCTTAGAGTTCCTAACTAACCGCCTATTAACCGAGTTCCCTGAAGCGGAATACTTCGATCCAAAAGGAGTCATAGCCGAGTTTAACAAGGCAATTCATGCAGAGATAAACTTCTCCTCTGAATCCAAGAACATCGAGCAATTTGCAAACAACTTTGAGGATGATCCAAACGTTATTGTTCCGATAGTTATAGAAGAACTCAGTAGCTCAAAGGTTCTATGCATGAGCTTTTTGGACGGTGTGTCCATCAGAGATGCGAGGCAGAACGGCGCAGACATGGAGATCGTCGGCAAGAACTACATGCAGATGGCCTACAAAATGATCTTCGAGCATAGTTTCTTCCATGGGGACCTTCATCCTGGAAACGTTCTAGTCCTAGAGGGCAACAAGCTGGGCTTATTAGACTTTGGAATGACGGGTAGGCTCACTAAAGAGATGAGGGACAACATCGTCTCATTGATTTTCGCCCTTGAGCGTGGAGACTTTAGAACCGTCGCAAGGATCTTCTACGACATCGCGGTGAAAGAGACTAGAGTCGACTATTCTCAGTTTGAGGCTGACAGCATAGACCTGATTCAGAAAAACTTGGACGGCTCTTCTATTCAAGAGATTCAAATAGGGCTGTTTATGACGGATATGGCGCAGGGGGCGATGAAACATAAGGTAAAAACACCAGCCTGTTACACCATGCTCTTCAAGGCGCTAATAACCACAGAGGGTCTCGCAAAATCCCTATTGCCAGAGATAGACCCGATACAATCCGCCAGACCATACGTAACAAAACTTGTAGCGGACAGGTATAGCCCTAAACGTATGCGAGAAGACCTATTCTACCACACCGTCACACTCAGCACTTTCATACGCAGACTACCAACGACAGCAAGCCAACTGATGGACGATCTCGACCATCAACGTCTGAAGTTGAACTACAACATCATAGAAGACCCATCGACAAAGGCTAGTCTGGATCGTAGAAACGCGGCGATGGTAACAGCCATTTTGGCAGTAGGTGGCGCTATCTGCGGTGTAGCAACACACTCAACTGAGACGCCACTCATCCTAGGGCATCCAATGATGCCGACAATATTCTTTCTTGTGGCCATAGCTTGTAGCGCTGCCTCTCTATATCTAGCGCTCAGCCCTCCCAAAAAATAGCGCGACGCCGTAACCGCAGCAGCGCAGATGCTGCCCTTACCCGAACCATTGAGTCCTCCGACTCCAACAAGGCATCCATGAGTGCCGTGTCATCTGGGTGAGCAAAGTGGCCGATAGCCTCAATGGCTGCCAATACAACTACTATATTGGTATCATCTAGAGCATCAATAATAGCCTTATGGTACGACAACCTCTGCTGCCTCGTGGAGGTGTGTCCAAATCTGTCCCACCACCTCGTAAGGCATGCAAATGCTATGACTCTCACATCTCGATCAATTGAAGTGGCAAACTCAATAACCACCCCTGGGTCTCCCTCACCAAATGACAGTAGGGCACCCTGACCATAGGCTGAGATTATAGGATCCGAGCTGTTAGATGCCTCGGTCAACAGCCTGTGCACGGCGCCTTCTCCAGCATACGTGTTCGCCTCAACCAAAAAATCCAAGACCTCCAAAGCCTGCTCTGGATTTTCGGTGGACCTAATCCTCTCACGTAAGTCCGCCTCTGCGCTCTCTTCCCCAAGCTCTAAGGCACAGACAACTGCTGGAATATGAAGAACCTGCTCTAATCGTTCAAATGACTCCATTATGGTTTCTGAAATAGGAAGATCAGCCTCACCACAATCATCGAAAAACGTCAACTCAAGAGGTACTTCTGCCACTTCTATTGCGGCAGTTAAGGCTGCGAGAGCGGCTGTATTACCAACTTCCGCTGCTGCTAGAGCTAGCGGCAAAACCAAATATGAAGCGGACTCCGACTCCCATTTCGTCCCGATAAGAGCCGTATCTTCACCCTCTACAACATCAACTAAAGAGTGTGCTAGGTGCCCCCATGTGTATGGATCAAGATCCCCGCGATGCAGGTTATCGATCAACAAGGCAAGGGCGGTTGAGTCGTCTCCAGTATCGAGCCTCTCTAACAGTGCCTGTAGAGCCGCCCTCTGTACGTACGGGCTCGGATCTAGTAAAAAACGCTGGGTAAAGTCCCCCCCAGACGGCTCGGGCCTATAGCGGACAATATCATGGGCGCTCAATAACCTTACGCTTACATCTAAAGATTCTGCCCCCGCATAAAGGGCTGACCAAGCCGAGTCGTCGGAGGAATTAAGTGAAATCTCCCCTTGAGGAGCGACCGCTCCAACTACCATTCGAGAGAAACAGCCCATTAGGGACAAAAACAGTATCACCCTGGACCCATCTCTTCCAAGCGGCGTGTAGCATGTCTGTAGACTGAGTGAGAGGCGTCATCTACGAGAGTGAGCACACGCTGATAATGTCCACGAGCCCTATCGTTATCACCCCGATCACGCGCTTGTTGCCCATTGCGGTATTCGACCGTAGCGGCGCTCAATAGGCTACCCATTACCTCCTCTAATTTTGCCTCCGCCTGAGCGTATTCAGGAAAAATTCGCAGTGATTCTCTAAACTTGTCTCTAGCCTGTATGAGAGAGACCTCACCACCTGCTCTCACTAACCGAACACCCTCGCCATAAGGTCTCTGAGCGGCGGATCGCCTAGCTCCATTGGCTCGTCCTAGCCCCTCTTCTGCTACCTGAAACATAGCTACGTGCTCTTGGGCGTAATCCAGTGACATTGCCCGCTCATACTCCGAGATGGCCTGTGCATAGCTGCGCTGGCGAAAAAACTGATCTCCAGCGTCAATATGAGCCTGCATTGTTGCCTGTTGATCAGCCAAATTCAGCTGTTGTACAGTAGCCTGAGCAGATCTTATCATTCGCCCAAGATCTACAGAAAGCGACTGCAACTCTTCGTCATTCGGAAAGAATTCCAATGCAGCGCGAACTTTGCTCTGGGCTGCCCTACCTCTAGAAAGCCCACGGCGTCTCAGAGCCTCATTAGCCATAGACACCGCCTCTTCACGTAGCTCGCCACGCTCGGTATCCGATGCGGCAGAAGCGGCGATGGAGCCCCTCAACACGTCTCTTATGTTGTCTT
>CAWVYO010000042.1:0-18121 GCA_963934385.1 uncultured bacterium
AGTGGTACTGCTGTTGAACACGCAGGTGAGGAGTTAGTCGAGAGAGTGTCACCGGAGGATTTTGCACAAAATATGATGGATGTTCATATGGTCGCAGCATCTAATGGCGTTGCTGTTGTAAACCTTGCATTTCCAATGCTGAGCTACCCCGCGTTGTATTCCAGTGAATTAGAGAATCTTGAAGGGTTGTTTTTGGATCCACAGCTTCCAGAGTCATCCTTCTTTGAATTTGATCCTGTCCATCTGAACAGCGAAGGACATCAGCGGCTAGCCATAGAATTGGCGCAACCTATCATGGGGCTGTTGGAGGAGCGGTAATTAGCTGAACGAGCTCCTGGGCTACTACCTCTCCAAACAGTCTGTAACCATCGGCGTCTGGGTGCCCATCGTCAAAAAACAGCGCCTCCTTTATCGATAGGTCACTCTCGAATAGGCTGTAAATATCTGTCGGTAACGCAACTTCTGTTCTCCTTGTGTTTAGAAGGGTGTCGCCAGTCTCCTGATCCACCACACGCAAGTTTTGACCATCAACGACTAGAGTAGCGCCCAAGCCCACCTGCGCTTCACGAAAATGGTCGGTTAAGTCCAACACCCTGACTTGATCACCTAGTGCTCTCTCGATCTCAAGAACTTCTGCTTGTCTTGCATCGCGCCCATAGATGTCAAACATAGAGATAGGGGGAAGCACTGCAATAACCTCTGCGCCAGTAGCTCGCTTACAGCGTCTTATGGACTCAACGAAGCGTGGAGTTGGGTTGGGATCTCGATTGTCTGGACGCTTAGTCCATAAAATCCAATCAGGTGTTAGTTCTGGGGCGACCCTCTGACACCAGGTGGACATAGTTTGAATTCTGTTGGCTGGTACCCCCGCGTTAATAACGTTAGCTGTGACTCCCAATTCGCCAAGTGAGCGCTCCAATTGCGCCGGCCAAGTCTCCTCAGCCGATACTCCCCACCCGTGAGTAACTGAATCACCAATGGCTATTACCTGCAGTACACCAGGCTGAGCAGGCAGTGGGTCTTCTCCTCTAAGGCGATTTGAACCTGTTGAAAGAAGGTATTCGCGAACCCGAAATATTGTAGTAGGCCCACCTCTAAGTTGAGCCTCAATCTCTGCACGAGAGTGTGGTCTGTCAGGCAGTACAACTCTAGCCTCTGTTAGGTTAGGTTTTAGCCAAGGTGCACCATCGAGTATCGCCCAAGATTCAACGATAATATCGGATTGACCAACCGTACGTGTACGTTCCAAATTGACGACTATTACCGTGATAATAGAGATTAGGATCGTACCAATGGCTACTATTCGAGCTTTCTTTGGGGTCAACCAGTTACTCATTTTTTTCAACTCACATCACGTTGTATATTTCTGGGAGTAGATCCGCCTCTGGAGTCGACATCCAAATGTAGAAGGCAGCCGCAGCTAGGATCAAAATAGCAGTCCCTATCCACATTTTTATTTCTTGTTTGTCTGTGGTCATGCTCGCTACTCTATTACCTAAGCTGCCTGTTGAGTGTTCTAGATTGTCCAGATATCTCCAAGACATCAACCCTGTGCTCTTCTTGCCATACTTCCAATTCTTCAGCCGTGTACTCAATATCGGGAATTTCAAATAGTGCGCTGGATGAGTCTACGCTGAC
Organism: uncultured bacterium; assembly: GCA_963934385.1. GTDB lineage: Bacteria > Myxococcota_A > UBA796 > UBA796 > CAJQPC01 > CAWVYO01. Next base: position 1,639 of record CAWVYO010000042.1, read on the forward strand.
GACTGGTGGTCCGAATAGTGACCGGAGTGAGTCGAACACCTCTCTGGTAAGATTTCCATCTAGACCTGACCCCAGCAGTAGGACTCCATTAAACCCCTGTACTTTAAGAAGTGCTAACTCTTTGCGATGAGATTCAGGTGGCAAGTCAATTGAGTGGTGTGATCCGGCTACGATGACCAATTGTTTTATGAATGGGAGGGCTGCCGCCCATTGCTGACCTTCTTCTGCGAACTTTTCCACCCTCTCAATAGACACACTCTGAACCGGTTGGTTATGCCACATTTGAGCTGACTGTGACGCGCTTCGTGTCTCTGGATCCGATCGCAGTGATTGTGACACATCGAGATATGGCCCAGGAATTACGGGGTCTTCTAGTGCGGAGTAATTACCCGGTGAGAAGCTCTCCATTGGAGTGGGTATAAGCTGATTAGCCCGTACGTCGACAGCGTTTAGTAGAGATAGCCCTATGGCTAATCCCGCTAGAGATCGCCCCCGGAAATGAGCACCCGCAAAAAGCGCCCCAAGAGCACCAATAGCTACCGACACCAGAGATAGGAACCTCACTGGAAAGTTAAGGGGCTCGGCTAACTGTCCTAGCGCTCTATTTAAGTATAAGAATGGCATTTGGTAGCAAGAGGCTTCAACATCTGAACAGGTCCCTCTTCCCCCAATTATCACCTCACCATTTACCCCCACAAAGAAGCTCCCCATCGCCAATGTTACAGCGAGTAGCGCCAACATTACCCAAGGCGCAGCGCGTCGTGGCATTAACAGTGTGGAGGACAGTAGTAGCAGTATCGCGGGCCACCCCAAATAACGCCCGCCGCCGTAAGCTAGCTCAGCTGTGTCGCTGGTCGTTTGTGATCGGTGAGAGACCAGCTGCGAAAGTTCAAGTCTGGCAGAGGGTGGATCTGTCGTGGGTTGACCGTGGCTGCCGTCTAAGATGTAAGTCATGAGTCCAACATCTGGTGGCTCCCCCTCTCCATATGAGGTTGAGAACTTTGATATTACTGGAAATGTTATTACTGAGCTCAAGACAGCGGCGAGGGCGTACCAAGTCAGCAGTCGCACAGTTTTTGCTCCGGCGAAGAATGTGACGGCAGACAAGAGTGAAACCGCTAAGGCCAAAAAGAATCCGTAATAGAAGCATGACAGGACGGCAGCTGCGAGGGTCAGTCCAAGGAAAATGGCATCCTTAAACATCATGTTCTTGCGAAGGCGAACCCAAGCGAAGAGCCCAAGGGGTAATAGCCAAAGGTGCTGCAATTCACCCACACCAGAGTGTATTGAAAAGTAGGCGAATGCCGAGGTTTGAACCAATATTCCAGCGACGACCCCACCTTCTCGATTTCCGCTAACCGCTCGCCCTAAATAGCCGGCGCATACGCCAGTAAGGGTCAAGTTGATCACGGCGACGAGGTTAGAAGCGTAAATCAACGGGAGCCAAGCCAAGGCTGAAATGGCCAAGCCATTCAGAGGCTCTATTGGATAGAGATCCATTCCAAATGGATAGTTTATTAGAGTGGTGTGGAAAGGGATTACATTTAGAGAGACGATGCTCTCTTGAATCCACCACAACGTCCATATGTGTTTCATGCCATCGGCGTCAGGGGAGCCAAGAACTTCGTCGCTGAAGTAAAGAGGTGCCGGCCAGATCATCCAAATTGTGAGCAGTATAGACAGGCTCCAAATTTGTGCAGTCCAAGAGTCCGCCAGCGTTTTAGCGACTTTTTGAAAAAATGCTGATATTGTAGTTCTTGCGCTAGTCATCTACCACTAGGAGCCTTCTAAGGGTACTATTGTGTGTTCATTTATTCTATAAGACGATATTATCATTGTAATGGAGTGCGGTATGAAGTTTGTTCTAATTGTAGTGGCTATGGTTGGCTGTACAGGTTCAGATTCGGTGAATGAGGGACTGGTTAAAGGACTAAATCTGTCCCCCGATAGCCCAACAAAACTTGATACACTTTCCTGTGCCTGGGATTCAATTGATGGTGCGGCGATCGGGTTTGTAGAGTGGGAAATCAATAATGTCGTTATTTCCGGTTTAGAAGGTGCTGAATTAGCTGGTGACTGGCTTGAGCGTGGGGATAAGGTTTCCTGTGTGGTTACACCTGACATGCCTGGTGCGGGAGCCGAGAACTCTAACACTGTGACTATTGCCAATTCACCTCCGTCTGTCACCGGCGGCTCGATTACGCCTGAACTACCTAATGAGAACGACCTCTTGTATGCCGAGGTAGTTGGCATCGATCCCGATACCGCGGACGAGGATAGATTACAGGGGCACTTTAGTTGGTCTGTGAATGGTGAGCCAGCGGGTGTTGATGAGTGGGTTCTGGGCTCTAGCTTTTGGAGCGAGGGCGACAGCGTGACCGTTTCTGTTTTCCTGTCGGATGGAGAGGACTCTTCCGAACCATATGAATTAGACCCTGTTGTTATCCAGAACACCTCGCCTAGCGCACCTGAGATCGAAATGTATGTCACGGAGACAGCTGTCCACTGTGAGGTTATTGTCGAGGCTATCGATCCAGATCCAGAAGACGTTGTAGAATACCACCGTAGCTGGCGCCAGTTCGGGGCGTGGATACAGGGAGACAGCGCTACATTGTCGTTAGACTTAGTGCGCGGTGGCGCACCAGTTTCTTGTGCTGTAAGCGCTTGGGATGAAGATGGTCCCGGAGATGTGGTTGAGGCTTCAATCGATATTGAAGGTGACATTGCTAGGTATCGTTGGTCTTTTAACTCTGCAGGAGGATTGGCAGGCGCAGAAATTCACTCACTTGGAGATATCGACGGCGACGGTCTGGATGATCTCCTTGTGAGTACACCAGGCTCATCGTTGGGAAGAGGAGAAGGCGGTGGTGCAGTCATATTGGGTAGCTCGGCCTTTGATTCTTCGATCGACTTGGGTGTTGATTCCGTTTTAACTACTTTCACATCGGCTGAGAAAGAGGTTTACATGGGTACAAGTGTAGCCGTTGTGCCAGACTTTGATGGCGACGGTGTCGTAGAAATAGCGATTTCAAGCGCTGAGTACACAAACCAAGATGTCCCAGTGGGTATGGCGGTTGTCTTTGGCTCCACCCGATATCTCAACGAATCGAGTATCTCTATTAACCCCTTTGAAGATTCTACCGGGACCTCCTGGACTAATGGCGACCAAGAGGGGGCAGGTATGGGGTTAGCTGTAGAGGGTGGTGACGTCAACGGAGACGGTAAAGGAGACCTGTTTGTCGCGAGCCTGACTTACCAAGGGACGCGAACTGGCATGGTCCACGTTTATGACGGAGCCGCCTTGGCTTTAGGGGGCCCCATGTTCAATGGGGAGATGTTGTTTGAATACGAAGGAGAAGGGGAGGGCTTTGGTGAAGAGCTTTCGCTAGCTGGCGATTTCGACGGGGACGGGTTGCCAGACCTCGCAGTGGGTCATCAATCATATGACGGTGATACGGGTAGGGTTTACCTGTTCCAGAGTTCTCAAAATACCTACTACAGCGAAACACAATTCAACGCTGTTAAAGCCTCTAGTGTGGACTCTAGAGCCACAGGTTGGGACCTTTCAAACGAACTTGGTGCCTCAGTTTCACCGCTCCAGGTAGATGGTGTTGATTATCTTATGGTCGGTTCGCCGGGAGCCAATGGTGGCGATGGCAGTGTGCGAATATTATCCCTCTCGCCTGAGGGAGTTCTGGACGACGTGACAGTGGTGTATGGGTATTCTGGCGACTCCTTGGGAGACAGCGCAGCCGAAGTGGGCGATGTCGATGGCGATGGCGAGACAGATGTAGCCTTCGGTGGCTCTGATGCGGATGGCGGCTGGTCGGGTTCAGGGGTCGTGTACGTTTTTAATGCAAGTGATATAGTTCTAGGTGGCAGCTATTATGCGGCAGACGACTCGTCTTATATGCTGTACGGAGAGGGCTCAAACGAAGGCGCTGGTGCTAGCGTCTTTGGACCAGGAGATCTGGATGGGGATGGCAGGGACGATCTCGTGATTGGTGCCACGCACATGGATGCTCCTGAAGGGTGGAACGAAGGCGGTCTAACAATCTGGGTCGATCTGTAAAAGTGCCCGAGCTGCCAGAAGTAGAGCAGATGGCTAGGCTGGTACGCCTTATTGCCGTAAATGCGGGGCGCTGCAAGCTAGATATCTATGATAAACGCCTAGAGGCATTGAGCGGTGATCTAGGTATCTTTTTGACTGCCACACGGAGGGGAAAAGAGCTCCTTTTGTCGTTTTCTGAAGCCAAAGTATCCATCCACCCTAGGATGACTGGTCGCTTAGAGCCTCTGCCGACAAAGACCAATGGGCGGGCGGGCTTTAGTTTCGAGAATGGCGATGGGTTTGTGTTTGTTGACCAGCGCTGCTTGGGTCAGTTGGAACTGGGGGAGTTTTCTCCTAGGGACTTGGGACCTGAACCGTGGGAAGAAGGAGCTGCACCAAAAGATAGTCTATGGTACAGGCAGGCCTTTGGGAAATTCAGCGGAAGCGTAAAATCGGCACTAATGAACCAGCGCTTAATAGCGGGGCTTGGAAACATTGCTGCAATTGAGAGTCTCTGGCGTGCGGGTATCGACCCAAGAACCCCCACGCAGTCTCTTACTGATGATCAATTGAATGAGCTAGCCGATGGTGTGTATCGGTATATTGAGAGAACAATTACCTCAGAAGACCCACTTCAGATGAAATATGTCAATGAGGGAGGGGACAATCCATTCATGATCTATGGTCGGGTCGGTGAGGGATGCCCTGCGTGCGGAGATGTGATTAGTTCATTTAAATTGGCTGGCAGGGGTACTGCCTGGTGTGCTTCCTGCCAATTGTGACGTGTTGATAACTCTTAGCCAGCGGTTGTCCCCAGTGAGCCCTTGTGGTATCGGCGCTGTGGTATTGCCGTAACGAATTCGTTGGTCTCTAGAACCCAGCCTGTAAGTGGTCCTCCGTACACGCAACCAGTGTCTAGTCCTAGGGCGATCCTGTCAGTGCCCTCAAATCGTTGTACCAACCCAACCCTCGCATCGTGCCCGAATACTACTAGTTCGGGACCTTTCCAGCCGGAGTCGTACCAGTGCTTGTTTCCACCATCCATTGGAAACATTCGCATTACCATAGCCATTTCGTCATCAGTCCCTTTGACTCCCAAGAGAGGGTGAACACCGGCGTGGATCAGAACGATGTTCATGTTACCGGTTGGGATCAGCCTGTGAAAAGGTAGTCCATTGATGTAAGCGATAACTTCTGGGTGTCGGTCTAGAAGTTCTCTTAGACCGGGTTTTATTCTGGACGATTGGTAGTTTGTGACGAACCAGTGGTCGTGATTACCCATTACGGCCAAACAACTATGCTCTTTTATGATCTCCCATACGTCACACGGTAAGGGGCCTTTGCTGAAGAGATCACCAGTTAGGAAGACCTGTGAAGGCTGAGTCTCGTCAATAAGTACTTGAAGTTCCTCTGCACAGCCGTGTACGTCTCCAACGAATAAAGTGGTCACTCAAACACAACTACAGTAGCTGGGGGGGCTAATTCCTCTATGAGTCTGTTGGCCGCAGCGGTCTGTGCTGAATGGGCTAGGTCTACGCTTCTCAGGCGTAGAGTATTGGCCTGCTCTATTGCCTTCTCCGTTTCGAATCTAGCGTGAAGTCTACGAGCATCTAGCTCAATGGAGCCTAGGAATAGCTCAATCCAGGGTGCAAACCTGCACTTATTCCTCAATTCTTTCCATCTGTCGTCATCAGCTCTCGGGTTTATCGAGCCAGTAAGGAGCTCTCCGTAGTTCGCTAACTCCTGAAACCCAGCCCTCTCTGCCAAGGCAGTTAGCTCCAATAGGTTCTTTTTTGTACCGTTAATGGCGCCGTTTTGAACGAGACATCGGCATAATTCTAGGCGCCCCCATATGGAGTGCCAAGTGTTAGTTCGAAGCTCAAGTGCTGCCTTCTTTGCCTCCTCCACCTGACCTCTAAGTCTCCAAAAATAGACCTCTGCCCCAAACCTAGAATCGTGGGCGATGTCTCCCATGCCCTGCCGTCGAACGAGAGTTTTTTCGGCGTCGACCCACTCACCGGTCACCGCTTGTACGCAGAGTGTTACGTCGAGCGCTCGCGCGAGTAGTCGTTTTAGAGAGAGTTTCTCAGCCGTGGAGATAGCGTGGAGTCCCAGTAAGTATGCGGCTTTAGTTTCGCCCCTAGCTAGAGAGGATTCCGCTAAAACGACCATGGCGTTAGCCATCTTTGAGGGGCTTCCGAGAATGGTGTACAGCTGAAATGCGCTTCGGGCATGCCGGTGGGCTAGGCGCCTTTTTCCTAGCCGTAGGTGCCCTTGCGCCAGCACAAGCATACAGCCCGCCTCACCTAACTGGAACTCACAAGAACGAGCCATTTCTATGCCAGCTAGTCCTAATTCAATGGCTTCGCTGGTCTCCCCATTCATTAGAGTGTACTCGGCCTTTGCCAACAATATTTCGCATTGAATAGGTTTATTAACTATGCGAGATGAAAGCTCTTCAAGCTGAGATAACCCCACTCGTATGTCGTAATATTGCTCCAGCTCCATTCGCATTGACAAAGATTGAAGGATCAGTCTGCAAGATATTTCTGGGTTGTCAGCTCGAGATTTTGCTGCGCCAGCTACAGAACAGGCGATACCTCTGAGCAGCTCTCCTTCACGAGCTAATTGCTGGGTCTCCAGAATGGCGATGTATTGCTTTTGGGATTCTGACTGGGCTCGATCGGAGGCCTGAACCACAAGATCCTCTCGAATACGCTCAGTGTCGCAAGAGTGAGCGACAGTAGCTCTCGCATATGCAAGATTGAACCTGTGCTTTTTATAGGTTTGACTGTCGGGATCCCTTGGCACGGTGTCGAGGTAAAGTAACCATTTACGGGCTTCGTGTAGCCGTCCCACACGTGTAAGAGCTACAGCGGCTTGGACGGCCGCTTCCCAGGTCTGCATTTGATTCCCGTGGGCTCTTATTGTGTGCTCGGCTACCTTGAGCCATCGCATCTCTCCGCCGTCAGACCAGTTCGACCAAGATTTGGCCACAATTTCGTGTATATCCCGCCGATTCTCGATCTTGTGTTGGGCCACGCATAAAAGGTGTGGTCCTGGGATAGCGAAACGTTTGTTCTGGTTAATGTACAGGAGTCCCCTAGATACGTAATTTGCAGCAGCGCTGTCGACCCCGTGCAGTACGCCGCCAGGAAGAGGATCTTCCGCGGCTATTAACACCAAAGCGTTGTCGCAAATCTCAGGGTATGACTCGCCCCTTGTGGAGGCTAGCTTCGCCAGCGCTGTCATGGTTATCTCTATGGGAAGCGGCTCTTTCTCAAAACTGTGCTCGCCATCTATTACGATGCTTTTGTAGAACTTAGCGGCGGCTTCGGCAGATAGGGGCCCAAGCTCAATTGTCTGAGCGACCCCCTTGTTCACGAGCCTGTCTACGAATTTTTTAGCCTCTAGGTTGATGTTTCGACGGTTGAGAGTGGCGATGATTGAAATCGACGTACTTTCCGTCGCTAGCAGGGCTCTGAATACCGAGTGAGATATCTCACCTATGTCCTCTAGTTCGTGAATTGCTATTAATAGAGACTCTTTGTCAGCGATATTAAGTATTAGTTGGGCTGCTGACTGCACGACCTCTCGCCTCGAGACATCTACTAAAGCTCTATTTCCGGCAGCTGAATGTAAAGGCAGCGATGGCCACATTGAGAGGAGGATCTGAGCATCTCTACGCGACACGAAAGCGCTAATCTCAGAGGGTGTCTTCAGGGCGAGCATGGACTCAAGTAGCTGACAAACGGCACCTCCAGGGCGGTCTTGAAAGCAGCGAACTCTAAAGGTCTGATGACCCATCATTATCGCAAATCTTCTAGATTGTTCCATTAATCGTCGGCGCCCACTACCAACCTCTCCGCAGAGAATGTGAAACTTTGCCCCGTCGCTGTTGAATGAATCGCGAATTATAGAGAGTTCTCTGTCTCTCCCTACGAATAAGTGGCATTCAGGCCAAGCGGGGGGACCGTCGCCCTCGAGTATCTGTTCAAAGAGTTCGCAGAGGTCTTTTGCGGTTGGGCGATCATTGGGATCTAGGCTGAGGCATCGATCGATAACGGCTGAGAATGTTCTCGACACGCCAGTGAATTTTATTGCGAGTGGTTGTAGTCGATCTAGAATTTGTTTTGCGATCCAACTGTGGGCATGTTTTGGTCTATCTCGCTTTCCCCCGACTCCCTCGTATAGGGTGATGCCTAGGCTGAATATGTCAACCGCAGAGGTAGGCACGTGTCCGGCCATCTGTTCGGGCGGCATATAGGGCAGAGTTCCAACGGTAGAGCCCTGGGTCGTAAGAGGCTCTCCCGCAGACCACCAGCCGACAACGCCAAAGTCAAAAATTCTAATTTCGTCGTGACCTGTGACAATAATATTAGACGGCTTGATGTCTCGATGCACGAGCCCCTCTTGGTGGATCTCGTGTAGAGTCCGGCAGATAGCCAGACCGCTTCTCGCCGCTCTGGTTACCCGCTCTTCAACCCTTGAAGCCTTCTGGATATACTCGAACAGATGGTGCCCTTCTACAACCTCCATCGTGAACCATAGCCACTTCTCAGTCTGACCTGCATCGAAAACTTCAACTACGCCAGGTATCGCAAGCCTCCTTAGGGACTCGAACTCCCTAAGAAATCTGCGGTCTGCGTCTCTTTCCTCTTTTCGTCTTACTTTGAGCGCCACCTCTCGTCCGAATTGGTCAGTCGCTAAATAGACGTGCGCCGTAGCCCCCTTACCTAGAATTCTATGAATCTCTATGGGGCCTATCATAGTCCCGGCGGGTAGATCTGGGACGCGTTTGTTCACAGCTCTTCAACCACTTTTAATACCGCTTTGTAACTACCAAATGGAGGGTAAATATATGCCCCTTTGATTCTAGAGTGCTCTCTAGCCATGATCAGAGTGTCACGGGCGATTTGAACACCGATTTTGCGCTGCTCCTTTCGTGTTTCAGCCTTTCGCAGTCGCTCCCTAATTTCCAAAGGCACTGCCATACCAGGTACTTCGTTGTGAAGGAACTCGGCATTTTTGTGACTCGCTAAGGGGAGGATGCCCACCATAAAAGGTATCTCCCCATATTTCTTTGTTCTCTCTAGGAATTGAAATAAAACCTCTGGATCGTAAATCGGTTGAGAGAAGAAGAACTCGGCCCCAGCCTCTACCTTTCTGCCAAATCTCTCTACCTCCAGATCGAGATCTACGTGGGCTGGATTACAACCTGCTCCCACAAAGAATGAGGTCTTTTCACCCATCTCGCGCCCAGAGAAATCTAGCCCTCTGTTCAGCAACTGAATGAAGTGAATTAAACCGATTGAATCTATGTCAAAGACAGCTGTAGCGTCTGGATAGCTCCCCATTTTTGGAGGATCGCCGGTCACTGCTAATATGTTGTGTTGTCCGAGCGCGTGGGCGCCGATGAGATCCATCTGCAGCCCCAAAATATTTCGGTCTCTACAGCAGACGTGCACGACACTCTCCATCCCACACCGCTTGTGTACTAAGTTGGCCATAGCTCCTGGACCCATACGCGCCACGGCTCGTGGACCGTCGGCTATGTTCACGACATCGATCCCATTTTCCTGAAGAAATGCAGCGCCAGCAAGAGCTTTAGACGGGTCTAGTCCGCGAGGGGGATCTAGCTCAACTGATATGCAGAACTTACCGGAGTAGAGCTTATTTGCGAACGATGACCGCTCCTTTATAGGTACTGGAATTGCAGGGGGCGTGGATGCGCTCTGGCTTTCTTTGGGTATAGGCGCATGCACTATTGATGGTGCAACTGACTTTACAAAAGCTCGCATCTGCCGGATGGTGTCAGGTGTCGTACCGCAACAGCCTCCAACTAGCATTGCCCCCTTCAGTACAAACCTACGAGCGTATTCAGCCATGTACTCCGGACCGGCCATATAAATACTTCTGCCGTCTACCACTTGGGGTAGCCCAGCATTAGGCGACGCGGCTATGGGTGTGTCCGATACGGCACGCATGCGCTCGACTACCTCTAAGACGGTTTTTGGGCCGTTTGAGCAATTAACACCGATTACGTCAGCTCCCCAGTTGGAGATGGTCCTCGCCGCGTCTTCTGGTTGAGCCCCTGATACTTGTTTTCCGTCAAGATCATGGTGGAACGAAAGGCAGGCGATGATTGGTGTATTTTTTGCTACGCTCTTGACCGCTCGAAAAGCTTGCCATAGTTCGTTTAGGTTAGAGAATGTCTCGAGCATAAATGCGTCGACGCCCTCGTCTGCCATGACGGTGGCTTGTTCTAGGAACACCGTATACGCTTGCCCAGGTGAGAGCTTGCCAAGTGGCGTTAACTTGTGTCCGGTTGGTCCAATTGAGCCTGCAACCCAGGCATCATCACCAGCCGCTGCTTTTGCCAACCTTACGCCAGCACGGGTGATCTCCTCTACCCGCTCTTCCATTCCATATGGTCTGAGGCGTAGCTTGTTAGCTCCAAATGTGTTGGTCGTTAGCAGTTCGGCGCCTGCTTTTCGATAATCGGTGTGGACCTTCTTCACGAGCTTTGGGTTTGAAACACAGAGTTCATCGTAACTTCTGTTTACAAACACGCCATGGTCATACAACTCAGTAGCTATGGCGCCATCCATTAGGATTACACGCTTGCCGATAACATCTCTAAGTGGTTTCAATGTCTGACTCTCTACGGTTCAATTGTCGTTGGTGCTAGTTGTCATAGACTGTTCGCATTATGGCGTATTTTTTAAACCATACCGTGAAGATGATGTGTTCGCGACAAGAGGGTGATATAGGGTCGTTATGTCAATGGAAGTTCGAGACCCTATTCACGGCGCCATCCCTGTTTCGGCAAGGGAAGTAGCTATTTTAGATGATCCGTTTGTTCAGCGTTTGCGGAACATTCTTCAGACGGGTTTCTCACAGTACCCGTTTCCAGGGGCTGTTCATTCACGCTACCTGCACAGCGTTGGTGTTATGCATTTAGCTGGAGCTGGGTTCGATTCTGCCTTCAAAAATCATAAGTTTAGTTCCCAGGTTGTACGTGAAAATTTTAGGTCGTCAGTTCGTCTGGCGGGACTTCTGCACGACATAGGGCACGCCCCTTACTCGCATTGTACAGAATTTGCGATGCCGAGCCTGCGAAGCCTTGAGATTGGCGCATATGTCGGCAGTATTTCCGACGACAAATTAGATAGGAGAGGTTCTCATGAGGATTACACCATAGGGATCCTCACAATGACCCCGCTGGCAGGTAAAATAGCCAGAGAGTTTCCGTTTACAGCTAATCATGTCGCTGGGCTTATCTCGCGTGATGTCTGCATAGACGATGACTTTTTTGTCGATAATGGTCTAGACTTTCGACGGGTCCTCTCGCAGCTGATTTCATCTGAATTAGACGTTGATCGTCTCGATTATCTTGTTCGAGACTCATACTTTTCTGGTGCCAAGTACGGGCAAGTAGATGTTCACTGGCTCATAAATAACCTCACCCTTCACGTCGAGGAAGAGCAGGTCTCTCTGGCGATGCGCCGTAGGGCTATCTACGCCTTTGATGACTTTATGGTGGCTCGCTACCACATGTTTGTAATGGTGTATTTCCATCACAAATCGGTGGCTTTCGAGGAGATGTTGAAACGGTACTTTACGGGTGACAATTGTACCTATCAGATACCTTCGTCAATGGAAGAGTATCTCTGGGTGGATGACGTCCACCTTACAAACCACCTGAGACATGTAGATGATCCATGGGCTAGATCCATAATGACTGGAGCCCCTTGGGTGAGGGTGTTGGAGCTGCACGGAACGCTGGAGCAAGTAGGCGTCGAATGGGCCATAAATGCACTGAGGGCAGAGGGAATTGACACTATGGATGCCGGATCTGTAGGAAAGCTCTCTCGCTACACAGTGTTCGGTCAAAAACGAGAAGGTGCGCCCACTATATTTGTACTCGACGACTCAATCGGTGCGAGGACTCCAGTAGCCCCGATTCAAGAGGCGACCGCGATTTTTAGCCGATATCAGGACGAGCGCCGAATAAACAGGGTCTATGTAGAACCTGGAAATAAAGTTCGCGCTAAACAGGTACTTTCAGCCGTTTGAAAAGGTGTGAGCCTATATTTGCTCAACACCCATTATCTCTGGGAAATTCTCCATAATCGTGCGCTCTATCCCCATGGCTAAGGTCATTGTGGATGACGGGCATGATGAGCAAGAGCCCACTAGCCTAACCTGAAGAACGTTTTCGCTAGTGACGCCGATAAATTCGACGTCCCCCCCATCCATATTGAGAGCTGGGCGGATCTTTTCTTCCAAAACAGCTCTGATTTGTACGGCTAATTCGGAGTTGTCTTGTGGAGGAGCCTCAGCAGTACTGCGGGTTACGGCAGGCTCTCCTGAATCTACGTGCTCGCGAATGAGCCCCTTGATCGCAGGAACCAATTCTGGCCAGCCGTAATCCTCGGACTTGTTTATAGTGACATACCTGTAGGTGACCAGTACTTGCTGAACACCGTCCAAGCCAAAAATGAGGTTGGGTAGAGGTGAGCCCACTGCCGACGCGCGATCGGGGAATTCCCATGTTCCAGCTTCGACTACAGGAGTTGATAGCTTGAACATAAGCGCGTTTGGATTTGGGGTTGGCAATGTATCTATGTTTATTTCGCTCATTTTGTCTCATTCCTCGGAATCTGTAGCCTTAGTATATCCGGTTAGGATAGTTATATGAATAACCAGATGATTAAAATGGAGAAATGATGATTTCGTTCCAACTCTCAGAGGATCAATCTATGATCCGTGACCTAGCCCACGACTTTGCTAAGTCAGTGATACGCCCTGTTGCAGCCCATCACGACGCCACGGAAGAGTACCCTTGGGAGGTCCTGAAACAGGCACATGCAACTGGTTTGCTAAACACGCACATTCCAGAGGACTGTGGTGGTATGGCCCTTGGCGCCGTCGACGGTATAATAATCGGAGAGGAGCTAGCCTGGGGGTGTACTGGTATTGGCACTGCCATGGAGGCTAACGGGCTGGCCCAGCAACCTGTGATCATCGGCGCAAGTGACGCCCTTAAGCAGAAGTACTTGGCTCCGATGACCGAGGAGCTGCAGATGTGCGCATACGCAGTAACTGAACCCGGAGCAGGCTCAGATGTACAGGGACTGCGAACAACAGCTGTAAAGAAAGGAGACAAGTGGATCCTCAATGGAAACAAGATGTGGATCACAAACGGAGGGGTCGCAGACTGGTACTTTGTTTTGGCCCTCACGGATCCTGAGAAAAAGGCGCGTGGTGGTATGACCGCCTTTATCGTTGAGCGATCGTGGGATGGCGTATCAGTGGGCGCGAAAGAGAAAAATATGGGTCAGAGAGCTTCAGACACACGGGCAATCACATTTGAGGATGTCGAGGTCCCCAATGAGAACATCGTAGGTCAGATAGGTGACGGGTGGAATTTAGCCATGGCGGCGTTTGACTATACTCGCGCCAGTGTAGCGTCCGCGGCGGTGGGGCTAGCCCGCTCTGCTATGGAGCATGCGGTGAAGTACGCCAGTGAACGGAAGACTTTTGGCGTGCCCATTTCTCGCCATCAGGCTGTCTCGTTTATGATAGCGGACATGGCTACCCAGATAGAGGCTGGACGTATGATGTGCCTCAAAGCTGGATGGTTACGCGATCAAAATATGCGAAACACCAAAGAGTCTTCAATGGCCAAGGTTTTCTGCGCTGATATGGCAATGAAAGTTACGACCGATGCTGTACAGGTGTTCGGTGGTTACGGTTATTCAAACGAATACCCTGTGGAGAAGCTCATGCGTGACGCAAAGATCTTCCAAATATATGAAGGTACCAGCCAGATACAGCGACTGATTGTCTCTAAAGAGATCTTCGTGCGCCGATGAGTTCCATCCTATGAGATACCTTGTCACTGGTGCGACTGGTTTTGTCGGTGCCAATGTTGTGCGACACCTGCTGCATCGCGGCGATAAGGTGGTCTGTTTAGTTAGGGAGAGTTCTCCAGACACAACCCTGCGTGGCTTGGATGTGGAGCGAGCTATTGTTGATCTAAACTCTATAGATGCACTCGCTACAGCTATGAAAGGCATCGATGGCGTTTTTCACCTAGCGGGTAGTTTTGATCCTTCAAAGGGTGGAGGGGCTCGTATGAAATTCATCCACGAGACCGCGACCAAGAACCTTTGTGAGGCTGCTGTCAATGCAGGTGTGAAACGGTTTGTGCTCTGTTCGAGCTCCGTGACAATAGGTTTCGGCGACACAAATAACCCAGGCGACGAATCGCAGATGATTCCCGATCTCGACTCTATCTACGGTAAGGATGGACCGTTGCGGCTCTACCACGACACCAAGCTAAATTCCGAGTCCATCGCGTTCTCATTTTGCGAACGAGGCTTAGAAGTTGTAGTTGTAAACCCTGATTTTGTTGTTGGCGCATGGGACTTAAAGCCGACATCGGGTGCAATGATCGTGACAATGGCTAAACGTTGGGTTCCCGTATTTCCAAAGGGCGGTAAGTGTTTCATAGACGCAGATGACTGCGCCGAGGCACATGCGGCAGCAATGGACCGCGGTCGGTCTGGAGAACGTTATCTTCTGGGCGTTTGGAATCTTACCTACAAGCAGTTTATGACTGAAATAGCTGCGATTGTCGGTCAGAGACCTCCAGTGCTTCCAGTGCCAAAGAGTGCTCTCTCGGCTGCTGGCGTCGTCGGTAGAGTGGCGGCTAGGGTTAATCCCCACGGTGCGGCTGGTCTTGAGCCCAACGTTTTGAGGAGCATGAACCAGTTAAGGTACCGTTCAGGGGAAAAGGCTAAGCATGAGCTTGGACTGAGTTCTACACCGATATCAGAGTCAATTAGAAAGGCACATGAGTGGTTTAAAGCTCATGGCTATCTGGATTAATAGTGGGCTATTCCGGTACTTTTATTAGAGTAGTCCTTCTTGGGGGCGCTTTTTGTATGCTGTTGGGCTGCCCTGCTGAACAGATGGGGGTTGAGTTGCCTAGGGGGGGGATTGACTCCATCTCAATGGAAGACATCACCCGTGATGTAATGATCTTGAGCCGAAGCTCAGATCGCCGCCACGATGCACAGCGCCGCCTACAAGAAATGAGAACGCTTCCCGCGTTTGGTCGGAGTTACATGCGTACTGTTGAGGGGGGCGATCTGTTGTGTGGTCGTCGTGATGGTCGATTGGGTCCCCACTCTCAAGAGGCAATCGTAGTGCTAGCGTTGGACTCCCAAGGGGATAGTAGCGATGATGCTTCGCAGATCGCGGGGTTGATATCGCTTGCCAAGGGATTCGATGTACACGAGCCGCCTATGAGATCCATAGTGTTCTGTATGACGTTGAAGGAGGGCGGTATCGAGAGGTACTTTACTTCGCCACCTGTTCCCCTTGAGAACACCGTGGCGCTATATACCCTTGGCGAATTCGGTGGGGTGACTGGCTCGGTGTTGAGTAGAACAGAGAGTCTTTCCCCATCTGGCGGTACCGTAGTGCACTTAGAGTACGAAGAGCAGCCCACATCATCCGGCTCTGTAGATTTTCACACTATTTTAAGCGCGGTAACCTCTCTATACACCGAGATTGCAGAACTGCAGGAGTAGGTCATGTCAGAAGAGAACTCGAGAGAGCAGACTTTAGATCCAGCCTCATTGGGCGCCCTGGAGTCGTATCGACTGATGACATCAGCCATCGTTCCTCGCCCGATCGCCTGGGTGTCGACGGTCTCAAAGGGAGGGGTTCACAATATAGCTCCGTTTTCGTTTTTTCAAGGTGTCTCTACGTCGCCACCAGTAATCTCAATATCGATATCCACAGGTAAAAAAGGGTCCACTAAGGATACCTTGCGCAATATCAAATGCTCTGGGGAGTTCTCTGTGTCGTTGGTCAGTTGGGGAAATCTAAAACCTATGCACCAATCTTCTGCCCCATACCCACCCGAGTATTCTGAATACGACGAGCTAGATATTCCTTGGCTCAAATGTGATGATCTGGCAGTCAGAAGAGTTGTGGGTGCTGTCGCAATGGAGTGTAAATTCGACCGGTCAATAGCAGTAGGCAATTCTACTTTGGTACTGGGGCGCGTGATCAAGTGGCATATTCCCGATGAGCTAATGGTGGGTGACGCAATAGATCCCACCGATCTAGATCCAGTTGCTAGGCTCGGGGGCGGTTACGCAGGGATAGGTGAGGTAGTTGAATTGGATAGGGCGAGGGTGCCAGAGTAGGAGATCTTTTCTACAATAGTCGCCCTTACCGCCCCAATAATAGTAGCCCACTTGCCCAAAATTCGATACCAAGCGACCAAACGAATCACCCGTCCTTGGAGGCGAGATGAAGACTATTATACAGACGCTCACTGAAGTTATCGCGGAAGCCTTTGAGGCGGCTGGCTATGACGATTTGCCTAGCCCGATTGAGCCCGTAGTC
>CAWVYO010000043.1:0-17962 GCA_963934385.1 uncultured bacterium
CGATATCGATCGGTGATCTCCTGAGACGTTCATCCACCGTCGCCCACTCAATCGTCGCAATGGGTCTACCAGTGGGCTCAGCAATCGCAATAGACATGCCCATGACGGCTGAGAGCGTGGAAATCTACCTGGGGATTGTGCTCGCTGGCTCTGTGGTTGTCTCCATAGCTGATAGTTTCTCACCTCAAGAGATAGCTACCCGGTTGGAAATATCACAAACCGCAGCAATATTTACTCAAGATTACATCATCAGGGGAGACAAACGAATTCCCCTATACAGCAGGGTAAAAGAGGCCACAGACTGCATAGCAGTAGTGCTCCCCGCACAAAAAGAACTCGCCATTGAGCTTATGGGCGATGATCTTTCTTGGGAAGAATTCCTTAAAAAAGGACACTCTGGCAACTTCAAACCCTTTCTTTCAAAAGCCTCTAACACTACGAACATACTGTTTTCATCGGGGACTACTGGAACACCAAAGGCAATACCATGGACTCAACTCACACCGATAAAGGCTGCTGCTGACGGTTGGGCTCATCACGATATTCACGAAGGAGACGTCGTCGCCTGGCCGACCAACCTGGGATGGATGATGGGTCCGTGGTTAATCTACGCTAGCCTTCTAAATGGTGCCGCAATCGCTCTATTTGAAGGCAGCCCACTTGGCGCTGACTTTACTAATTTCGTTGAAAAAGCCAACGTCACAATGCTAGGAGTCGTGCCCAGCATCGTAAGAAGCTGGCGCGCAAACGGCGCCACTGAAGGTGTAAACTGGAGCCGTATAAGGGTCTTTTCATCCACTGGTGAAGCGTCAAATCCGGTGGAGATGCACTGGCTAATGAGCAGAGCTAAGTACAGCCCCGTGATCGAGTACTGCGGAGGAACGGAAATAGGTGGTGGCTACATCACAGGTTCGGTTTTACAGCCTCAAGCTCCCGCCACATTCAGCACTCCAGCTATAGGCACAGGGATCTACCTACTCGACGAACACGGTGCACCATCCCAATCTGGAGAGGTCGCACTATGTGCCCCAATGCTGGGCAGTTCAGAGCGGCTCATAAATGCAGATCATCACCTAATTTATTTTTCAGGCATGGCCAAAGGACCCAACGGCGAAACGCTCCGGCGTCATGGTGATCAAATCAGTACTTTAGGAGGAGGATATTTCAGAGCAATGGGACGTGTCGACGACACAATGAACCTCGGGGGAATAAAAGTGAGTTCGGCCGAGCTTGAGAGAGCATGTGGATCAGTAAAAGGGATAAAAGAGTTGGCTGCTGTGGCTGTTTCACCAAAGGACGGAGGTCCAAGTGAACTTGTGATTGCGGCCGTTCTGAATCGTGATTCCAAGCTCGACGCCGCCTCCCTTCGCGGGCTTTTTCAAAACGAGATCCGCGCCAGACTAAATCCACTATTCAAGGTCCACAAGGTAGTATTGATGTCTGCACTACCCAGGACAGCATCAAACAAGGTCATGCGTAGATTGATAAGAGGAGGTCTATCAAAATGAGCGACTCGAGCCCGGCAATCCAAAAATGTAGTAATTGCGAGGCGTCTTTGACGTCTGCCGACAAGAACGAGAGCACACTATGCAAGACATGCGGATTGGCAAAACGGTTACTCGAGCCCAGCAACGGTGACAGCCTTACTGCTGAGCATAGTACTAGCATCGTACCAGCTATTATTGATGGTGCGTTAGCCGGCGCAGTCGCTACAGCCTCTTGGATTATTTTAGCGTCACTTACTCCATGGTTACCCTCATTTCTCTGGTGTTTCATAATCGGTGGTTTGATCTCTTTCGCAATGAGGGTCAAGATGCCAAGCGCCAGACCTGATGTTTTGGCTGTTGGCATTGGCTTAATAGGCTCTCTTTATGCGTTAGTTGGCGTATATGGCGTACGCTTTACATACATTAACGAAATGCAGCGAGCCCGTGGGCTTACAGAGCTTCCTTTATGGCCAGGCAGAGAAACATTTATTCAGGTATTAACAGCCGGAGAGACATCTATTGGGATAGCACAATTAGTCGTCTTATTTATAGCCGTGGCGGCCGGAGGAATCACAGCTGGCGTAGTCGCCGATTAAATGATCCGCACCCGTGGTTCACCACCATTAATTTCACCTATTACAAACGCCTCAACGCCTCTCGCCCTCAGCTCTGTCAATATTCTATCGGCCTCTTTTGGATCAACTGACGCCAAAAGCCCACCCGACGTCTGAGCATCGGCCAACAGCAGCTTTTCGTGCGATGAGGTGTCACCAAAATCAACCCTCGCCTCAACCGACTTCAGGTTGGCCTTTGTTCCGCCAGGACATATTCCCGCCTCAACAAACTCAACGGCGCTTGGTACAAACTCTACAGAATCCAGGTTTATTGTCGCCGAAACATTAGAGCCATCTAGCAATTCAAACAGGTGCCCAAGCAAGCCAAATCCGGTGACATCTGTCAGCGCTCTAATACATGCGTAATTCTCAATAAACAGTTCACCAGCAGATCTGTTTAGAGTAGCCATAATTTCCGTGATTTCAGATATCTGCTCTTCACTAGCCAAGCCTCGTTTAATGGCGGTGGTGATAATACCAGAGCCAAGTGGCTTAGTGAGAATAAGTACGTCACCCTCGCAAGCGCCTACGTTCCTCAAGATCCGATCTGGGTGAACTATCCCCACAACCACAAGACCATACTTTGGCTCAGCATCATCGATAGAGTGACCGCCAATAATTGCAATGCCCGCCTCGGTCGCTACATCGGCACCACCTCGCAACACATCTCCGAGAAGTTCCATCGGAAGAGACCGCGGAAAACCGACTATGTTGAGTGCCAGGATAGGCTTTCCACCACAAGCCCACACGTCAGAGAGTGCATTTGCAGCCGCTACTCTTCCAAAATCATAAGCGTCATCTACAACTGGCGTGAAAAAATCAGTAGTCACCACCAACGCCGTACTCTCGTTGATTAGGTAAACTCCCGCGTCATCTCTGGTCTCTGGACCAACGAGAACGTTTGGATCGGTAATGACTGGCAATGCACGCAGAACCTGCGCTAGCTCCTCTGGGCGGAGCTTACACGCTCAGCCAGCGCCGTGGCTATATTGGGTCAATCTATGGGTCATGGGGGCAACCTAAGCAGTAAGAGACCACTGTGCCAGAGGTGAAATGAACCTAGAGCCCCACAAGAGAGAGTTGCCTAACGCATTCCGCTCCTTCGTGTTCTAGCAGAGCTATTTTTCTCCACAGCCTACCAGTGAAGCCACCAAGACCACCACCCGTAGCAATAACTCTGTGACAAGGCAGCACTACAGGGACGGGATTGCGACCAACCGCATTGGCTACCGCCCGGACGCTTGTGGGACGTCCAATATAGTTAGCTAACCATTTATAACTACGTGTCTCGCCAGCGGGAATAACACCGAGGGCAGACCAAACTTTTAGCTGAAAGTCAGTACCATTTAAATCGAACTTCCAGCCGTCCAAAGCCAACAAATCGCCGGCAAAATAACCCCTAAGCCTATCTCCATGCTGTGTTGAACCTCTTTCTAAAGTCATATTCTCAGGAGAATCCAAGCGATCTTCACTGAAGCTTATCGACACAACACAGCTTTTGTATTCAATGAGCCTGAGTGGGCCAACAACTGTCTCAATGATCTCGTATTTTATGTTTTGTTTACCCAATGAGTAATCCAGTTTTGTAGGATCCTTATGCCGTGACCGCTGTCTCGAACTAGCCCATTATAGCCTCGAACTGACAGCAACCGCTCCATTGTAGAGGGCGATATTTCCGGATGAAACTGAACGGCCCTGAGGTTTTCGCCGTATCCGAATGCTTGAACACCTGTATTGACGTTACTCGCCAACAAATCTGCTCTTGGCGGTACATCTGAAACAACAAAATTATGACTAGCCTGCACATCTAATTGTCTTGGCAATCCATCAAATATGAGATCCTTCTCTCCACTTTTACTTAACATCACATCGACGGCACCGACCTCTAAACCCATCCGGTTTACTACAACGGGAGCGCCAAGCACCTCCCCTACCAGTTGATGACCAAAGCAAACAGCCAACACTGGTATACCATTATCTGCCGCACTAACAGCCCACCTACCCAGCGGTAACATCCACTCTTCCCCATCGGTTACCGACAGCACCGAGCCAGTCAATATTATCCCTGCCAAACCATCTGTGTGGGGCAAGGGATCACCCTTATAGGCATGGACGATCTTTATACGCTCTGGCTCTGCAGGAAGTGTTGCTAAAAACCAATCATCGTAATCTCCGTGAGTTTTTACGATATCAGCGTCAGTAGTCCCAGTCTTTACAATTAAAATGTCTGGCAATTATAATCCTTTCATTGATGCTCTTAAGAGCTCTCGAAGCGAGTCTATGGTGAGTGGTATAGGATTTGTGCCTCCAGAGGAATCTTTTGATGCCTCAAGAGCCAACAGTTCAAGATTTTCCTCTGTCACACCAATAGACGCAAGTGTATGGGGAATCCCGATTCTTTCTCGTATCGACAACACCCAACTAAGAACCCCATCGAACGTCGGATCATCTAAGTCGAGATATCGACCCAACCGCCCCATTTTGTCACTAATTACTGCTTTGTTATGCCTTAATACGTAGGGCATAACGATAGCGTTTATAAGACCGTGATGGGCATCTAGCACAGCTCCGATTGGGTGGGCCATTGCGTGCATTGCTCCTAGCCCATTTTGAAATGCCGTTGCCCCCATCAATGAGGCCATCAACAAGTCGGCTCTAGCATTAACATTTGCTCCGTCAGTCACAGCTATTTCTAACGATTTATGTATCAGACGTATACCCTCCATCGCAATACCTATAGCCTGCGGATGATATCCTGGTGAACACAACCCCTCTAAATTATGTGAGAGGGCATCCATGCCAACAGCGGCTGTTATCTTGGCAGGCAACCCCAAGGTCAATTCTGGGTCGCAAATCACCTTTTTCGGCATCACACTGGGATGAAAAATAAGGACCTTCCGGTGGCTCTGGCTTTCCACGATTACTGAACATCGCCCGACCTCTGAACCAGTCCCTGATGTAGTCGGCACCGCGACAACAGGAAGGCATACTGACTCGTCCACCCGCAACCAATTATCACCTACATCCTCAAAATCCCATAATGTACCATCCTGATACGCCGCTAACGCGATCGCCTTAGCCACATCCAGGGCACTACCTCCACCAAAGGCTATAATCCCGTCGTATTCACCGGACTTAACCGCCTCGATACCGGCGTATACGTTCTCTCCCGTTGGGTTACCTTGAACTTCTGAAAACAGTCCTGTCGGAAGCCCCGCATTTACGTTTATGTCTATTGCATCCTTTACAATAGACATCTTCGCCAGACCACGGTCTGTCACTAAAAGAGGGTGTGTCATTCCCAATTCTCGACAGGCATTTGGCAGCTCAGCTATTCGTCCAGCGCCAAAGCGTATTGACGTCGGATAGTTCCAGTTACCCGTCATATTATCGTTCATACCAAATCTCCTATGACATTAAATGTTTAGCCGTAAATGAAATGACTTAGGTCTGGTCACGTGTTCGTACCCGAGAGCCGACAAGGTACAGCCGCGACCAGTATCTTTCACTCCAACCCATGGCAGGTCGGGATCTAGATAGTCGCACCGGTTCATAAATACAGTCCCAGTCTGAAGTCTCCGTCCAATTCGCAGAGCTGCCTTTTGGTCTTTGGTCCAGATAGATGCCGTCAAGCCGTATCTGCTGTCATTCATTAACTCTACAGCTTGGTCATCACTAGAGACCTTCATTATCCCAACAACAGGACCGAAACTTTCCTCAGTCATTATGTCCATTTCATGCGTAACCATCTCTAAGACTTGCGGAGCCATATAGGCTGGTCCAAGGGACGAAGCCTTAAACTTTGTTGTATCAATAAGTGGTATTGCCCCAGCTGATATACTTCGCTCGATCTCCGCAGATAAACGCTGAACACTGGCCGCATTAACCATTGGTCCAAGGTTTGTGTCCGGATCCAGAGGGTTACCAAGTCTGTATTTATTTACCGTTGAAACCACAACCTCAATAAACCTGTCATAAACTGACTCATGTACGTACACACGCTCGATTCCACAACAACTTTGTCCAGAGTTGAAGAACGCTCCGTCTACAATATTTTCAGCCGCATAAACTGGATCTGAGTCTTCGCGTACATACGCAGGGTCCTTTCCTCCAAGCTCTAATCCGACCGCTATGAATCGACCCGCTGAAGCCCTATGCACCGCTCGACCACCCTCAACTGATCCGGTAAAAGCCACGTGGTCAATTCTAGAATCCGACACTACCTCCCCAACCTGATCGTGGTCCATATGAAGATATTGAAAAACGCCCTCCGGGATCCCTGCAGACAATGCTGCCTCTACCAACCTCTCGGCACACAGAGGAGTCTGATCTGAGTGTTTCAACACAACTGAATTACCAGCAACTAACGCAGGGACAACACTGTTTACCGCTGTCAGGTATGGGTAATTCCAAGGCGACAAGACTAGGACTACTCCCAACGGTTCCCGCCCAATAAATCTCACGAAACCATCTTGCTTAGGCACCTCAATGTCTGCCAGCGCAGTATGTGCTAACTCTAGCATCTTGTCAGACCGTTGCTTGAACCCTGCCAACTCTCCACCACTTTGAGAAATAGGTCGCCCCATCTGCATGGTGATTTCTAGGCACAACTGTTCTTTATTAGACACAAAAATTTCAACCATTTTATGCATTAGGTCGATTCTTTCCTGAAGTGGTCTATTGCTCCAATCTTTCTGTGCTTCCACAGCTCGCGACATGGTTGCATCAACATGTTCCGGGCTCGCTAGCTCCCGCTCAACATATACCGAACCATCAATTGGTGAAATAGTTACTTGTATCGCCACCACACGCCTCCTTTTTATGTATCAAAACGATCACCTGCCTAGACAGGCTATATTATCTCGAAATACCGCTGAAGTTCCCAGTCAGTCACTGCCTTCCTAAACTCCCTCTCCTCCCACCTTCTACTAGCCGCGAAGTGCTCCACAAAGGCATCACCAAAGGCATCCCTCGCTGCAGTTGAGGCCTCAAACCTGTCGGCCGCCTCAGTAAGGGTAGCAGGTAACGTTAACTCCGCTGGAATATCGGCCTCATAGGCGTTTCCTTGAATAGGCTCTCCCAACTTCAATTTGTTCTCGATGCCGTACAGACCACATGCGAGGACTGCAGCTAACCCGAGATAAGGGTTGATATCTGCGGCGCCAACACGATGTTCCATACGCTGACTCGATGGACCACCTTGGATTACCCTGAGAGCGGTCGTCCTATTCTCTAAGCCCCACGTTGCACTTGTTGGGGCCCATGCACCTGGTACCAATCTCGTGAATGAATTCACTGTAGGCGCCAACATTACCAACATCTCAGGCATTAGGACCTGACAACCCGCTACAAATTGTTCCATTGTCTCAGTCATCGTGTACCGACCGTCTTCCTTGTAAAAAGCCGATGTTCCATCCAGATTTTGCAGAGACATGTGAATGTGTCCACTCTGACCAGGGTACTTCTCCGACCACTTAGCCATAAACGCAGCCATGTAGCCCGCTTTTTGGCACGCGACCTTAGTGAAGGTCTTAAACAGGGACGCCTTATCACCAGCTGACATAATATCGTCCACAGCTAGAGCCGCCTCTAAAACCCCGGGGCCCGTCTCCTCGTGGAGCCCTTCAATTGGCATATCCATTATCTCTGCAGTACGCAGAACCATCTCGTAGAGATCGGAATGGGTTGAATTTCTTAATACAGAGTATCCAAAATTCCCCGGTGCCACTGGCTGCAAGTTTCGGTAACCCTTTTCTCGAACAGAGTCAGGGGTCTCGGTGAATACAAAAAATTCCAACTCAACGGCAGCAAAGGCTTTGAAACCCATCTTTTCTGCCTTATCCACGACACGGCGAAGCGCAGCTCTTGGCCCTACTGTGTCTGCTGGTGGTGCAAATTCCGCGATAAAGAGAAGCGTGTCCTCAAAGGGCAGCTCCCTGCAACTCTCAGGAATAATCCTCGCTGGAGCATCGGGATAACCAGTATGCCATCCTGTAAATTTTACATTGTCGTATAGGTTATCGTTGGAGTCCCAGCCCAAAACTACATCGCAAAAACCGAACCCCTTTTTTAATGAAGAAATGAACTTCTCACGAGACATATATTTGCCACGCATAATTCCATCAATATCAAAAATACCTACTTTTACATGGGTCAATTGCAGTTCTTCAACTATCGCTATCGCGTCATCGATTGTTCGCACGTCACGTGGTTCCATTTTTCACTCCAGATCTAAATCTACAGCCTTCGCTGAATGAGTTCATCTCCTAACATTTCAGGAGTCTATTCTATCACCCAAATGAAAAAAACTTTTTCTAACTAATGCGCTCACGTGCTAACAGATGTGGTGTCTTTACTAATTAATTCAGAGGTATATCGGCAGATGGAATACAAAAAAATGGGCGCGACGGGGCTTTCTCTCTCAAAACTATCTCTAGGTACCTGGACAACTACAGGTGGTAGTCTGGATAACAAGAGGGCTAGAGAGATTATTCTCCACGCTTATGAAGCCGGGGTGAACTTTTTTGACTCAGCTGAGGTTTACTCAAAAGGAGCGGCTGAGACTGTTCTAGGTGATGTACTTCAAGAACTTCCCAGAGAAAAGCTCGTGATCTCTTCTAAAGTGTTCTGGGGCGGTGACGGTCCGAACGACGTTGGCTTGAGTCGCAAGCGCGTAATGGAAGCGTGTAATAGTGCCTTAAAGCGAATGAAACTGGACTATCTTGACCTGTATTACTGCCATCGCCACGATCCAAGCACACCAGTAGAGGAGACAGTTCGGGCCATGAATGTTCTCATCAATCAGGGAAAGGTCCTGTACTGGGGAACAAGTGAATGGACTGCTCCGCAGCTGGAGGAGGCATTTAGTGTCGCTGACAAGTTTGGTTTAGTACCTCCATCCGTAGAGCAGCCTGAATACAACCTTTTCAGGAGGGCAAGGGTAGAGACTGAGCTGAATCAACTTATAGAAAGCAGAGGGATGGGAACTACAACCTGGAGCCCCCTTGCCTCAGGAGTTCTTACGGGAAAATACAACGGAGGTATTCCGAAAGGCTCACGCCTATCGCTAGAGGCCACGGCTTGGCTGGCCGAGTTGGTTCTTAATGAAGAGAGGGTCAATGCGACTCGTGAACTAATGGTTATCGCTGAAGAATTGGGGTGCACAGTCGCTCAACTCTCTATTGCATGGGCTACAAAGCACAAAAATGTAAGCAGTGTAATACTTGGAGCTACATCGATAAAGCAGCTCGATGAAAACCTAAAGGCTCTGGACTTCACCGAGGTTCTCGATGACCAAGTTATGGCGAGGATAGGCTCAATTTTTAGCGAGTTTTAAGTCGCTATTTCACAGTCTACGTCATTCGCCCCGAGATATTGACTTGTCAACGTTGGCGACTGATTGCGATTCCTAACTACGACTCTCTAGATCCACTACAGTGACAGTGTGGAGGATAGAAAGTTTGGCTACTCGTGATCAAAAAAGCGAGACCTCAAAACTAGAGGGATTGTTGCGGCTATGGGGGGACGACATACCACTTGACGCAGGTGCTGCCGCGATCGCCGTAGACCAAAACCCAAGCTTACATCAAGCGACGCTAATAAGGCGTATCGATGATCTAGCCGAGCCATTACACATCGGGGTAAACTGCAGCCCATACGAGGCAATGGCTAGGCTCAATCACCTCCTTTTCTCCAAACTAGGGGTGACCTCGACACCCTGGAACAGCCCCAAAGGGTACATGTTAAACGACATCTTGGAATCTATGCGGGGAGTTCCTGCCGCACTCTGTATTCTCACAGCGGAGATATCAAGACGAGCGGGGTTTCCACTGTCTATTATCGGATTTCCAACTCACAGTGTCGTCGCCCCAGTCGCGGCAGAGACCAAATTTTACATGGATCCATCTAGGGGTGGTGAAGTCTTCTGCGAGGACGATCTGAGGATAGAATTGGAAGACTCTCTTGGTCAGACATCACACCCCTCAGTCTGGGTAGATGCTATCGCTCCCATTTCTAATAGAGCCCTACTAGAGCGATTGTGTTCTACTGAAAAGTACATGTTTCTTCGTAGAGACGACTATGAAGGAGCCATAAAGTCATGTAGGAGAATCCTGCTGTTAGCCCCAAACAGGTTTGAAGAGTTCACTGACCTGGGCGTGCTCCTAGCCAACGTTGGGCGTACAAGCGAAGCCATAGTCGCACTTGAGCAATACCTAGAGAAGAGACCTTACGCGCCTAATGCCGATGCAGTAGCCAGACAAATAGGTCTTATTAGAGGAAACTAAAAACTAACTACTAGGGTGACCTATGGTAACCAACATTCCGTTTTGTCGGACTGAAAACCACCCAACATGACCCTAAGGGTAGACAACTGGCTCCCCGACATTTCTCCCTTACCAGAGACCAAGACAACATCTGGCCCATTTAGCCTGACATAGCCACCATCGACATGAAATTCCTCTATTCCATCGGCGAATTGAGTCAAACTAAGAACACGACCTGATCCGTCTCTCCAAGAGATCTTGTCTCGCAACCTAGAAACCATAAAACCATGACGATCTGGATGGGCATCAAAACTATCTCTGTCTAGAAAAATGTTTGGTTTTACCAGGTAAGGACCTCCTGATTCTGGGCACCAAGGGTCACACTGTCCACACAGGTTACAAACATCAGCTACAGTCCCGATCTGATGACGTTTAGACAAAACCACCTCATCTTCACCTTGAATTTTAGAATCTCCATCGCTCCAAGAGACGCCCTTAGCGACATGTACCCCGGCTGGTATGTCAATCGTGAAATTGGCAGCATTGGGGCAAACAGGAATACATTTATCACACGTCAAACAATCAAATGTTACAAGGCTACTATCTATTTTCTTAGGTGATTTGTTGTTGTTAACACTGTGGTATCGCTCATCATTGTAAAGCGATTTAGCCCCTGAGATAAGCTTCTCCATCGCAGCCTCGTTTGGAGAATTAGCGTCGACTTCAGATCGCTTAAATTCAGCTATATTTGAAACATTTAACTTCTCCATTCTAGACTCTAGAACCCTCATGTATTTCGTCATTCTAGCGTAGCCACGACCCTTCAGGAGGTCGGAACATGTTGTCACTGGAGCTAAGCCCGACTCTACAGTAGAGTGGAAATTGTCCGCGTCAATACCGGCAGAAAATGTAATGGGCATGTCTGGACCAACCATCGCCCTAACTTCTGCGGAGAGTGTCATAGCCAACACATGGAGAGGTGGACCAGACAAATATATCTCACCACCTTCAAACGGGGGCTCCTCGCTCTCACAAACTAGCGTGTTCGACAGTTTGACTCCAAAACCTAAGCCCAAACCGCTAGCCATAGACATTAGTCTAGGGAGCATATCTTGGAGCTGACCCCACGATAGATCCTTCTCAAAAGATGCTCTATTCAACTTTATATGACCGTAACCCATGGAGTCCATGATCTCTCTACAGCGGTCATATCCTAATAGGGTCGGGTTCAATTTAACTACAGTGTTGACCCCCCACTCCAAACATTGTGTTGCGATAGCTTCTATTTCAGAGGCTGGACAGCCATGAAATGTTGATATGGTTACGCTATTTGAAATTTTATGAGGCACATCTAGTTCTGCCCACTTGGACAGACTGCTGGGCAATTGACCTCTAAGCTCTTCTATCAATTCGCTAGATTCCCTCATCTGTCGCAAGAAACCTGATACTTTTTCGCTCTGTAGCCCCGCTATGTCATAACCAAGACTGGTATCAAACATAACGTTAGGTGCGCTCCATAGCCCAGGTCCGTGCTTTGAAGTCAGATAGTGAATTAGCATCCAACCCTTGGCGTACTCAACTGCGGACTGATTGACTCTAAGTTCCTGAGACCACTCCACATTATAGCCTACGTGAGGCACAAAGATACATGGTCGAGGGATGACCAATTCATCGTTTATCTGTACAGTTTTCAATTCCATAAAACGCCCACCGCACAGGTAGGACATGACTAAATTTTGGGCCAACTGGGAGTGTGGACCAGAAGCTGGACCACACGGTGTGTCTATTCGCTGACCAAAATGGTTGACCGAAATGTCGAGTCCCTGAACAGGAGTCCACCAAGACCGTCTAGGGATCGTGTAAAGAGCCGTATTTATGGCTAATTCTCTCTCCAGCCTTGTAACCAAAGTTTCAAATGGTATCGGGTGTAGATCTATCTCCGGCATTTCACATCTCCTGCGTCAGCACTTCTTCCAGTTTCTCACAGTTTCATGTTGTTTCTAGCATAGAAGTTACATGTCAAGAGTTTTTTACTAAATAAAACTGAGCAGTCAACCGTATTAGTGTAGGTTCCGTTCGAATTCTGAACAATAGATTACTACCCAAAACCAAAAAAACCAAGGGATAAAGTATGGATTCACTACTTGTAGATGGCTTATTTTCTATAGCGGCAGCATTTGCTCTAGGCGGATTACTCGTTGTCGCTGGATCACTTTTGGAGTGGGACACTAACTGACCCAGTGCGAAACCCCGAGACAAACTCTCTAGCTAGGTATTGCAACGCTGCTATTGTGCCAAATAAGCCGATTGCGCAGGTGAAATACCAAGAGGGCTCAGTGATTCCAACCAACAAAGTGCTGATCATAACCACAAAAAGAAAACTAGCGATCTTTCCGCTCAAAACAGGTGGGTGCACTGGTGAGTGCCCCTCATAGATAGGTCCAGGTAACGCTGCGACTAGCGGTAATTGAAGTATTTCTCTAGAGAACAGAATAATCATCCACCACCCTGGAAGGTATTCTGCGTTTACCATTGACCATATAACGTTCACATGAAGCACCTTGTCTACCCAGCCATCTAATATGGCGCCAGCTGGAGAGTCTGTACCTGTACGCCTAGCGACATAGCCATCCAAGACATCCGTGGTGACCGCCACAAGGTAAAATGCCAATGCAAGCCACCACATAGAAATTAGAAACGGAAAGACAATGGCAATCAACAGTCTTGAAAAGGTCAGCGCTCCCGCAATATTCAAAAGCTGAGACCAAGCCACTGATCCCTCTCGACCATCACTAGTCATAGTGACGTCGCATGCCGCACTGTCTGCCCAACCCGTCTTCATGCTGACCTTCGATAAATTATCGCGATTACAACCAAGCTCTAATTCTAGATAACCGAGCCATAAGCACCCTGTTACTCACCGAATTCGTGTTCGCACTCCAAAATATTGAATGTGCTACATTCGGCCTCTATTACACAGAGAGCTTGAGCGGTGATATCAGCGCCCTGCTGCTCTGCGAAGGCACATCCGTCTAGACAAGACCCCAAATCTGGGTACGCTTCGTATCCGCATGTACCTACAAGCTCTAAACAGAGCTCTCCACATGGGGTAGAAGCATCTCCGCCTCCACCACAGCCGAAAGCAAAGAGTAACGGTACTAATGTCAGTATTCTCATATCTAAATCTCCCTATTCACAGCTTCGCTGCCCATCACTGTATCACCCCTGTACCTTGGACAGCAATTGAGGCTACTCCTTCCAAGGTACTTCCATTTGAAACTATTGTACTCGACTCAATCTGATACCGCATGAACGTTATCGAGACTAACCCATTTCTGGGAAAACCAGACAGGTAACTCCCAGGCACATTCAACGAACCGTTATCTTCTCCCCTACACAAGACGTTGCCCAGAAGAGTTGTACCAGCGCTATTATATACTGTTAGAAGTATCAAAAAAGTCCCGGAACCACCGTATGGTGTCCAAGAGAACATTTGTCCCTGGCGTGAAATAGGTGCCGAAAAAGCGCTAACTTGATTTGTGAGTAATATCGCTGAAGGCTCTATAGTAGACCAACCTTGAGGTGTTAACAAGGCATCTGTGACGTCGCGCCCACTGCTCTCCGGCACCTGCATATCATAGTGGGCTGTCCGTATAAAGTCGGTCTCTCCCAAACCAGTAGCTTGATACCTAACTCCCGTGCTGCCGTTATTTCGACGCAAACCAAGCGAGCGACTACCCGAGTTCAGATATACCCACTCCCCTACGTCAATAGTAGTAACGTCTGGACCCGACACAACGGGGTTTGACTCACAGGTCCCACTCGTGGGTAACCATTCCAACCAAGATTCAGCAACTGGTGAATGAAATGCCGCCGATGCGTTTACAACAATTGCTGACGAGGCGCCAAAACAGTCTGGGCAGGCAATCTGCAAAAGCGACATCTCAATAAGACCGCCTGTCATTCCAGAGCCATTAGTAGTGGTGTTAGTACCTCCTGTATCTACTGTCCCTCCTGTGTCGGGCGGGTCCGGTGGTGGGCCATCTGTGAATGTATACCCTTCTGCCCAGGTGTCTTCTGATAGCCCGTCAGTCACGGTGACGTTCACTGTTGACTCAAACCCCAAAAAAGGCGTGGTAACGACTATTGAGTCCTCCGTTATTCGAGTGACATCAAGGTTGGCATTTCCGAAAAAAACCTCAAGATCTCCGTCGAACGCCACACCAGTAATAGTAACTGTGGTCGCACCTGACGTTGACCCATAATAGGGATCAATCGATAAAATCTGCACCCCTGTGCTGACACTATCGGAAGGACCAAATTCATCCAAACCAACACCAGAACAGGCGTTAAGGTTAGAAACTCCGCAAACTACAATAAAAGCAGAGGTCACTACTCTCACCAAGGACCTACTGCTCACTGGGCATCACCATTGCCTGAATCGTCTATAGCTGCCTGCTCAGGATCAAACAGGTAATAGCCAACCCCAGCACTACCGTCGTACTCATCCGTTATCCACAGATGTATTCTACTTCCAACCGTGTGTGCAGCAATGGAAGTAACATCGCCTTGGTTGGTCTGGTTTACAGGAATTATTCCTCCTGTCTTTGCCCAGTTGTTACCGTCAGACGATGTCGCCATGCCCATGAAATGTTCGGATGTATATCGATAGCTTCCCTGGTCAACCCAGCCACCAAAGCCCGCGTAGAACATGTAGTGCTCACCGTTCAATTCCGAAGTAGCTATCGATAGGATTCCTTGATCGTCAAACTCTCCGTTTGTACCTGCTTGTAGCACCATGTTGTTTGTAGTGCTCCAGTTAGCTACATCTGAGCCAACAAATGAGAACGCTTCACAAGGTCCATTTGGTGTCGTATACCCCGCTACGTATCCTGAAAATCCAGCCACCTGCCCAAGTGATAGCCCGAGCGGCCAACAATAGCCTTTGACCTGACCGTTTGGCTCCAACAAGTCGATCACAGGATTGCTGGATAAAAAGTCCCAACTTCTCCCATCGCTAGATGTGGCGACACCAATACCCCACGTGCCACGCTGAATGTGCAGCCCCTGATAGACCATTACATATTGTGCCGTAGCTGGATCCCACACAACCTTTACGGCATCCATCATGCTACCGTCCCACGCGTTCGGGGCTGGTTCTTCAAACAGAGGATTTCCCGCAAACACATCCCAATCGGTACCTTCAGCACTAACAGCGTAGCCCAAGCCGTAATCACCGTAGGACTCGTCGTCTTTCACCCCGACATACCACATCTGATAAAACGGGTGACCAAGGACGCTCGTTACATTGAACGCCATATTTCCAACAGTAGGAGCCCACGGTTCATCCGTGGTCGTAAACACCGGATTGCAATCGTACTGATAAAAACTAGTATTATCGACTCTAGTAAAACCACACGCTGTCACGTCGCCAGGGTCGACGTCGACACGCTGAACAACCTCGTAATCAGAGGCGCACGAAGCAGTGAGCGACACCAGGAAGAGGTTCCATAATCTATTCACATCTACTCCCGTTCTAATGAAATTTTGCCCCTACCAGAGGGACCACGACATGGGCAATTGTAGCCGTCAAGACAGTCCTTCGCCACCATCTATTAGACTAAGACTCAACCTGTGATCACCTTAATGGTCAATCTGGCTGAAGAGGTCTGCTTTCAATTGACAGATCTGCCGCCTGGACTTGAGATTCGATCTGGCGAACGACGTCGTAATGACTATCTTCAACAGGCAGAAAACCGTTTATTCTAAGCATCATTGGCGCCAGCAGTTGGCGCCCCTCTTGGGTACCGGTAGAAATTTCAGATAGTGCCGCGCTGAGTGCCTCACTAACAGCAGGTGTCAAGCCAGCACGGGCAACATAAGCCTCGTGAGGAATTCGCTCGCCCTTGGCGATCACTCGCACTTCCCAGCCGTCACCGCGCCGCTGACGCCCTTCGGACAACGCACCGTCATAGGTAGCTCCAGCGGCT
The DNA here is from genome assembly GCA_963934385.1 of uncultured bacterium. GTDB lineage: Bacteria > Myxococcota_A > UBA796 > UBA796 > CAJQPC01 > CAWVYO01. Next base: position 16,356 of record CAWVYO010000043.1, read on the forward strand.
ACCTCACCTTCTACGACAGCATCAAAGACCCTGTCATGAGTACCGTAAAAAATAGGATTGAGATCTGTCTCTGGGCTGACCCCTTCTTCCAACATCCTGGCGACTGGAAACAGCCAACCTGAGGTTGACCGCGTATCAACAAACGCTACATCCTGTCCTGCCAGATCCGTCAGTGACTCGATCTCAGAGTCCTCTTTGACAATAATATACGAGCCATAATTGAAGCTGCCCTTGGCGATATGTGATGCGAACACAGTAATGCCAGGGGAGGCCGTCTTGGCTCGCACATAGCTATAGGGACTAATAACTGCGACATCGATCTCACCCGCAATCAACATAGACTCTAGGTCGGCGTAATCGTCTCCCACAACAACCTCAACAGGTACACCTAACCGCTGCTCAACAAACAACGCGATGGGTGTGTAGGCCTCGAGAAGCTCCTCTGGATGCATGTACGGTGTTAAGCCCCACCGCATAACTTCAACCCCAGCCTGTACTAAATCATCGTGACCATCCGCATAAATCTCCGACATTGGTCTGTGCACCACAATATCAGACTCGGCGGTGTTGATAACGGTCACAGGGTCGCCAAAGCACCCCAGGGCTAGACTATAAATTACCGTCGTTAAAAGTTTACTGACATTGTTCATTCCTGAACTCCCGCACTGCCACATTTCACCACTAAGTCTCGCCCCGCCTCTTTAGCCAGGTAGAGAGCTTGATCTGCTAGGGACATCAACCCTTGTTTTGTCTTTGAGTCGGTGGGGTACCCAGCGATTCCAATCGAGACAGAAGTTCTACCAACGGGTTTTCCGTCAGATGCTAGCCTAAAGACTGTGTTTTTAACCGCCTCCCTAAGCTTCTCTGCCACAGCGACAGCGGAACTAGGGGGCGTCCCAGACAGAAGCACCACAAACTCCTCGCCGCCAAACCTAGCCACGACATCTACGGCTCTGGTGTTTTCCTGTAAGATAGAGGACAACCGGATCAACAGCTGGTCTCCCGCAGGGTGCCCAAATGCATCGTTATATTTCTTAAAATAGTCTACATCTATCATTAGAAAACTGAATTCTAGCCCGTCCCGATCTGCCCTTCTGATCTCCACATCAATGGACTCTTTTAAGGCTCGACGATTTAATAGACCAGTAAGCCCGTCAGTCCTAGCCATTTCAGCCAATCTATCTACCGCTGACTCCAACTCCTTGTTCGAATCCTCTAGAGCCTGATTGACCTTTGATAACTCAATAGTCCTCCGATCAACTCTGGCCTCTAGCTCTGTCGTATAGCTCTGCATGTCTCTCGCCATCTCATTAAACACTCGCTCCAGCAACCCGAGCTGGTCTCGCCCTTTACCCTCGACTACACGGGCGTCTAAATCTCCAGAGGAGATTTTCCTGGCTGCTTTAGCCAATCTACCAAGCGGTGATAGCACCAATAGAGAGAGAGTCAGGTACAACAACAGAGCCGTGACAGTAGTGGACAGGAGGGCCGCCGCAAACACAGTGGTTTTTCGCAATGCGATGTTGTCGGCTAACTCGGACAGTGAGATCTCAGAGGTAATTGTCCCCCAACGACTCCCAGAGACAACTGGCATTGAGAGGCGTAAC
>CAWVYO010000044.1:0-17706 GCA_963934385.1 uncultured bacterium
TGAATAAGCACATCTTCAATTGTAGCGGTGATAGTCGTGGTCACCTGTAAGAAGTAACTGTCAGCCGCAAGTTTGTAGTCTGTTTCTAGGTACAGCCCGAAGTCTGGGACTATGTCGGCCTCAATAGCACCAGTCAAGAGAGTCATGACTGCCTCTGGACCTCTTGTGTGAATATGAGCGACCCCGCTCTCGCTACCGTCGTCTATAACCTCCACAACTTCGGGTTCCATGAGGCGACCTAGACCGAACATGCCGCCCCACTCATCGACCATGTCACGACCAGGCTGACCTTCGATACGGGCGATGTCGGCGTCTATTACTCCGCCGCCCTGTGTTATGTAGTACCCGCTATCGCGAACCCCTTGGATTATAAATCGAGCGCGGTCGTTGTATATCTTGAGGTCGCCGTGACTACCTTCTGCTGAAATTCCCCCAAAGAGGGCTGAGTCAGAGTCGATGACACCTGCTAGAGCTTCCCCCCCATTTAATGGTGATGAGAGGTCCAGAGGATCATTTGAGCACGAGATAAATAATAGTATAAACATGGGTGCAAATGTAGCACCAATCCAGCGATCCTGCTGGTACTAAATGCTCTCTCTAAACTAATCTAACGTAGTCGTAGTCCACTGGCTGACCGTGGATTCCTCTAGATGGCGCGGCGATCCAGTTAGCCATTTTACCGGGTTCCTTTACGGGCTTCATTAGCCCTATTACCCAAGCGCGGTCCTCGTCGGTTGGCAGCCACTTGTCGACGTTGGCGTTGAAAGTTGCCTCGTCGATCATCTCGCCCGTTGGGGTGAAGTGGAAGTCGGTATAGAGCCCCTGCCTTCTGTGGAATTTCATGTCGGGCAGCGTGACCGTAAAGTCGATACCTTCCGATATGATTGCCTTGTTCCAGCGCCTTAGAACCCTCTCGCAGTCTGAGGCGTAGTCGCGGCGCAACGATTCGTTCATAGCGTTCCGCAACGGAATTTCAACGTCGATCACTTTGCCGTCGATGATGTGGGGTATGACGTCCATAGCGCCCAGGCACGAGTGGTCTGTGTAGTCCTTTGACTCCCTCCAGCGACCTTTTAGACCCGACGCAAAGTAGTCCGCAGCGTTGGAGGATACTTCGGCTCCAAAGAGGTCAACAGAGTACGAGAACCAATAGTTGATATATTTTTGTATTGTCACAAGATCGATTCCGCCTTGTGCTCTTGCATCGTCGTTAGGATCGATCTTCATAAGCTGACAAGCCCTGCGAATTACGCGCTCGATTCCGCCCTCGCCTACAAACAGGTGGTGGGCCTCTTCTGTAAGCATGAACTTACATGTGCGTGATAGTGGGTCGAATGCGCTCTCGGCGAGTGCGCCAAGTTGGTACTTGCCATCGCGATCAGTAAAGGTGGTGAAACAGAAGAAAGTAAGCCAATCAGAACACGGTTGGTTGAATGCCTCCAAGATACGTGGCTTATCCTCGTCACCTGATCGTCTAGCGAGCAGATCATCGGCCTCGTCACGTCCGTCTCTTCCAAAGTGTGCGTGAAGAAGGTAGACCATCGCCCATAGGTGACGCCCCTCCTCAACGTTCACCTGAAATAGGTTTCGGCAGTCGTATAGGGATGGGCAGGTCTCGGCCAGCCATCTTTGCTGCTCAACGCTCGCTGGCTCTGTGTCGGCCTGCACTACGATGAGGCGTTTTAGGGCGTTGCGGTGCTCACCTGGAACCGTTTGCCAGACTGGAGAGCCAGCGTGGTCACCACCGGGAATCACTCTGTCTTTTTCACGGTCTGCCAAGAAGATCCCCCAGCGATACTCAGGCATACGCACGTGACCAAAGTTTGCCCAACCGCCCGAGTCTGTTGAGATGGCAGTGCGGAGGTATATTTCGTTGTTCTTGAAGACCTGCGGACCTACTTCTTTCCACCAATTTACGAACGCCGGTTGCCACTTTTCAAGAGCTCTCTTTAGGCGTCGGTCGGATGATAGGTCAATGTTGTTCGGTATGAGGTCGTCGTAGTTTATGGAGCTCATTTTTCTTCCTGTGTACTAGTGTTTGGTATGAAAAGTATGTTTATTAGTGGCTAGGTTCGCCTAAAGTCGAAAGCTGGACGCTCAGGGTGCCCGTAGAGTGTCAGAGCCCCTTGGTCTCCTACGGCGTTAGGGCGCTGGAAAATCCAGTTCTGCCAAGCGCTAAGTCGTCCGTAGATTTTTGTATCGTGGCTCTCTTGTCCTCCGTAACGAAGGTTTTGTTCCATACCCGTTAGGGCGTCTGGAGAGAGTGACACACGCTCTTCGATCGCGATGCGAAGTTCATCTTCCCAGTCGATGTCATCTGGTGACGCGGTTACAATTCCGGTCTCTTCGGCGTCTTCGGCTGAGTAGGCGTCACCATTTGCTAAGACCTTTTCGACCATCTCTGGCTCTCCCAGGAACCGCACCTGCAGCCTAGTTAGACCGCTTGACATCGGGAACCGCCCTGCCGAAGCGTCGGTTACGGTCACGCTGTTCTTTTCATCCTCGTCAAGGAACATGTACGAGCGATCTGCCGAAAGGGTCATCTCAAAGAGGGAGCCGTTGAAGTTGTGATTTTCGTCCATTATCGCGAACATAGAGCGAGACATATTGTCGAGTTTCTTGAGAGCACGAGACTGGAATAGTGTGATTTCGCGAGCGAACCACGAACCTCCATCTTGGATGGTGGAAACGGCGTTGTCCCACTCTTGAATAAGGTCAGCGTCACCAGTTGTCTTGAGCAAGATAAGTCCGATTTTTGGATAGTTGAAACGAAGCAGTAGAAGCGCTCGTTCAAACTGTCTCCATGCAGCTAGCCCCCATGCGTCGCCGCCCATGGCGAATAGCTCGTCGTGAGTGGAAGGTGCATGAGTTGATGGTCCCTTCATGGTTAATATCGCTACTCGATCGTCGTGGTTGACGTCGAGTGTGATGTGCTTCCATGCGTGACCTGATTCGGTTACCTCTCCTTCAATATCTTCTAGCTTGATACCTGCGGTATTGTTTGCAGTCAGCGCTGCAGCTGCCTCTGCAGCCTTGGCGGCTATGCTCTCTTGCCAGCGGCTTCGAGGAAACGAGCCGTCGACTAGTCGTCCACGAACCGCGTCTCGAGCTTTGAAACCCTCCGCTTTGGTGCAGAAGATGTCTGCCACGTCGCGTCGAACCTTACGCTTGTCTGTGAGCCTAGTTAGACCACCGGTTCCAGGGAGGACAGCGAGCAGTGGTACCTCGGGTAGTGACACCGCAGCCGTTCCGTCGTCTATTAGATATATTGAGTCACATGCCATTGCGAGCTCGTAACCGCCACCTGCACATGGACCATTTACCGCCGCCATGAAGTGGAGGTTAGAGTTGCTACTGGCCTCTTCCATTCCACATCGAGTCTCGTTGGTGAACTTACAGAAGTTAACCTTGAATGGGTGTGATGATGAAGCGAGCATCTTAATGTTAGCGCCTGAACAGAACACGCGGTCGTTTTCGGAGGTGACAACGACGGTTCGGACTTGAGGTTGCTCAAAGCGTAGACGTTCAATGATATCAGAGAGCTCTATGTCAACTCCGAGGTCGTAGCTGTTAAGCTTCAATTCGTACCCTGGACGGAACCCGCCATGAAGTTGTACGTTCATTTTTAGTGTGGCGATGTCACCATCAAGATCCAAGATCCAGTGTTTCCAGTTGTACGGGTTTGTCTTGAATGAGACCGGTGTGTCGGGCATTTTAGCGGCCATTTGGGCTCCTATCACTATACGTATTATCAATGATTTGGTCTGTAGTGTGGGTGCATTATAATGTACAAATGCCTGGTTGACAAGTGAATTTAGGTGCATTATACTTCATCACACAGGGGAGTATTAGGTGAACGACAAGTCATTGGCCATTTTGGGAGATAGGCTTCGCCGGTTGAGAACCGACATAGGGTGGAGTCAAAAGCGCCTATGCGAAGAGGCGGGGGTCTCAAAACGTTTTCTTATTCAGCTTGAAGCGGGCGGATCAAATGTCTCTATTGTTAGGTTGTCGGACGTGGCAAAGGCACTCGATTGTTCCCTTGTCACATTGTTGCGGGGTCTAAGCGCAAACCGAGATCTGTTGGACAACGTGGCTGTAGCTGTGCATGAGATGCCCCCTGTCGAACAGGCTGAATTTAAAAAGCGCTTCAACCCAAAGTCAAAAATAGCGCTCATTGGTTTGCGAGGTGCAGGAAAGAGCACCGTGGGTCGCGGGGTCTCGGATAGAGTTGGTTGCGATTTTATTGAGCTGGACAGACTGGTGGAGTCACGAGAGGGAATGTCTGTAGCGGAGATGTTCGAGTACCACGGTGCCGACTGGTTCGCGAAGGCCTCTTTGGAGGCCTTGAAGTCAGTCGTGCGAAAGGACGGCGAGGCTGTAATTGAGGTTGGTGGGTCTATGGTATTAGATGCTGCCGCGTGGGAGGAGATCTCAAATAATTGTAGATCAGTGTGGCTAATGGCGTCACCAGAGACTCACCTTGAGCGCGTGTTAGCTCAGGGGGATACTCGACCAATGGCGGGGCGGGCGGATCCACTTGGTGAGCTAAGGCGAATCCTTACTGAGCGTACTCCTATATACGAGAGAGCTCACCTACATATTGACACTGAGGGGTTGGGAGTTGACGGCTCAATATCAGCTGTCGTAGGAGTCATGAAACTGGGCGGGATGTAGTTATTCGCAGCGCCACCTGTTCGTCAGACTAGCTCTGGAATCTTCATGACTGTCTTCCCTGTTCTCAGTAAGCAACAGTAATTCAGCACACGGTGAATGGTTTAGGTTTTCGACCTCCCATATGATCTGGAAGATGTCCCAGAATTCTCGGAAGGCAGTTGCTATTTCGCCGCTGTCGTGATTTAGGAGTGCCTCTACGGCAGGAGATTCGCGGAGAACAGAAGCAGTCCATTCTTGGCAGAGCCTTACAGGTCTGTAGAAGCTCGAGCGACTAAATGTGATGACTCCGAAGTCGATTACATTTGGAATACTTATGTATAATTCACCTCCATCTAAAATTCTGCTTGAGGTTCCGTTCGAGCGGATGAAGCTCTCTTCTAGCAGCAGGTCTAATTCGCCGGCACTCATCCAGGACCTACTGCACCACGTCCCACTCATCTCAGGGAGAGGTCCTCCGTCCCACCTTTGATCATTCTCCAGCTCATCGGGCTGCTCATTGATAGTCAACTCGGTGTTGTCACCAGCGGGGTGACTGCCAGAGGGCAGGTCAACGTCTGTCGGAGTTAGATCCAATTCAGGTTCTGTGATTAGTCCCGCCAGTGTCAGGGCTCTGGTAAGGCTTGCAGCGGCCGCCCCCTCAATTACAACTCGTCTAGGTCTTGATGTGGCCGAAGGCGGTGAACTTTGTAGTGATGGCATTGCCTTTGAAAAACCACAACCTTGGTGACTCTTAACCATTGTTAAGTAGATAGCAGGTAGCGTCAACGCTCCTAAAATCAGCGGAGTTAGCCACACTCTTAGGTTTCGTATTTTACGTGGCGGTGACGTGGCTCCTCCTTGTTTCTTACTTATTCAACAGGTGCTTTAGCTCTGGTGAAAGAAAGCGTGAATCTATTGTATCCCGAGCCAACACCACATCGCGCCCTGATAATCTTCGCATAAGGCGTATAGCGCTCATTTAAATAGGGGCTGATTTATACTGAACTATTTGTCAGAAACAGCGCATTTGGTGGTTTAGACCTTATTTATTGCACTCTGGAGATTATTAGTGGGCGGCTGCAGTCGCCACACGATTCTCGCATCTGTGGCGCTGCCCTGCCGCCGCTAAGAAGTACGTTAGAATTGCAGGCGGGGCACTGCCCCTTAATTTTTGTGATTGTGGCTCTAGTCTGGATGATTGAGACGAACCCAACCACTCCTGCTATAGGTAGCAGCCATGTGGTGATAAGATGAATAACAGGTACGACGACCAGTACAACTGCAAGGGCAAAAGCCGTTAATAGCCATCCAAATGACATGCCATAACGGAGGAGCGAGCTGTACTCTCTGAGCTCTCCAATGCCGCTATTACTATCTCCAAGTTCAGTGCTAATCGTGAGATCTATAGACAGCCCCTTCATTATGGCGCCGAAACAGATGTAGTCTCGAGCATGGACAAGAAGTCAGCGCCACCTTGACCAAGCCCAAACGGACAGGTCACGGTGTTGTCACCGTTCTGGATTGTTACCTCTGAGGAATCTCCAGAAATCACAGCCCCAATAATATCGGCTGATGTTGTTAGTACACCGTTGTCCCATCGAGTGACCGTGTTGTTCAACACGTAGCAACCGCTTGACCCATCAGCTAAGAAACTGTGGTCGTGGTATAGGCTGGGAGTCTGACCTAACTCAATGAGGTCGAACCTCCGTAATTCTTGCAGCCTCCACTGTGCTGCCCCCATACCGCTAGATAGGTTCCGTCCCTCACCTGAACCTTGTTTCCACGAACCAAACATGGTTGTCAGCCCACAAAAACCAGCTGAGAGTCCGATAGAGATAATAATAAGGGCATATATAGCCAACCCAAAAGGCGCGATAATTGTAAAACAACCGCTCTTGCCTTCTAGATTAAGTTCTTTATTTTCGTCGTGTTTAGTCATGCGGACTTCTTAACCCAGCGCGAGGTTGAGTGGTGCACGGTGTGATGATACGAGGGTAAATATATGGGCTTACAGCCCATGCTGGGGAGTTGCGAAATGGCACAAGATTCATTGTCTAAGCTGGAGAAAAAGCTGCTTGGTCGAATAGCTTCAGCTAACAAGACCTTTGAATTGTTTGGTCCTGGTGACAAGGTGATGGTCGGTGTGTCGGGAGGTAAAGACTCCTACGCTTTGATGTATCTTCTAAGAGAAATACAAAAAAGGGTCCCTTGGCAATTTGATATTGTTGGCGTGAACCTCGACCAAGGACACCCAGGATTTCCAGCGCATGTAATTGAGAACTGGTTTTTATCAGAGGGGTTTGAGTATAAAATGCTCACTCAGAACACCTATAAAGTTGTGTTGGAAAAGGTGCCTGAAGGCAAGACCTACTGCTCTCTCTGTTCAAGGATGAGGCGTGGAATCCTTTACGCTGCCGCCAAGAATATGGGCGCCACAAAGTTGGCTTTGGGTCATCACCGGGACGATCTTATGGAGACGCTCCTCATGAACCTTTTCTATTCTGGACAGCTAAAATCCATGCCGCCAAAGGTCTATGCAGATGATGGCGTGAATGTGGTCATTAGACCCCTTGCTTATTGCGCAGAGGAGGACATTGCCGAGTATGCTCGAATAAAGGATTTTCCTATTATTCCCTGTAATCTGTGCGGCTCTCAAGACAACATGAAACGCCAAGACATGAAGGCATTGCTTGCAAAACTGCAGTCGGACAACCCCAATGTAAAGGGCAATATGATGTCAGCAATGGGGAACGTTCAGGCAACACACCTGTTGGATTTAGCTTTGCAACGGGGTCAACTACGAGACGAGCAACCCGCCGTCGACTGCTAGTTCGGCACCGCTTACCCAAGGGTTTCCCATGAGCCCTAATACTGCCTGTGCGATCTCTTCTGGTTTTCCCAGTCTACCCAGAGGATGTAGGCGCCGTAAAACCTCAAGCTGCTCTTCAGAGGTCATATTACCTCGAGGTGTAGCGGTCATGTCCGTTGGTACGACCCCTGCCAGTATAGCATTTGCTCGGATCCCAACAGGTGCGAGCTCTATAGCCAAAGAGCGAATAAGTGAGAGCATCCCAGCCTTTGCTGCTGAGTAAGCGGCTGCGCCAGCAGCTGGACGGGCACCGAGAGTCGATGAGATTGCGACGATGGAACCAGGACCTTCGCACTGTGCGGCGAACGCTTGAGATAATATGGCAGGACCTCGTACGTGAACCGCGAACATGTCCTGCCAGGAGTGTGCTGTCCAATCTCCAATCTCAGAGTGAATGTAGCTACCTGCGTTGTGTACCAAACCGTCTATTTGTCCCGTGGCTCTAAGCAACCCATCGGGGGGGCCGGTGATGTCTCCTGACAGGGGAGTTGCGCCGCTGATTTCTGCAGCCTCCTCAAGTACACGGCGACGTCTACCACATATGAACACCTCTGAGCCAGCCTCAACTAGCGCCATTGCGATAGCTAATCCCAGCCCGGTCCCTCCCCCTGTTACAAGGACGCGCTTAGGGAGACCGCTCGACCTCACTTTGCTTGGATGGGTCATCTGGAGCCTTCTGTTGTTGGGATTTCAATCTCGTCTGCGGGTATGAATGAGGGGCGGTCCATGCACAGTATGTTCGCGTCTTCAGAACCCGTATTTGTGTAACCGTGGACCTGGTTTTTTTCCCAGCTAAACCTCTCGCCCTTAGTCAGCTCAATACTCTTACCGCTATTCCGTAAGCCCAGTAGTCCGTCTGACATCATCAGTTCAGACTCATCCATTTGCTGGTGGTAATGCGAAGGGAGGGTTGCGAGAGGCGCAAGTGTTAGCCGGTATAATCCCAGCCTGGAGGTCTCTTCTATTATGTCGACATATCCCCAACTCTTCTCCTCTCGTATGTAGGTCGTCTCCGCACCGTTACCTTGGATTGTCACGGCGGCGAGAGCTGTTCCATCGAGCGCATCTGCTTTCGTGATCTTCACCTTTGCTGTTGAGATTCGAGGGCGTCTGTCTGTGGGGGGAAGTAAAAGGTGCCTAAGGATCAGGTGTGCCGCGCTCTCAATGAGCATAAACTCTCCAGCCGACAGAATGAACTCTATTTGCCTAGAGATTTCAGAGTAGTCGTGGGTGAGATTAATGCTCTCTGATGTGGCGGCGCTTCTCCCGTCGAACGTCACCTCCAGATCCACAGATACTATCTGTTTTGTAATTCTTTCGTGCTTTAGCACTCCAATTACACATGAGACCTGGAGGTCAGATATAGAGATGGTTGTCATCATTTGTCTACCCTACGACCATTGTCGAGGAGACGGAGCGCCCACCGTCTACGGCGATTACTTGACCAGTAATATAGGGAGCTCCTTTGGCAAAAAATAGAGCTGCGTTGGCGATATCATCCGCCGAACCAACTCTCCCGAGTGGGATGGTGTCTATGATCTCCTTTAGCTGTTTATCGGACATTTCCGCAGGGGGGAGGATCGTGCCTGGAGAGATACCGTTGACCCTAATATCGGGCGCAAGTTCTAATGCTAAGCCCTTTGTAATATTGATTAGCGCTGCTTTCGATGCGCTGTAGTGCAGATTTTTAGGAGTGGGGGAGTCACCGGCGATGTCCGTGATATTTATGATGTTCCCATCATCGCTTTGGCGGAGGAGATCTGAGAACCCAGCACTTAGGAACATTGGTGCCTTTGCGTTCAGGTTGAACATGGTGTCCCAGTCGTCCGATGTGATCTCGCCCACTGGTTTTGGGTCCCATAGACCAGCGCAATTTACGAGTAGATCGAGCTCGCCCCAATGGTCGCGTACTTCGCTGATTACTCGTTCCATCTCTTTTATTTGTGTCAGATCAGCGGCTATCACAAATCCACCGGTAGTCTTTGCTACAGCCTTTGCGGCGTCCACAGAGTTGTTGCAGTGAATAGCTACAGAGTAGCCGTTATCTGCCAGCTTCTCCGCGATAGCTCGCCCGAGTCGGTGGGCACCACCTGTAACGAGAGCTCTCATGTTGTCTCCATAGAGTTGTAGCTTACTGATAGCACCTCTATAGTGCGAGCCCCTGAAGGTGTCCTAATGGTCATCTCATCGCCATTTTCTCTGCCTATTAGCGCTTTGCCCATTGGCGATTGGTAAGAGATCCAGCCTCGGTTTGAGTCGATTTCGTCTTTTCCTACTATTCGGTAGATGTTGTTGTTGCCTTCGTCGTCTTCGATTTCAACATAGGCTCCAAATCGGATCACAGGAGGAGAGAACTCGCTTGGATCAACAACTTCGGTCGCCTCAAGTCTGCGCTGAAGGTAGCCCATGCGACGGTCTATTTCCCTTAGCCGCTTTTTTCCGTAGATGTATTCGGCGTTCTCCGAGCGATCTCCCATCTCTGCAGCTAGGCGAACTTCAACCGTGACTTTGGGTCTCTCGACCTTCATCAACTGGTCGTACTCGTCGATAAAGAGTTTTCGGCCCTCTGGTGTGATGTACTGCGCGGCCATAAGCCCCTCTGTTGTCTAGTCATTCATTATTCCAGACAAGTATAGTTCGCCAAATTTGATCTTTTTTTATTTTGGATATTGACCCTTCAATACAGGTGACTAAATCTCACGTGAGGACTGAATGAATACTCATTCAGTTAATTGTAATGGAGGCAGAGATGTTAGAGAAAGTGGTAAATGAGTTTAGGAACAGGGTGCCTGCGAGTGTAGGTGTACAGGCAGAGGCCTATCGACTACAAGTCGAGGAGCTCGTAAAGCTCGTAAGGGACAACAGTTCTGAGATCGTTGAAAGAGCCAAGCGCGAAAGTAGCGATGCCTACGGTACGGCTACGATTCAAGTGAAGCAGGCTCGAGTAGAGGCTTCGGTAGGGCTCTGGAATCTCGAGACAAAGGGACTTGAGGCGGTGTCAGAACTTATCGCAAATGCTCCGGACTCTGTCTCTGGAAATAGAGCGGCAGTAAAGCTAAGCGGCGCACTGGGAATGAGGCTCGAGAAGGTAACAGAGGCTCCGTTTGGAGACTACGAGACAATGAACGCCAAGAACGTCGTGGTAAAGATCGGTGAGTTGGATCTCTTAGGTTTAGCCCGATTGGAGAGGGCTGAAGTCTCTGGTAAGTCACGCAAGACAGTGTTGGGCGCTATCGAGGCGAGACGCAAAAAGCTCAATTAACCAGCAGTTATAGAGAGCCCGTCAATCTTTATGGCGGGCATAGAGACAGTGCCGTTCATTGTGAGCGCGGTGTTTGAGATAGCAGAAATTGAGCGCAGACATTCGTAGAGGTTTCCAGCGATAGTGGTTTCCTCTATGGGTCTGCGTTCACCGTCTTTGACCAGAAACCCGCCCTTTACTACCCCGGAAAAATCACCGGTTAGTGGGTTGCTACTGCTAGAGAATCGAGTGACGATAAGCCCCTCAGACATGTTTGCCATATCTGCGTATGATTCAGTCCCTGTTGCGAGAGATAGGGCTGAAGCTCCAACACCTGGGAGCGAACTGGCACCCCCGCTGGCATTGTTAGAGTAGCCTCTTCCCGACGCTCTTGATTCATAGGAATTGAATAGTAGGTTTGTGAGCACGCCATTCTCTATAAGAGGAGCGCGTTTACGCAACATGCCCTCCCGGTCGAACGGGCAAATAGGGAAGCCTTTCAGACCTAGCCCTTCCTCAAAGAGGGAGAAACCAGTCGATGCTATCAGCTGACCAAGTTTGTCTCCTAGAGGGCTTTTGCCTGTTCGGATAGCGTCGGCCCCTAGCATAGCGAGGAGGTCGCCGATAAGGAACTCGCTGACGGTCTCGGGAGGTAGCAGTACGGAGCCGTTGAAGCTTTCGCCAGACGTGGCACCCATTGCACCAGCGCACTTGTCTACAAACCGCTTGAATGAAACCTGAAGTGCGTTCTCTAGGGTTGCGGCACTCCGAACTGTGTCTCCGTCGTACGAGAACGAGCCAACCTCGTCGCCATCTACGCACATGCCAAACAGGAACCCACTCCCCGATGCGCTTTCGTATGAGGCTCTTGTACCAGTTGAGCTTGCGATAGCCGTGGTCTGGTGATTTACACCCACACCGCCGGTATCTATTGTTAATCGCTTGTCTTGCCCGCGAGCATCCGACAACAGTCGCATCGCCATTACCGTGAGTTCGTCGATCTCAAGCCCAATTAGCTCTTCGTCGACAGCGACTGTACTTGGAATATTGACCGCTGGCTTGGCGATGGCGTTGTGTGGATCAGAAGGGGCAATAGATGCCAGCGATACGGCCTCTGCGACCGCCTTGTTTAGGTTGGTAGGCTGGTTTGAGGTGCAGAACCCAACAGCGCCGTTCTTCACGACTCTGATTCCCCAAGTAGTCTCTGACACCTGACTAGCTTGATGAAGGTCGTTCTTTTCTATGCCTACATTTCGCTCAACAGTTGATGAAGCGTAGACCTCTGCGTCGTCGGCGCCAAGGCTGATGGCTAAGTCAACCGCCTCTTCACAAGAACTTATAAGTGAGTCTTTTTTCATTGGTGTAGTCATTATTGGCTCCCTCCAAGTATCGCTTCGCAACGAATGTATGGTCCGCCGGCATCTACCTTGGCAGGTTGACCCTTACCGCAGTGCCCCGAGCCCAGGTCCCACCTGAACTCATTTGAGATGGCATCAACAGTCTGTAGAACTTCAAACGCCTTGCCGGACAATGTTACGCCTCGAACTAGCTCGCCAAGCTTTCCGTTCTCAATTCTCCAAGCCTGTTGCACTCCGAACATAAATTCTCCAGTGGCATCCGCTTGACCGTTGCGCGGCCCATCAAGTAGAAATCCTGACTTTGTAGAGGCTATGATCTCGTCAATCGACTGGGTCCCGGGTTGTATATAGGTGTTTCTCATGCGAATGAGCGGCTCGTCTGAGTACTCCCATGCGCGGGCGTTGCCTGTAGGGGCTACACCGTAATGAGCGGCGCTTTCGCGGTTGTGTAGATAGCTATTGAGAATTCCATCTTTGATTATGACTGTATTTTGGGTGACAACCCCCTCGTCGTCTACGGGGATTGTGCCTCCAGCGCCGTCGATTAGTTCGGAGGCACCAGAATCGCATAGTGTGACGATGTCGCTCGCTACTCTTTTACCGATTTTACCAGCAGCTACGGAGCCGGCTTGAACAAAGTCTGCCTCGACCGTGTGCCCGACCGCCTCGTGTACCATCAACCCGACAATAGAGGGCGCCAATATAACGGTGTTCTTGCCGCCTTCTGGGATTTTAGCGCTAAGAAGATCTACCGCAGCCTTTGTTGCTCGACCGATTAGCTTGTCTGACTCCTCCCTGAAAAGGCACTCCCAACCACCGGTTACCCCAACGGACTCATGCCCTGTAGCGCGCTCCCCGTCTCGCTCAGCGACTGCTAGAATACGAAACTCAGGGCGAACAAACTTAAAGCCCGCCGACGCGCCGTCTGTGGTGACTATCACCTTCTCGGCGTAGATCTCGTTGTAACCAGCGGTAGCCGATGGGATTGATGCTGAGGCTGCACGAGCGCTAGCCTCAGCTTTGACTATGAGGTCTAGTTTTTCGTCGATAGAGCGGCTCATGATATCGGCAACACCCGGCATCTCGAAATCGCCTCTCGCTAGGTCGACCTTTGGAAGGTCTGGAATTAGGTTTTTTCTGTGGGGTGCGCTAGCTCTAGCCGCTGTTCTCGCTGCCCCCACTGCTTGTAAGATTGACTTTTTTGTACAGTCGGAGGTGGACGAGAAGCCCCATGTTCCTGACTCCAAAACCCTTACTCCCACTCCAGTTCGGTGGCGGGCGGCTGTAGACTCAACTCGACCCTGAGTGACGCGAAGGGCACGGAACTCCTTGTGGTGGTACCGGAGCTCCACAAATCCATCTAGGCTCTTTATTATATCTTCTAATAGCAGTCTCATTGTCCCTCTCAGTTCCAAATTATGGCATTTCCAAAATATGGATTACTTTTATTTAGTTATAAACCAGTCCACCAGCGTGGAATCTCGACTTCAGGCGATGATATGTTTTTCCCACTTAGTCCCAAGTGGTGTAGGGCGAAATCCACCCCTTTTGGAAGACCTGGGAGTCCTTCCCCGCCACCATATAGTTTGTCCCCAGCCAATGCCAACCCAACTGATCCAGCGTGGACTCGAATTTGGTGCATCACACCTGTGGTAATAGTCGCGCTCCACCGCCCGTTTTCTTGGCGTTCAAATACCGTATCCGCAGGATACCATTTACCTCGATGAGGGGTCTCTCGTCCCCGTTCGTAGACCATTCTAGATTTCCGTCGCCTGTGGTGTGCAAGACGTGTAGTTACGTGGTTGTCGCTCCATTCGGGATCATTTCTGGGCACAAACAGGTAGCGTTTAGAGAGCTGACCTTGCCCAAACATATCCCGAAGCAGAGAGAGGCTCTCTTTCGAGCGGCATGCGATCATAAGCCCCGATGTGGAGTTGTCTAGGCGGTGTGCTATACCAGCCGCAAACCCCGCCTCGAACCCAACCTGCGCGGGCTCCTTGGCCAAGAGCCATTCCGATAAACAATCCCCAGATGGGTCATCGTGCGGCGGAAACACTGGCATCCCGGCTGGTTTGTATAGCCAGATGTAGTCTTTTGTTTCGCCGATAATCTTTGGGGTCATGTGCCCCATATATCGCATTTCTATCTAGTCGTGTCGGTGCGGACATTTTTTGGCTCAACTAGTATGTATAGTAATAGTATGCAGTTCATTATCTTATTGTTAGCCGTCGCGTGTCTAATCCTAACGGTAGCTTGGAGAAGGGCGCTTAGTCGCGGGTCACGCCGGCAACGCGATCGAATGCGTAGGGCTCTCGCTGGCGAAGCTGCTGCTGAGCACTTGCTTGAGGAGCTAGGCTACACAATAGTCTCTCGTCAGGAGTCCAGATCCTGGCCGATAATTGTGGACGGTGAGCCGTTCGAGGCGTCTGTTCGAGCGGATCTAGTAGTTACGAGGGACGATGAGACCTGGATCGCAGAGGTAAAGACAGGCGACACCGCTCCAAACCCGCTGCATCCCGCCACACGGAGACAATTATTAGAATACCTGTTTGTCTTTGATCCAGATGGTATTCTTCTGGTGGATGTAGAGATGGGAGATGTAATGGAGGTGGCATTCCCAGTGGGGTAGTGACCCTAGCAGACAGCCCTGACAGCTGTCGCTAGCCTAGCCATTGCCTTCTCTAGAGCCTCTTGACCAACTGCTCCAACCGACATTCTAAACCATCCATTCTCACCCTCGAGCCCAAACGCTCTAAATGGAACAACAGCAACTTTAGATTCCATTAGTAAGTACTCGCGGATTTGCTCGTTGGTAGTGACTAGCTCTCCGTTTGGCAGTGTCTTTCCAATCAGGTTCACCCGAATAGAGAGGTAAATTGCTCCCTGCGGTTCGATGGCGTGGACTGGTAAGCCCTCGCTTTCGAGCTGCTCAAAGGTGGCGTGGATGGTGTCTAGCCTTTGTTGGATCGCCCCTCGGAAATCACTCAAGAAGGAGTGCATGGCCTTTGGTGTGTTCAGGAAATCCGCGGTTGCCAACTGAATAGCCCGGGGTGACCAAGCCCCCATGTGCCCAATTAGCGCCTTGTATTTGCCCTGCATGTACGGCGGAACAACGCCCCAGCCAACACGCAGCCCAGTTCCGGCGAACGCCTTTGAAATAGCGTCTACGTACACGGTGTATGGTGCGATCTCAGGGCAGACCTGAATAGGGTGGAAGTGTTTAGCTTTGCCATATGTTAGCAACCAGTACACCATGTCAAACATTAGTATTAGGGATTTTTGGCCCGTGGCTTCACGCTTTTTGTTCTCTGCAACGACCGCCTCACAGATATCTGTAAGATCGCTCTCTGAGATACAGGTTCCGCACGGGTTGAGAGGGCTGTTTAGGTGCAGAACACGTGCTTCGCCTAAGTGAGGTTCTAGCTGCGACAAGGTAGGCATGAAGCCCGCCTCAGCGGTAGTCTGAACGGTGATAGCCCTGGCTCTGTTTAGGTGGACGTAGTACTCGTTATTCCAACTTGGGATAGCGTATAGGATTACGTCGCCTGGATCGAGAAGCATCTGGTATGTGGCAAAAATTGGCGGTCTCGCACCACTTCCCACCACAATAGATTCCACTGGAAATTTGACCCCTAGCTCGCGCTCGTAGAAATCACAGATTGCCTGTCGAAGCTCTGGCATACCGTCGGCGGGAGGGTAATTAGTCTCCCCTTCAGAGAGTCGCTGTCCTATCTGCTCAGAGAGCTCCGTTGGGATTGGAAACTCGCCAGGTTTGAAATCGCCGATTGTAAGGTTGCAGATCTCTGGATCGTTCGCTTGCATAGCCTTAACCTGACCCGCTATCTTCAATATTGCCGAACCCGCCATTGTGGATGCGACCTCGGTGAATGCTGCATTGGCGGCCTCGGTGGCCTTATTTCCGGTCGGGTAGAGAGTCGATACGTCCATTTTCACTCCTGTTACGGGCTTTAGTTCACCACGGTTGGTTTTCGCGTGTGCATCTAACCCAGAAGATGGAGATTAGCTGAGTCAGCGGGCAAAAATCTGGATATTAGAAGGGTCATATGAATACGCCACACTTTCTAAAACTGCGGGCCAATGTAAAACTTGCCGGTGATGTAGCCTTGGCTGAGCTCGAATTGTCGCGCTATTACGGTCGAATTGTACCTGTAGATGACGAGTCTAAAGTAGCCCAAGATCTCTCAATAGATCCAGCGATGCTCATTAGTAACAGTCGACCCGACTCGTTTACGGGGTTTTTGGCATACGAACCACTCAAACCGCTAAGGACGATTGTTAACAGGATCGGGAATATTCAAGAGATCTGGGTGAAGTTGAGCGAGGTTGAGTTGCCTTTAGCTACTTGGTGGAGGTCTGTTGGTAGCGAGTGGGCTTGTGTCGTCCCATCAATGGCTTACGGTGAACTCGGTGAAGGTGGCGAAGAACTAGTCTCTCTTGTCGGTGACTTAGCATCTGGCACAAACCTGCAGCGCCGCCCAATAAAGAGTAGCTCGGCCCCTCATGTTCACGGGCTTCATCGATACAAAGCCAAGTATTTTCCTAGATTCGCCAGGACACTTGTGTCGGGTGTTCTAGAGGCGGGGGATAGCTCTGGCCCAGTGCTAGATCCGTTTGTGGGCAGCGGGACAACGCTTATTGAGTCATCTTTATTGGGAGTAGAGAGCTTCGGTGTGGACATAGACCCCCTGTCAGTTCTTATTTCTCAGGCAAAGCTAGACCTCATCCAAATCCCTGTGATGGAGCTAAAGGATGCAGTAGCCCAGCTTGGGCGTCCTTTCGGGGGCAGCTACAGTATGCCACCAGTTATGGCGAGAAAATTCGAGCGAAAGGGAGAGCTAGAACGACAAGCTGAGTTTGAAGAGACCATAGCGGGCTGGGTAAACGCACTTGGGCGTGTAGAGGATGAGCGCTGTAAGCGAGTGCTGTCCGTATGTATCAGCGATGGAATCGCCAGAAAGTTTAATGTGCGCATGATGGGAACAGGCGTTGGCAGATTTGCCTTGGAGGTGCGTAAGACAGGACTCAACAGGCTTATCGAGCGTAATCTGGAGTCGGTGGTCGACCGAGCAGAGGTTGTGTCTCAGATGGTACAAGCGTACGGAATTGATGTGGCTGTGGCCACTGTAGTGAAAGGTGACGCTACATCGCTACCGTTTGAGAGTAATTCAATAGGGTCCATTGTGACCTCTCCCCCCTATTTACCAGCTGCTTCCGGACGAGAGGACTACCTAGTTGGGAAGTCTATATCTCTCACGGCTTTGGGGTTGATGTCGTCTGACGAAATCGAGGAGGCTAGAGGTGCCTCAATCGGCTCAATGAAAGCCAAAACCGAGATGGGGATTAAGCTACCTAAATCGGTTGACGATCTTGTGCACTGGCTCGAGAATGATGAACTTCGGTCAATAAAAGCCGCCCCGACTGCTGCCTACTATTGTGAGCTATCCAGAGCTCTTGTGGAGTCACGTCGTGTCTTGCGCCCAGGTGCTCTGTCTAGCTGGGTAATTGGTAAGGAATCTGTGTTCTATACTTTCAAAACAAGGCAAGTTCTACGCCGAGTTTGC
>CAWVYO010000045.1:0-17640 GCA_963934385.1 uncultured bacterium
GTTGACTGGGGTCCCTGGAGAGCACGCTCGTCGTCGAATAACCCTATTATCTGCCCACGATTCATCCTCTGATAAGAGCCTGTCCGAAAAAATCATGGAGCGACCAAGGCTTCAAAAACGGATCATTGACGCCATAGGCGACAGAACTCAAGCTCACATGGTCTGCTTTAACTCAACCAAGTGGGAGCGTAGCGTCGCTGTGCGACTGGGAATACCCCTCTACGCCAACGACCCTTCATTGCTTGATCTCGGCACTAAAAGTGGCTGTAGAGAGGTCTTTAGGGAGGCTGGCATCACAATGCCAGATGGCTTTGAACGGCTCCATACGGTAGCTGAGATCGTAGAGGCTCTCGAAGAACTTAAAATACGATATCCAGAGCTTATTCGAGCTGTCGTAAAGCTAAACGAAGGCTTTTCAGGCGAAGGTAATGCCATATTTTTCTATGAGGGCTACCCTGAAGAAGGGAAGGCCGCCTGGATCGAAGAGAGGCTGCCAAATCTGCTGTTCACAGCGAAAACAGAATCGTGGAGTTCGTTCAAAGAAAAGTTCTACAAAATGGGGGGCGTTGTAGAGTGCTTTGTAGAGGGGGAACACAAAGAGTCACCCTCTGCCCAATGCAGAGTAAATGCGGTAGGCGAGCCAATGTCTATATCTACCCACGACCAAATCCTCGGGGGACCAGGTGGTCAGGTCTTCTTAGGCTGCACCTTTCCCGCGGATAAGGAATACAGGATTGAGGTAGAAGCTGCTGGCTTCAAGGTAGCCCAAGTTTTAGCTAAAAAAGGTGTCTTGGGGCGGTTCGCGACCGACTTTGTCTCCGTCAAACAAGATGGTAAATGGAAACACTACGCTATCGAAGTAAACGTGCGCAAGGGTGGAACAACTCACCCGTTTCTCACCCTAAAGTTTCTCACTGACGGAAGCTACGACACATCTACGGGAGTCTTCTACACACCGTCTGGAATTCCCAAGTATTACTTCGCCTCTGACACTCTACACAGTGAGGCATATAAGGGACTTACCCCTACAGATCTGATTGACATCGCCGTCTACCACGGGCTGCACTTCCACGCGGCCTCGGAGCGCGGGGTTGTATTTCACCTAATGGGCGCACTTTCTGAATTTGGAAAGCTCGGAGTTGTCTGTATCGGGGACAACCTTCAGCAAGCCCAGTTTCTATACAAGAAGACCGTAGCCGTACTAGATCAAGAGACATCTATAGATCCAGACAACTGGCAGTGCGGAAAGCCCAATAAAGAAGACTAAACAGTCACTGTGGCAATTTAGGGCTGATTCGTTTCCCCATGTCTATTCTCGCTGTTGGTTGGTCACTACTCCAGCACTGCTTCCAGCGCGTCTAGTGCTTGAGATGATACACTTAGACGTTCGTACAGGGTAGCAGACCTCTCTGTCACGCCACGGCGCCCCAGTGAACCTCTAAGCAGTTCAAAGGCTAGCTCTAATTCCAAAGCATTCTGGGCACCTAAATACTGGCGTATAGCCACCTCTAATTCTGGCTCAAAAGACCCGCGATATACAGAGACCAATAACTCAATAGCCCCGTCTCGATCTCCCGCATCAGCCATTGAAATAGCCTCATTAACACCAGCAGTGACTGTCATAGCAAACCCCTGCCACATGCCTTCGCTCCACTCCATCGCGGCAACTGGCTCAGTTGATGTAGAACCATCACCCACATTCAGGCACCCAATCACCATCGCTAACATCAACATTATCTTACACTCCCTATTGTCCCTTAGGGCGGCGTGCCTACCCTATAGAGGTAAACTCATTCTGCCACATTTTTAGGAAGCAAACATGGCCTTTGAAAAATTCACAGTGAAAGCGGTTGAGGCGATCGCCGAATCGCAGCGCCTTGCAGGTCGCATGGGGAACCCAGATATTCGCCCCGCTCATTTGTTGCTCACTCTATTAGACCAAGATCAGGGTATAATTCCAAACCTACTGCGTAAGATTGGCGCGAACCCCAATACCCTGAGAAACCAAACCGCTCAATTGGTGGATCAGCTACCAAAGGTGTCTGGTGGCAGCAAAGCTGGGGTCTCTAAACAGCTGCAACAGGTACTCGACCACGCCGAAAAGGTAAGCCTCAAAAAGGGGGATTCACATGTTCCCACCGAGATGCTACTAGCTGGAATTGAACACACTAAGGATCGAACTCGAGAGCTACTTCATGAGCATGGGGTCACCGCATCTAGGCTTGCATCAGCTATTGAGGCTATTCGAGGGGGTAGAAATGTCAGCGGAGAGGACTCTGAAGCAAACTACGAAGCACTGGAGAAATACACCACTGACATGACGCAATTGGCCTTAGATGGAAAACTAGACCCAGTGATCGGACGCGACGAAGAAATCCGACGATCTCTACAAGTCATCTCTCGCCGAACCAAAAACAACCCCGTACTTATTGGTCACCCTGGGGTGGGCAAGACAGCCATCGTAGAAGGCATCGCCCTAAGGATCGCCACAAAAGATGTGCCTGAATCCCTAAAAGACAAACGGGTGCTATCCCTAGATATGGCTGGACTTGTTGCCGGCGCTAAGTATCGTGGTGAATTCGAGGAGAGACTCAAGGCGGTGATATCCGATGTCGAATCGGCTGACGGCAAGATAATTCTCTTTATTGATGAGTTACACACCATGGTGGGTGCCGGAAAAACAGAGGGCGCAATGGACGCTGGCAACATGCTCAAGCCAGCCCTCGCCCGGGGTGGTCTAAGGTGTATCGGCGCCACAACAATTGACGAATACCGAAAACACATTGAAAAGGACAAGGCGCTCGAGCGACGCTTTCAACCTGTGACCGTTGATGAGCCTACCATTGAGGATACGATATCCATTCTTCGCGGTATCAAAGAAAAGTACGAGGTTCATCACGGTATTAAGATCACCGACGATGCAATAATCGCGGCTGCTAAGCTATCTCATCGATACATCTCAGATCGAAAACTACCAGACAAAGCGATTGATCTTGTTGACGAGGCTAGCTCAAGATTGAGAATGGAGATCGAGTCACTACCCCTTCCTATCGACATACTAAACCGCAAAGTAATGGCACTAAAAGTAGAGCTTATTGCGCTAGACAGAGAGAAAGAGAAGGCCACAAAAGAGCGAGCCAACGCCATACGTGCTGACATTGCAGAGATGGAAGAAGAGGCTCGGTCGTTAATGGTTAAGTGGACCACTGAGAAAGGGTTAATCGAGCGAGTACAGTCCCTCAAAGAGGAAGCTGAAGAACTGCGCTTCAAATTCGAGAGCGCTCAAAGAGGCGGTGATTACGAGGCTGCATCGGAAATTCAATATGGAGCGTTACCTGTGAACGCCGAGGCCACAGCCGCCGCAGAAATCGAACTAGCGGAGGTACAAAAGGGTGACGGTATGTTGCGGGATCGAGTCACAGAAAATGACATCGCGGATGTGATTTCTCGGTGGACAGGGATACCGATCACAAAACTGGTAGAGTCCGAACAGAAGAAGTTGCTTGAGATGGAGGACAACCTCCATCAGCGAGTAATCGGCCAACACAAGGCGGTTGTCGCTGTATCAGATGCCGTACGCAGGGCACGTGCGGGACTCCAAGACCCCAACAGACCTATTGGTAGCTTTATGTTCTTAGGCCCCACGGGAGTAGGAAAAACGGAGCTCGCTAAGGCACTCGCGGAGTTCCTCTTTGACGACGAAGAGTCCATGATTCGAATTGATATGTCAGAGTTTATGGAGAAGCACTCTGTAGCTAGACTAATAGGCGCACCTCCCGGCTACATTGGCTACGAAGAAGGCGGGCAATTGACAGAGGCCGTGCGTAGAAAACCATACTCCGTCATCTTGCTAGATGAGATCGAAAAAGCACACCCAGATGTATTCAACGCTCTACTGCAGGTCCTCGATGACGGTAGGCTGACAGACTCCAAGGGTCGAACCGTTGACATGCGTAATGTAGTCCTGATCATGACCTCTAATGTCGGGGCCCGACACCTTATGGACACCACACAACCGTGGAAGGCGCGTGAGCAGCTCGTACTCAACGCCCTGTCCGAGGCATTCAGACCTGAGTTCTTAAACCGTGTCGACGACCGAATCGTCTTTGAGCCATTAGGTCGAGAGGTAATGGGACCTATCCTGGATATTCAACTCAAAAGAGTCGGAGTACTACTCTCTGCTAAAGAGCTCAGCTTGGTTATTACAGAGAGAGCAAAAGAGGCCATAGCTGATGCTGGATTTGATCCGCTTTACGGAGCTAGACCGCTAAAGAGAGCCATCCAGCAATACCTACTAAACCCTATGGCTAAAGAGATAGTTAACGGGGGTTATCAACCAGGGGATCTCATCGAGATTGACTCAGATGGAGACCAAATCTCATTTCATCACAGGGCCGGAACTCGCGAATCAGAGTTGGTCTAACAACCATCAATCACTGTAGAGCTAATGAGAACCTAAGCGCCTTATGATCTGCTCCAGGTAACCGGTGATGCCCGACATCCGCTATCTCGACCCCTTCGCCGACAAACACGTGGTCTAACCTGAAAACTGGTAAATTCGGCCAGCCTCCTCCTGATGGCCAAGATGACGCCCATATTCCAGCGCCAGACTGCGGGTCACTCATCCCTGCGTCAAGGAGCGATTCGTAGCCGTGGCCACCTGGGACGCCGTTGAGATCCCCAGCGATAACGATAGCATCACCGGCTTGACATGGCCCCCACGCCTTAGAAACTAAACCATCGCTAAGATGGTCGATCATCTCCTCTAAATATGGAGCCACGCCCAGTGCACAGAATGGTGCTGGAGGTGGTACGTGTAGCCCCATCACACATATCTCTGAATTAACACGCACCAAAGACATTGGCATACCACACACCGAGGTACCAAAAATCTCAGTTACTGATGCCTGACACTCAATGTTGTCATTACAATAAACACCCATGCCGTGGGAGGGCATCGCCAACCCAGTAGTATAATTGTCAGCCACTCTTCGCATGCCCGGAACATCCACAGCTCTCATCTCAATCTGTAAAAACAGATCAACACCTACATCTCCAATCGCTACCTCTAGCTCCTGTGCACCATCAGTAAAAGCCTGTACGTTTGCCGACATCACCGTAAAACTATCGCTGCTTCCTGAACCTGATCCAGCTAGTGGATTTCCAGCCGCTATTAATCCGAAAATCGAGACTGCTACCCGAGCCCGTATGCTACGGACTGGCTGATCCTCTGTTTTAGACTTGGGAACCTTTCGAAAGTAACTATAGATTGCACCAATTGGGTATAGAAGCATGAGCCAACGAGGAGCAGACAATAGCAGCGCCTGACCCACAGCCCCCCACACCTCGACTGTAGGAATGACACCCCCAATAATCCTGCAGGTCAGCGCCAACAAAGCGGGTGTGATGAGTAGTGCTAGAGTTCTATTATTCTTCATAGATATTCCAACGTAACAGACCATCACCACCCAGAAAACAGTAAAATAGTTGAATCTACGCGGTGAGTATTGCGTACCATCAATCTACAAATCCCCATTAACCGACAATTATGGTCCTTTTCGCCTTGCAAAGGGGGTCAAACAGTGCTTATTAAGGCGCCTATGCTATCGAAATTCATTTCAATTTTCGCACTATTTTTGGCGGCTGCTGGCGGTGCTTCCGCCAATGGCGACATCTACGTCACCCTCACTGGAGGTGAGGAAGCGGAGATCTTTATAAACGGTGAGCCTACTGGCGAGTCAACCCCAGCGACACTGCGTGATGTTGCGGCTGGTAACCACGAGGTCTCCGCTAGGGGAAGCTGTATCGACGCAACTCAGACTGTGACTGTTACTGACGACAGGGTCTCTCGCGTTGAGCTGAGCTCCTCAAGTGCCGGAGGGTTTGTGGAGATTAATGTCTCGCCGGAAAACGCGAATGTGTTTCTCGATGAGGAACCTATCGGAGCTGGTCCATATCTGGCTCTGGAAGTTACTTGTGGTGCTCATCAAGTCAGAGTAACGGCGCTACAACACCAGCCAAAGACAGAGACATTTGAACTCTCGATGGGCCAAGCTAGAAGACTAGACATCACCCTGCTTCAGTCGGGTAGCGGCTCTATTTCTGTGCTCGTTACACCTATTGAGTCCGCGGTATTGTTGGACGGGACACGAGTCAGCGAGGGACCAATAACCATAGACAATGTACCAACTGGAGAGCATAGAATCGGTGCCATGCTCGACGGATTCGCACCAATTGATGAGCCCATAAGTGTCAATACAGGAGTGGTTACCGAGGTCGAATTGGTACTAGTTGCCGATCAAATGCCTATGGAAACTGAAGAGGTAACTGAAGAGGTAACTGAAGAGGTAACAGCTCTAATTGACCCAATAGTAACAACTAATATTACCGCTGAGTCAATAGCACCAACCCTACCCTCACAGACTCTTCCCACTGCAATGTCGATAGATTGGCGAGACTACACCGCAGCGGCAATGGTCACGACATCGTTGGTCACAGGCTATTTAGGCTGGAAAACCTGGAGTGATGTGACAATGGTCCGCTACAACAACTACGTCACTCAGAACAACGACAGAGACTATTACAACGAACAGGTGATGCCAGCTTGGGGTCTCTCTGTTGGGCTTGCCGCCGTTAGCGGAATATCACTATTAACTGGGTCATACTTCCTGTTTTACGACGACAAGGGAGCCACCAGCATTGGGCTGAGCGGTAGGTTCTAGTTAGCGAAATGTTTGATCTAATTACAGATCCAGAGGTCATCGAAGGCTACCTTACAGACGCATCTAACTCAAAGGGTTGGGCTGAAGGGTTGGTAAGGCCAAGTAACGCAGCGGAAATCTCTGAGGTCTTGATTGAGTGCCAGCGTACAAGCACCCCACTAACAGTCACTTCACAGAGGACGAGCACAACGGGTGGCCCCGTTCCAAATGGGGGCTGGCTCATATCAATGGAGAAGTTGACCAAAATCATCTCTATTGACGAAACGACTGCCGTTGTGGAGGCAGGTGTTCTGTTAGGTGAACTACAGACCGAGCTGGAATCGAGAGGTAAGCTCTTTCCACCCGATCCGACGTCACGACATGAGTGCTCTCTCGGGGGAGCTATCGCCTGCAATGCATCAGGGGCAAGGTCATTCAAGTACGGCTCAATCAGGTCGTGGATAATCTCCGTTGAGGCCATTCTGCCCACTGGCGAGGTTGTGACCGCCACTAGAGATACCCCAATCCCAACAGACTGGCCCAAAGTTGAGTGGAACCAACCCGCGGTCAAGTGTGCTGCGGGCTTTTACAGCGCCGATAATCTGCTAGATCTAATTATCGGGCAAGAGGGTGCGCTCGCTATTATTTCCCGCGCCACCATCAAACTCACAACCCCATCTGAATCCTTTTTCTCCATCTTCGCGCTCTTTAACAACGAGTCCGATGCGCTGGATTTTGTAGAGCTTATTCGCGACAACCCCAGTAATCACCCAGGGGTCGATCCATCCTTAATCGAGTGGTTTGACAGGGCGTGCTTAGAGCTAATCAGGACTTCATCACAGAGCTTCCCTACAAGCGGAGTAGCTGGGGTATGGTGCGAACAAGAGGTCAGAGCCAGTGAACTTGATGACTCACTGGAGAAGTGGTTCGACATACTGGAGCGTTACAACGCCGACCTTGAGTGCTCTATCTTCGCGCAGGATATACGGGGTCACAATGAATTAGCACGCCTCCGACACGCGATACCAGCCGGAATAAACGAACAAGTAGTCGCAAATAAGATGACCAAGGTAGGCACAGACTGCTCTGTTCCAAACTCCGCGCTTAGGGATATGATGGCGGAATACAAGAAAGCACCCATGACCAGCTACCTGTTTGGACACATTGGGGACAACCACCTGCACCTAAACCTACTACCCAAGAACGATAAGGAGCTAAAACTGGCCAAACAGTTTTACAAAGAGCTGTGCATAAAAGCTATCGAATTGGGTGGCTCTGTGTCGGCTGAGCACGGGATAGGAAAACTGAAGAGAGAGCACCTAGCAGAGATGGTAGGGCAGAGCACGCTAAACTCTTTTGTCGCACTCAAGAGGCACCTTGACCCAGCTTGGATCTTAGGTAGAGGGAACGTAATCGCCCAAAGTTCAAACAAATCGTAGATTAAGGTGTAAGATCACAACTCGTCTCACGTTGTTGGTGTAGAGACGTGAAAAAGGAGCGCGTTTTGAGTCAGGCTTCGGTCACATCAGCAATGACGCTGGACCAGGAGAGAATACTCGTAGCTCGTCTGAAGAACGGTGACAGAAGCGCTCTTTCAGACATTTACCAACACTTTGGTGAGAAAATCTACCGCGAAGCAATACTGCCACGACTCCCAGTGGTTGAGCTCGCAGAGGACGTTCTCGCCACAACCTTCGCAAGAGCAATGGAAAAGATAGAACAATTCAAAATCGACGACAAAAGCATTTTCTTCTGGTTGAGGCGGATTGCAATCAACCTAACGATGGATCAACACAGGCTGACCACTCGTGACAAGAAGATAGAGGAAAAGTCGAAAGTAATCGCTGAGATCGCTCCACAAGGGGAGAGAACCGACAGGCGCTCAGAGAAAATAGAGACAAGAGAGCTCGTTGAGGAGTCATTGGCGATGATTAACCCTCGATACGCAGAGGCTCTACGACTTCGACTAATACAAGATTTAGACCGTATTGAGTGCGCTGAGAAACTAGGAATAACGGTTGGTAACTTCGACGTTCTTCTTTACCGAGCGACCAAAGCTTTTAGAGACAAATACCCACCAAGATAGAGAATAAGAAACCATCAAATGACAATTGACGAAAAATCGAAAGCTCTAATGGAATGGCTGGAGGCCAACCAAGGCGAAGTTCCGCCCGCTGAAGTGGAGCCAGAGGTAATTGAAGCGGTCTACGCCCTGCGACCAGACCTAGCTCCTAAACCAGCGGTTGATGTCTCGATGATTCTGGACAAAATAGAGAGTGGACCATTTGCCGACAACAAGAATAGCTCTGACACGGTGCAGAACAACCTTGTCAGCCTTGCAAAGGCTCGAAAGAATAATAAGATTTGGGGCTCCTTAGGTCTATTTGCAGCCGCTGCAATGGTGTTGATAGTAGTGGTGCCGCTCAAGGACAATGAGGCGGTTACAAGGCAACCTAGCTTCCAACAAGAGATTCCCCCTCCTGAGGCTGTTGAAGATGACCAGAGTCAACTATATGACCAGAATCAACTAGAACAAGAGGCTGATTACGAGCCCTTACCAGAGCAAACAACTCCTGCTATTCAGGGCTCGCAAGATGCCGCCCCCAGCACAGTCCAGCCTGAGCAAAGGCAAGAAGAACCAGCAGTATCTCAGCCTACCCCTCGAGCCCAGTCACGCAGTGCGAGTGACAATATGGAACCGCCACCAAATCCAGCTCCACAATACGAGATTGACTTCGAGGGGGTAGATCTCGCCCCATCAACCCCATCAGCCCCATCAGCCCAATCAGCCCCATTATCCTCTGAAACAGAAATTATTGAAATGGACGTTTTTGATGAATCAGGAGCTATCGGTGAATTAGGAGGCGAACCTAACTACGGTGAAGAGGGGTTGTCTTTTCAAGGCTATGGGAGTGGAGGAGGTGGCTTTGGCTATAGTAGTGAGGGAGGTATAGGCTCTGTATCAACAGTTGATAACTCTGAAAACACATCTGGCCGCTCTGCCGATTCTGGGTTTTCGCGAAGAGGCAAGCCCCAATCAAGCCGGGCTAGAACTGAAGCTGTTGCACCTGAACAAGAAGACGTAGAATTTGTATTAGAAGATGATGAATTGATGGCTGGTTCTGAAAACAGGGAAGAACAATCTCAAGAGGCATCCACAGCCAGATTGAGTAGCGAAGAATTACAGGTGATTATTGAATCCATTGTAGAGCTGATTAGACATGAACAATTCAGCGAAGCACTCAACGCCACCCAAACAAACCGTCCTCTCGCCGTACACGACAACGAACTGTTAAAGCGACTCTGGATACAGGAGTCTCAGGCTCTAACTGGATTAGGTCGACTCGATGAAGCGGCACAGGCGTTGATTGAGGCAGAGAAGCTCTAAACATCAAGCACACGGGCAAAATCCAAGCTATAAAGCCCCACTATGCTGCTCACCCCAAAAATCGCTCGAAGGCTGGCAAAGACCTTACTTCCAACGGAAGTTATGGATTGGGCTGGATCACTTGAGATTAGCGACAACGGTCACGGTTTTGATCCTTTCGGGCTCCATCCATCATTCGCTGCGCTGGGACTAGGGCTATGCTGGAAGCTTCACCACGATTACTTTCGTGTGCTGTCCTACGGTGTTGAGAATATACCTACAGAGTCAGGCGCCATCATAGCCGCCAACCACTCTGGAACCATCCCTACAGACGCAATGATGCTGTGGGCCGATGTTCTTATTCAGACCAGGCGCATCCCACGCCCAATAGCAGATCACTTTGTCCCAAGTCTCCCCTGGCTCGGCGTCTTGTTTGCACGCAGCGGAATGGTTGGAGGGTCACGAGGCAACGCCAAAGCTCTACTATCCGTCGACGAGCTTCTTATGATCTTTCCCGAAGGGGTCGGAGGAATAGGAAAGAATTCCAAGCTCGCTTATCAGCTCCAAAAGTGGCACCTTGGTCACACGGAACTAGCGATTCGCCACAGTGTTCCAATAGTCCCAACCGCTATCATAGGACCCGAGGAGCAGATGCCACAGATCGGACAAATAAACTCTATCGGAAAGCTATTCGGGCTGCCATATATGCCTATCCCGTTGACTCCGCTTCCACTCCCAGTTCGGTATCACATTCACTATGGGGAGCCTATTCCCGTTCATCTTAAGTACAAACCCGAAGATGCCGACAATCCTGACGTAGTAAGAGAGGCCGCTGAAGACGTTCGCCGCTCCGTAGAGTTACTTATAAAGAACGGCCTCTCCACTCGAAAGAACATTTTCGAATGACGAAAAAACTAAAAAAGAGTGAACTGAAGCGTGTAATGGTCACAGGTGCGACCACGCCTATTGGAGAGCGACTGTGTAGGTCTCTCTTAGCAGATGACCGGGTTGGACATGTGCTCGCGATTGGACCTGATTCAGGTGCGGAAGAGATGCCTTTCTCACACGATGACAGGCTTACATACAGGCAATTCGATCTTAGCCGAAACAGGCACGTTCGCCAGATGCTCTTCGGCATAGCAAAAGACCTTAAGATCGAGGTGATAATGCACATCTCGATGCACCGCTCAATGACCGCAAAAGGCTCGCGGGTTCATGCTCTAAACGTAGACTCGCTTCGATCGATGATCGACCTGTCAGGGCGCCACCCAACTATAAAGCGCCTAGTACTCAAGAGTGACGTCGCCGTATATCAGGTACAGCGCGACCTACCGGTATTGATAACAGAGTCTCACCCATTAAACATGGGTGGCGGAGCACCTCAATGGGTGAGAGATCGCGTAGAGGCAGACGTGCTTGCCTGCACACATATGGGGCTGTCTCCATTAGAGATAACTGTCCTTAGGACGGCCGAAGTGCTCGCCCCAGGAACAGGTTCACAGCTATTAGACTTCTTAGCCTCCCCAGTCTGCTTTAGACCTTTGGGCTACGATCCCATGCTAAACTTACTCTCACTCAATGACGCCGTGCGCGCCTTAGAGATGGCTTGCTTCGCGAAACAATCAACCACCATTGTCAACATTCCAGGGGCTGACACCCTACCACTATCATCGTGTATTGAGCGGTGGGGTAGAGTATCCGTACCGCTCCCAGGGTTCGCCTTAGCTCCCCTATACAAAGCTAGACAACGCCTCAGGGGCACTGAATTCTCATATGGCGCCAACAGGCGGCGCTTCCATTACGCCTCCGTACCCGATGGGTCTCGGGCCGCAGAGCAATTTGGTTACCTTCCAGAACACCCTATTCATTGGCCTACCCCTCTTTCCTAACACTGCAAGAGTGCGGTAGAATGGCAGCCGTTTCATGTTAGCAACACTCTCACTGCTGTTGGTTGTCTCCGCCGCGTACCTACTCGCGCACTTTGTGGTGGACCGCCTTGAAAACAAGTTCTTCTTCTCCAGCGGTGGGGAGTACCTTCTCTTAGGGATATTGGTAGGGCCAGCGTTCCCATGGTTTACGGCATTGAGCGGTGACGTCCTAGCCCAACTCGCACCACTAATGTCGTTGGCGATTGGCTGGATGGGGCTGCTCTACGGTACCCGCATTCAATTTCCAACAATAGCGGGGAGCAGGTTCACTGCTGGGCGAATCGCCCTTATCGAAGCGATTGTAACGGGCGCAATAGTAGCTGGAATCGCCAGTATTGCTTTTCATTTTCTACCCTTCTCATGGGAGGGCTCCACGCAGTGGGCCTTTGCCCTCGCCACACTTTCAGTGGCCTCAATTGTCGCGTCGCCCTACACCGTTAAGCTCGTGAAGCGCAAGCTGAACGCCAAGGGCGAGACAACCAACCTACTAGAGAAGGCCTTTCACGTAAATGAGCTCGTCGCTATCGTAGCGTTTGGCGCAATCCTCTGCCTGTTTCACACTCCAAACCCAACCTTTGACGGGCGACCAACTTGGATCGAATGGTTTGTCATTACCATCGCTCTAGGCGCATTTTTAGGGGTGCTTTTCGGGATGTTCTTGGGTGACGAACACAACGAGGACAAACAGTTCTTGGCTCTTGTAGGAATAGTAGTCTTCGCATCGGGTCTAGCCTACTCATTGGAGCTGTCACCGCTTTTAGTAAACCTCGTGCTAGGGGTCGTACTGGTGAGAGTCTCGGATCCACAGTTGGTTCAAGAGATAGATCAAGCCCTTGAGCGATCTAGCCGACCTATGTACATCGTAATGCTGATCTTTGCGGGAGCAATGACCACCGTTTCTGGCTGGTTGCCATGGGCATTGGCGGGCGTCTTTGTCACAGCCAGAACCATTGGGAAACTAACAGGAGGCGCGATAGCCTCGATTGGTCTGCCATGTACTAGACTTGATCAGGGGAGAGGAATGTTAGGACACGGCGATGTGGCTGTTGCTATGGCGCTAAACATCCTACTAGTCTACCCCGGAGAGCTAGGTAAGATGTTGAGTGCCTCTATCTTGGCTTCGGTGTTCCTAAATGAATTTTGGTCGTCTCGACTTCTAAAGGGACTATTAATCGACACCGGAGACATCAGACACGACTCAGAGATAACCTCAAGCATAAACCAAGAGGGACCTGAACCGACACCACTTACAGAGCTAGGAGCTTAATGTGTACGTAGTTGTAGTTGGAATGGGGCAAGTTGGGCGCAGTTTGGTCGGTATTTTGGAGCAAACTGGTCACGATGTGGTGGCAATAGATCACGACAAAAATACCCTTAATGAGCTAGAAGCAGAATTCGACGTTGCCACCTTAATGGCCCACGGCGGCTCTCCAGAGACCCTGCTTGCCGCTAAGATCGACCAAGCCGACCTAATAATCACATCAACCCAGAACGATGAGCTAAACCTCCTGGCTGCTATGTTCGGTAAACAGCTGGGCGCCAGGCACGCCATCGCACGAATTCACCACACCGAGTACACGGGTGAGACACTGGGTATAAACCGAAACATGCTCGGTATAGACATGGTAATAACCCCTCGAATTATTGTGGCTCACGAGATCGCCAAAATCGCACGCTCTCACGGGGCTCTCGATGTAATCGGTTTCGTTGGAAACAGCGTTGAGATGGTACTGCTCCAACTCCCAAGTAAGAGCAAGATGCTTCATAAAGCCCTAGCAAACTTACATCTCCCAAAAGAGAGTTTGATCGCCGCAATTGTGCGAGACGACGAGCTTTTTGTTCCTGGCGGCTCCGATGTATTACTCCCCGATGATCGCATCTATTTGGTTGGCAAAGCCGGCGAGATGGATCCAGTAGTAGATCTCTTCACTGGTGGAAAAGAGACTTCCAAGATCTTCATTGTTGGTGGGGGCGTTATCGGCTCTACCTTGGCAAAACTAATGGGCGAGTGTGGAATAGGCGTAGTCCTTCTGGACAAGGACAAGGACACTGTCGAGAAGTTGAGCGAGAGCCTACCAAAGGCTGAAGTTCTACTCGCAGACGGAACAGACACCGCTTTTTTGAAAGAGGAACAAGTCGGTAATTTCGACCTCTTCTGTGCGGTAACTCGCAACGACGAGGTAAACCTAATGGCTGGGCTAATAGCTAAAGGCGAGGGTGCTAAGAGGATCATCAGCGTCGTGCAGCGCCCAGAATACCAAGACATCTATCACGAACTAGGCATCCACCACGTTATCTCACCCAGGATTGTGGCTATTGAGCAGATCGAAAGCTTTGTCCAGCAAACCGAGTTGCAGTCGCTTCACATTATTGAGCAGGGACAGGCAGAGGTCTTGGAGATGACCGCAAATGGCGGATCGAGAATAGTAGGGACACCCATAAGACGACTAAACCTGCCTAGGGGCGCTATCCTTACAGCGATTGTCTCCGATGGCACCGTGATAATTCCAAGAGGCTCGGACACTGTAAAAGATGGCGACACAGTAGTTATTCTGACAACAGCCAGTACAAAGCCCAGCATAGAGCGACTATTTAGGCAGCGTGGGAAATGAGAGACACTAGCCACCCACCCAAAGGGCTGACCATATGGACTGCTATAGCCCATCCACTGAGCCTACTAGTGGGTGTAGTGAGCCTCTCAATGATGCTGACTGCTGGTGTAGGGCTTCTGATGGATTCCGCCGATGGGGCAGCAAATATGACAACCAGCGCCGCAATTGCCGCTGGGATAGCTGGGCTACTTTTTGTTACTGGCCGACGCGGAAAGGCTCACATAATGAATCGACGAGAGGCGCTCCTTATGGTCGCCGTCGCCTGGATAGTAGTAGGTCTTGTCGGCGCCATACCCTTTGTCCTAGGGGCTGGTTTCTCTATACCTGAAGCTATCTTCGAGGCCGTATCAGGCTTCACAACTACAGGCGCCACGGTAATGAGCGACATCTCGGGCACTCTTGATCCAGCACTCCATTTCTGGAGAGTGCTTATGCACTGGCTGGGCGGAGTTGGGATTATAGTACTCTTTGTGGCTGTATTTCCCGCGCTGGGCGTTGGTGGGCGCCACCTGTTTTACACCGAAGCGGCTGGGCCAAAATCAAAGGGAATCTCTCCGCGTATCAAGGAAAGATCCTCCATACTGTGGCGAGTATATCTAGTGATCACGCTGGTAGAGATCGGAGCACTCATGCTCACCGGACTCTCTCTCTACCAGGCAACAATCCACTCCCTTTCAACCATGGGGACTGGAGGCTTCTCAAGCCTGAATGGTTCCATTGGTGGGTTTCAAAATGAGGCCGCTGAATGGATAGTACTGCTATTTATGCTAATCGCCGGCACAAACATAATGCTGTTCTACGAAGCAAAGACGGATGGTTTGAAGGTGTTCTTCAAACACGCAGAGACAAGGGTTTACCTATGTATTTTAGGGTGCGCTACGGTCGCTTGTGCGTGGTCTATATACGGACAGTCTAATAATGTTATCGACTCAGTAAGAGACGGTGGGTTTCAGGTGACGGCGCTTATGACAGGCACGGGGTTTGGTACCGCCGACTACGAGACCTGGCCCTCGTTCTCAAAGCTAATATTGGTCGCGCTCTTCTTTGTTGGCGGTAGCTCTGGCTCCACAGCCGGGGGGATGAAGGTTTTCAGGGTAATAGTACTCGTAAAAGCAGGCGTAGCAGAGCTGCGCAGATCTTTCCGACCCAACTTAGTAAAACCACTGCGTATCGGTGGCTCGGTGGTAACAAAAGAGGGGGTCAGGGAGGTTTTTACATTCTGTGGAATGTTCGCCTTTACCGTCATCTTCGGAGCCATTGTTGTAGCAGGGTTAGACAACTACGACGGGACTACCTCCCTGATGGCTTCACTAGCGTGTGTTGCGAACGTCGGTCCTGGGCTCGGGTTGGTAGGACCAACAGACAACTATGGACTTTTTTCAGGCAGCACCAAACTGTTCCTCTCTACACTAATGATCTTGGGGCGCCTTGAGATCTTAGCTGTAGCAGCACTCTTACTACCATCATTCTGGAGCCGATAGGGACATGCTAAGAAAAGCTCTCACTGTCACAATGCTGTTCGGCGCTATGGTCATGCTTGACCTACTGCACAACCCAGACACCAACGCCTTTAACGCTGAGGCTATGGCGGTATTCGGCTTCATTGTGTTGGCGGCGTATATGCTAGGGGAGCTGGCTGAAGTTGTAAAACTGCCCCACATTACTGGGTACCTCCTTACGGGAGTTATCTGCGGACCATTCTTCATCGGGCTGCTGTCCGTGGAAGTAGTAAACGAACTCAAACTATTCGACCATCTCGCTATTGCTCTAATCGCCCTCTCTGCGGGAGCTGCACTTAGTATTGGTGCCCTTAAAAAGGGAATCAAGCTGCTCCTGTCAGTCCTAACTAGTCAGTTCATTTTCTTAGTCGCCATGATTGGCGGCGTGGTCATCTTGTCTTCTGGTGTCATTACAGGTTTCTCCCTACCATTCTTAGTGGATACACCTTGGGGGTTCCGAATAGCAACCGCTCTATGTCTAGGACTGATCGGAGCGGCTATGTCACCTGCCGCAACCATCGCTATTGTCCACGAGAGCAACTCGAAAGGTCCAGTGACTGACGCAGTAATGGGCATCTCGGTGCTAAACAACGTCGTTGTCGTAATACTGTTTACCTTGGCTTTAGCGGTTTCACAGGTCTTGGCTCCAGAGTTCATGCACAGCACTAGCCACGGTTCAGTCACTGTTGAACTGGCACGAAAAATCGGAGGCGCGGCTGTATTAGGTGTCGTGTTAGGCGCGGCCATTTCTCTCTACATTCGCTACCTTGCAGCGGAGCTACTACTCATTGTTGTGGGGCTGGCCTTCACTGTCACATGGATCGCTACATCCGTAGGTATTGATCCAGTACTCGCATTTATCACTGCTGGATTCACCGCTAGAAACCTCTTCCCCAAAGAAGAAGGGGCACTGTCTCGCATCATATCCAAACTCTCAATGCCTATATACGTCGTGTTCTTCTTCTTGGCAGGGGCTGGGCTTCACGTTGACGCAGTTCGGCAGATGTGGGTGTTTGCCCTGCTATTCTTTGTCACGAGATTAGGAGCGCTATGGATCGGTACACGAGTAGGTACAAAGCTGGTAAAAGGACCGCGGATAATAGCTAAACACGGTTGGCTAGGGTTTGGTGCGCAGGCGGGGATCGCCCTATCAATGGCTAAAACCCTAGAACACGCCTTTGGGGATACAGGGTTGGCATTGGAGACTTTGGCTGTAGCTGGAATAGCTCTAAACGAGCTGGTTGGACCTGTTCTGCTGAAAGTCTGCTTAGGATTATCTGGCGAGACAAACGACGGTCAGAGCCACAAGCAGGTGAGCGAAGAGACCCAGCTATCAAACCAAAGCGAGCTCACAGAAGAGATAGCCATCCCTATACTACCTGAGTGGCTACCCGAGGATCGACCTGGAAGAAAGGATCCATTTGATGAAAAGCCGCCATTCTCAGACAGAGAACTGCTCATCATCTCAAGATCAGTCAAAACAGATCTGTCTAGTATCGTGCTCGACCTAAGATCTGGCGTAATCTCAAACAA
>CAWVYO010000046.1:0-17464 GCA_963934385.1 uncultured bacterium
TAGGTTTGAGAAATAGCCCTTAGCCCTAGACTCACGGTGCTGGCAGACAGACCATAAACCTCGTGCCTGTACGTGTCGGAATTATACGCATCTGACCTCCAGCCTCGAGAACATTCTTGTGCATTCTTCGGATCGCCAGAATAGCCAAATCATGTGTTTCGCTATCAGACAATACATCCTCAGGGTCTATTGAATGGTTGTGAGACCCCGAGTCTTCAACCCCTATCCAGAGCCCTGACTGACCCTGTGTAACGGTAACATGCACTCCTGTGCCCCCACCGTTTCGATCTATCACATCCAGGGCTCCCTCTAATAGATGATCTACGACGTCCTGTACTAAGCGTGGATCTCCAATCACCCGACTAGGCTGAATATCTAATATTAGCGCCACACCGCGATGCCTAAAGGTGTCTCTTGCGGACTTTACTGCTCGCATAGCAGCCGCCTGTGCATCTGCACCACCTTCACCTACCCACCGCTTGGGTCTTGGTGACTTAGGAGCTATCCACGACCCATCATCCAAAAGCCCAAGTAACTTCTCGCCCCTCCTAACCAGTAAAGGCCTGTGAGCTGGGAGCTTGTCAACAGCTGTCGCGCCATCTACATAGAGCGCTGTTCGACCTCCGCGTATCATATCCAAGATCATTTCCGAGTCAGCTTGCTCAACTAGCGCACCAGACAAAACTCGAGCCTTTCCCGCACCATCTTGTACAGCAACATAAATTGCACCACCCTGCACTGATGCTAAAATGTCTTGAACCCTCTCAATACCCCAAACTTCCACAACAGAGGAAAGAGGTAGGTCAGCTACTGAAGGTACGTGTTTTTCCATTTTTCAATCTCTTCAATTATTACCACTACATTTAGCCCTGTATCCTAGGGAATCAAGATAGTATTGTCGGGTTCTTGGCAGCGAAGCAAATACTACTATAGCTTGTCACAAAATTCATTATTGTTAAGCTTGATATCCATATTATTATAACCGGAGGTTCTCATGGGCTTATTTGACAGAATAAAAGGCCAATTTCTTGATGTTATCGAATGGCTAGATGACTCGAGGGATACAATTGTTTGGCGATTCCCTGTAGAAAACAACTCCATCCAAGATGGCGGAAAACTAGTCGTCAGAGAGGGACAGGCTGCCATTTTTATTCAAGAGGGCAAGCTCTCAGATGTTTTTGGTCCCGGAACATACGAACTATCGACCAGACTAAAAGCCATCTCGGGGTTCTTTGCGAGTATCAAATACAGCTTCAATGACCCATACAAAGGCGATGTATACTTCATTAATACCCGAAGATTTATTGATCAAAAATGGGGCACACCTAACCCTTTTACCATGAGAGACCCGGACTTCGGACTAGTGCGCGTAAGGGCTTTTGGTAACTTCACATACAAAATTACCGATCCCGCGATGTTCCTTCGTGAAATTGTTGGAACCGATGGCAACTTCACTACAAGCGAAATCAACGGTCAATTGAAGTCAAAGTTACTGGCTGGATTTATCTCGTCTGTAAAAGAATCGGGCATAGGTGTTGTAGATCTTTGTGGCGCTTACATGGATCTAGGCGACAAACTTACGGATGATATTTGTCCGATTTTCCAAGACAAGTACGGTATCGCGCTGACCGATGTAAACGTGAGCAATATTTCCCCACCCCCCGAGGTAGAGGAAGCTATCGACAAGCGCAGCTCAATGGGTGCCTTGGGCAACATGAACACTTACACTCAATATCAAGCGGCCAACGCAATTGAGGCGGCAGCAAAGAACCCTGGCGGAGGAGGAACAGCAGCGACAATGATGAGCGCTGGAATGGGCTTGGCTATGGGCAATGTAATGACTAACCAGATGTCACAGAGCTCGGCTCCCCCTCCTCCCCCAACTAGCGCGACCTACCACTACAACGGCGATGACGGACAAGGTCAGTTTTCGACAGCACAGTTAGCTGCAAAGATCCGCGCGAACCCAACCGGAACACATAACGTATGGCAACAGGGCTGGGCGGGATGGAAGTCATGGAGTGAAGTCTCTGAGCTCTCCGGACTGGTACCCCCTCCAGCACCACCCGTAGCCCCAGAGTCCTCTACTTACCACTACAACGGACCATCTGGAAAGTCTGAGATGTCGGCGACAGAAGTCGCTGCCAAAGTCTCGGCAGACCCTAGCGCAGAGCACCTCGTATGGAAGGAAGGGTTCGCGGGCTGGAAGGCTGCGGGAGATGTCCCTGAGATAGCGAGTTCTATGTCATCTGGACCACCACCACTACCTAGCGGCGGGCCGCCCCCTCTCCCTAAATAGACGCTAACGCCACTGCGTTTTCGAAATTACCAGGGAAATATCAGACGTTTTTCACCGACAATTCAACCAGTTGTACGGCTTCGGCTGACGATGGTGCCCCAGACAATAAACACTGTGCCTTTGTCGTCTTAGGGAATGCTATTACATCGCGGATGTTCTCAGTAGAGGCCAAAAGCATCGCACAGCGATCAAACCCAAAGGCTATACCTCCGTGTGGAGGCGCACCGTTACGTAGAGCGTCAACCAAGAAGCCGAATTTTTCTGTAGCCTCTTCTGGGCTTAGACCCAACGCTGTGAACACCTGGCTCTGAACATCTGGGTTGTGAATACGAATACTACCGCCAGCTATCTCATAGCCATTGCACACTAGGTCATACGCATCGGACAATACGTCACTCTCACGACCTGAGCTAAGATATTCAACATGCTCCTTTTTAGGAGATGTAAATGGGTGGTGACACGCTACCCAGCGGTTTGAATCGTCGTCGAACTCAAACGCAGGGAAGTCAACAACCCAACAGAAAGAGAACTTTTCTCTAGGGTAAAGTGTAAGCTCCTTACCAAGATGTGCCCTAAGGCGCCCAAGACCTGCCTGAACACTCTTCTCAGCTCCAAGCCCCAGCAATAGAAGGTCGCCCTCTTCGGCGTTAAGCTTGGCCCCTACAACCTCGCGCTCAGACTCGGACAAGAGCTTGCCCATTGGACCACTCCAACCATCTGCGTTGACCTTACCCCACATAAGTCCACCCATTCCGTAGCGCCTAACAAACTCAGTCCAACGATCGATAACCTTCCGTGAGCTGGTACCAGCGGCACCTTTTACGTTCATGGCTTTTGCGATTCCACCATCAGAAATAGCACCCCCCACTATACGGGACTCCGACTTTGAGAGCTCATCGGTGAGGTATACATGCTCCATAGCAAATCGGGTATCCGGTGCGTCAACCCCAAAGCGATCCATGGACTCCTGCCAGGTAATACGGACAATATCTGGGATCTCAATCCCACGAACACTGCTCCACATTGACCGCAACACACCTTCGGCGAGCTCAATCACCATCTCCTGTGTAGGAAACGACATCTCAATATCGATCTGAGTAAACTCTGGCTGACGGTCTGCTCGAAGATCCTCGTCTCTAAAACACTTTACGATTTGAAAATACCTATCTAAGCCTGACACCATTAGCAGCTGCTTGAAGATTTGAGGACTCTGAGGCAACGCATACCACTGACCTGCGTGGACACGAGATGGTACCAAGTAGTCACGAGCCCCCTCTGGGGTCGCCTTAGTGAGTACCGGTGTCTCGATCTCAAGGAACGACTCTGAGTCTAGATACCCGCGAACAGCCTGTGCTGCCTTATGTCGAATAACCAGGTTTTTCTGAAGCTCTGGACGACGCAGGTCGAGGTAACGATACTTTAGGCGTGTCTCCTCGTGTGCATTAGCGGCGCTCTCTGGTGTAAACGGGAGAGGTGGCGTATTAGACAACTGTGTAAACTCGCTAGGAACGATCTCTATCTCTCCTGTTGGGATCTTCTTGTTGGGATTTGATCGCATAACGACCTTGCCTGTCACCTCAACAACGAACTCCTGACGAACCTTGGCAGCCAGCTCGCGAACATTATCCGCACACCGCTCATCAACAGTCACCTGAACCTTCCCGTAACGGTCTCTAATATTTAGAAACGTCACGCCGCCGAGGTTGCGATAGCTATCAACCCAACCCTGAATTGTTACCGTAATACCGTTGTTATCGGCGGTTAATTCCCCACACACATGAGTGCGTCGCGCATTCTTGAGCATTTCTGGCCTCCATAGTCGCAGGTCTTCTATCTGGTAATGCCTCGGGACGCACCGTTTCAGTCCCAGGCACCTCTACATACTACTGCTCAGCGTTATCCCAGCCAGAGGCACATTCAGGATCTTGAGAATCCGAGAAACCATCAAAATCATTATCCAAGCTGTCATTACACTGGTAAGCGACGTTGTAACCGCCCTGCTCAGTGGCCGTTGTAGATGTTGGGCAGTCGGGATCATCTGTGTCCACCCAACCGTCAGAGTCGTTATCTAGCGTGTCATTACACTCAGTGATTGGATCCGCTTCATCTGAATCAACTGCATCAGCACAGCCCAGGTCATCGGAGTCAATCAAACCGTCGCTGTCATCGTCCAACCCATTGTTACACACATAAGAAGAACTGTAGCCCCCTTGCTCGTAAAGAGTAGCCGAAGTTGCGCAGTCGGGATCATCTGTGTCGTACCAACCATCACCATCGTTGTCGATCGTGTCAGCACACTCCGCCAAGTGGCTCTCATCGGCGTCAAACGCCGACTCACAACCAAAGTCATCGGCGTCAGTGTAGCCGTCGGCGTCATCGTCAGTCCCGTTGTTACACACAAACGAGGTCTCATAACCTAGCTCTGTTGCACTCCAAGAACAGTCAGGATCGTCTGAGTCGTACCAACCATCGCCGTCGTCGTCTGCACCATCGGAACAGGTTGCGTCAGCCACTGTCGCCTCGAGGTTATCCCAAGCGTCAAGACACTCACTGTCTTCACTATCTACAAGAGCATCCCCGTCATCATCTACGCCATTGTTACACTCCGCAGCACCTGTGTACCCAGCCTCAGCGGTCGAGGTAACACAGTCGGGATCTTCGTCGTCAATCCAGCCGTCGCTATCGTTGTCACTGGAGTCACTACATACGGATCCAGGGTTGGTCTCAAGGCTATCCCATGCGTTGTCGCAACCTGTATCGTTACCGTCAGTGTAGCTGTCGTTGTCGTCATCGGCGCCGTTGTTGCACTCACTAGTTATAAAGCCAACCTCTTCGCCCACATACCAGCAGTCTGGATCATCGTCGTCGATCCAGCCATCGCTATCATTGTCAGATTGGTCATCACAAGAGGTACCATCGCCCTCTATTACATCAAACCCCGAGTCACAGTCGCTATCGGTTGAGTCCGCATAACCGTCTGAGTCGTTATCCAGTCCATCGGAGCAAGCCACTTGCCAGGAGCCATCCTCGGCGTAACCTAACAAGCAGTCTGGATCGTCATCGTCAGTCCAACCGTCGCCGTCGTTGTCACTCGAATCAGAGCAGGTGACGTCACCGTCCACCTCTGTATCCATTAGTGCCTCTAGGCAACCTGGATCCTCCGCATCGGCGTAGCCATCGAGGTCGTTATCAACACCGTCGTTACAGGCTGAAGGGAAGGCCCCTCGCTCGGCGTTACCAAACATACAGTCCGGATCAGTGTCGTCCACCCAACCATCGAGGTCATCGTCAATGGCGTTGATACAGCTACCTGCCGCAAGGGCGTCCTCCTGGTTAGCCCAAGCGTTCAGACACTGAGGATCGTCACCATCTACAAAGCTGTCTAAATCGTTATCAACACCATCGTGGCAGGCTGTCGATGCGAAGCTGTTGTCCTCTGAAACTCCCAACACACAGTCGGGATCATCCCCGTCTATCCAGCTGTCAAAGTCATTATCTAATAGATCGGAACACGTAGAATCTGGATCGGACTCATTACTGTCAATCGCAAGCGCGCAGCCCGAGTCCTCAGCATCAACAAGAGAATCTGAGTCGTCGTCGATACCATTCCCACAGACAGAAGTGCCCCAACCCAACTCAAGACCGTATACACCACAGTCAATATCGTCCGAATCGATCCAACCATCGGAGTCATTGTCTAACTCATCCGAGCATGGGTCAGTCGACGACGCACTCAGCTCGAGGTTGTCCCACGCGTCGTCACAACCGGTATCGTTTGCGTCGATGTCACCGTCGGAGTCGTTGTCAACTCCATCGTTGCATTCAGCCAAACCAGCAGCACCACCGGACTCAACGCCACCATTAAAGCAGTCAGGGTCCTCATCGTCAACCCAACCGTCGGAGTCATCGTCCGTACCGTCCAAACAGGTGGCGTCTAGAGAGTCCTCATCTTCATCGAGCGCGTCTTCACAATCCGAATCGTCCGAGTCTATGTCTCCATCGGAGTCGTTATCAATGCCATCGTTACAGACGACAGTGGTGAACCCGACCTCCTCACCGCTAAAACTACAATCTGGATCATCTGTATCGACCCAACCATCGGAGTCATTGTCTTCAAAATCTGTGCAGACTGGCTCTGCTTGCTCGTAGTCCTGCCAAGCCACTATGCAGTCTGAGTCGGCTGCATCTATGGTGCCGTCTGAGTCGTTATCCAGCCCGTCATTACAAGCGAAACTTGTAGTTGCAGACTCATTCCCCGTAGATAGGCAGTCAATATCATCTGCGTCTGACCAGCCGTCTCCGTCATCGTCAGAGCCGTTCTCGCAGTCATCCGCATTGTCGTCTTCGACAGTGTCATAGGCGCTATCGCAACCTGTATCAACTTCGTCTATTAGCAGGTCGCCGTCGTTATCCACGCCATCGTTACACTCGGAGTCACCGTACCCCAGCTCATCCTCATCTTCGTCGCAGTCGGGATCTTGGTCGTCGATCCAACCATCGGAGTCATTGTCTAGACCGTCGCCATAGCAGGTGCCATCTACCTCATCGTCATCGAAACCGTCGTCGCAACCGATATCGTCGAAATCAACGTCACCGTCACCGTCATTGTCGCTATCGTCATTGCACTCGCTAGATGAGGTTCCTAACTCTTCGGTTCCGGTTGAGCAGTCTGGATCTAAATCATCACGCCAACCATCTTCGTCGTTGTCTTCGCCGTCAGTACAGTCAGTCGACGAGGAGCTCTCTACGTCATCTAGGGCATCAAAGCATTCAGAGTCATCAGTATCCACAGATCCATCAGAGTCATTATCTAGTCCGTCGTTACACTCGGTTGCACCAACACCTGACTCAACATCCGTCCCGTCACAGTCGGGGTCTTCAGCATCTATCCAGCCATCAGAATCGTTGTCCTGAAGGTCGTTACAATCAGTAGAGATGTCTGTTTCGTCGTTGTCACTACCCTCGTTACAACCAGGATCTTCTGAATCAACAAGCCCATCTAAATCGTTGTCGCTACCGTCATTACACGCAGACGAAGAAGTTGACGGTCCCTCTTGATTATCAGTTGCCGTACCGTTGCAGCCCGGATCGTCATCATCTATCCAGCCATCGGAGTCATTGTCCACCGAGTCGGAACATGCATACTCTTGCTCATAGAGGTCACCAGCATCATCGCAGTCATCGTCAGCAGAGTCGATGTCGCTGTCGCTGTCATTATCGACACCGTCGTTACACTGAGTTCCCGAATACCCCGTCTCTGTGCTACCTGTGACACAGTCCGGGTCTTCAGCATCTATGTAACCATCGGAGTCGTTGTCCAACAGATCTTCACACTCACCTGCCTCAACCGTATCACTGGCTGCAGTACAGACCGTATCGAGAGCGTCTATATAGAAGTCTCCATCGTTGTCTATCCCATCG
Organism: uncultured bacterium; assembly: GCA_963934385.1. Lineage (GTDB taxonomy): Bacteria > Myxococcota_A > UBA796 > UBA796 > CAJQPC01 > CAWVYO01. The sequence continues at coordinate 7,721 of CAWVYO010000046.1, forward strand.
TTACACTCAGTTGAGCCCCAACCACTCTCGGAGCTGCCAACCGAGCAGTCTGGGTCATCCGCATCGATCCAGCCATCGGAGTCATTGTCCACCGAGTCTGAACAGTAGTCTTCCTCAGCGTCGTCCAGCGCATTGTCACAATCTACGTCATCAGAGTCGACCTTTCCGTCAAAGTCGTTGTCCGATCCATCGTTACACTCAGTAGTGCCGTAGCCCGCCTCGGTATCTCCTGCATCACAGTCCGGATCGTCTAAATCGATCCATCCGTCGGAATCGTTATCCAATGAATCAGAACAGGCTTCTGCCTCGGTATCGTCGGCTGATGAGTCACAGTCAACGTCGAAACCGTCGATATCACTGTCACCGTCGTTATCTAAACCATCGTTGCACTCAGTTGAGCCCTCAAAGCCAGATCCTTCGCTCTCGCCGTAGATACTGCCAAGACAACCCAGATCGTCAATATCAATCCAAGAGTCTGCGTCGTTATCCAGCCCGTCTTCGCAGTCGTTAAACTCGGTGTCATCTAAGGCATCGGCACAACTAGGATCAAAGAAGTCAGTAGACAGATCACCGTCGTTATCAACACCATCGTTGCACTCAACTGAGCCATAACCGACCTCTTCATCCCCAGTCGTACAATCGGGATCGTACACGTCAGTCCAGCCATCGCCGTCGTTGTCTACCTCATCGGAACATCCCGGCAGAAACTCTGTAGCTAATGAATCGATACACTCTGGATCATCGGAATCAGTGAGACCGTCGTTATCGTTATCCAGACCATCATTGCACTCATAATCGGTATAGTCGCCGTTCTCTACACCCGCTACTAGGCACTCTGGGTCGTCGGCATCAGTCCAGCCATCGAAATCGTTGTCTAGACCGTCGTCACAGATACTTATTTCTGATTCATCAGTTGCGACATCGCACTCTTCGTCCTCACGATCAATGAGACCATCTTCGTCGTTATCTAGACCGTCATTACACTCGCCATCGCCAAAACCAGTCTCCTCAATCGAAGAGTCGCAGTCGGGATCTTCCTCGTCAACCCAACCGTCTAAATCGTTATCGTCTCCGTCATTACAGGGGTGAATTGGCGTATCTAAGAGTGAAAACCCTGTGATCGTCACCTCTTGAACGGTCTGATCAGCAAAGGAGTATTCTTCGGTTGCTGGAGAAGATGCGATCAAAGTCACACCACTCCAACCAAGGGCCAAGAAGCTCATAGAGGGACTGTTGTTCCCCTGCTTCAGCTCTAATATTTTAAACCCCTCGTCCAGATCATACAGATAGGCGGCCTCTAACTCGGGGTCGTCTTCTACCCAGTCAGCGAACAATAGAGCGCCCTGCTCTCCAGCCACTATCTCATCTCCAGACGAATCTAAAAACGGGCTGCTTGGATCTATAATAACACCAACAGCATCTGCCATTCCCGATAGGGCGCTAGCCTCCTCAGTATCGATTCCAACCAAAATGGAAGTGGGGGTCTCTGGAGCCGTACAGGCAGACAACAAGATCGCCAATGGGATAATATTTAACTTCACGGTAGCAACACCTCTACATCACCAGTTGGTGCCGGTTCAGGCTTCATTGATTCGGCGACAACTGCCCCCGTGACACCCACTCCTACAGTTCCAGCACCTACAGCAGCCCAGAAGGTCCAGCGAGATGTAAGCGGGGATATAATCTCCAGAGTCGAGCTGTCTGGTGATCCCTCCTGAAACAACGTGGCCCTGTAGCTTACTCTTCCCTCTCTAGGGACCCTCACCGACCGCTCAACAACCTGAACTCCAGGAGCTTCTACCCTTACAAGGTAAGTCCCTCGAGCAATATCTAAAGAGACCTTAGGACCCTCTCCAATTAGATGACCGTCCACATAGACCAGGGCACTATCGTTTCCCGTCTTAACCAGAAGCTCGGGCGAATCGGCCACCATTGTGACCTGTACATCCCCCCTAGTACCATCAGACGTGTCGACCTCGCGCAGCGCTGTGCCATAACCTTCTAATTGGATACGCACGCGGTGAGCCCCACTCTCAATCTCTGTTAGACTCAGGGGAGTTACACCAACAAGTTCGCTATCTAGATATACATTTGCACCGCTTGGGTTCGAGCCAAAAGAGAACAGACCTTGGGATGACTGTAACTGCTCAAAAATGAGTACATTGGCTCCATCCGTGTATGTGAAGCTTCCAGAGACTGGTTCGTGCTGCGGCGCAATCAATGTGAACTCGTGATCGCCAACGGGCATGTCACTAAGCCTAATAGGAGCGCTACCCATAGCCTGACCATCAACTGTTACTGTCGCGCCAGTTGGGGTCACCATAAACTCTACTGTACCGCTGCCAGAGAATAGCTCTGCAGATACTTCACTGGGAACGCCCTCCGATATACCAACCCTAGTCGCCCAGGGAGTGAAGTTATCCGCCACGATCCTTATTGAGTGACTACCTACAGTCAACTCACCTTCATACGGGGTGACTCCGACCTCTACGTAATCGACGTAAACATTAGCGCCATCAACGTTTGAAACAACCGATATTGTTCCCATTGGATCAGCCAAGGCAGAGGATCCTACGAATAGGCATATAGGCAGCAGGTGTTTGATGGTTCTTATCAAGCTCATTGGGCCAGTTTTCTCCTTTGAACAGCGATCGACACCTTACCACAGAGTAGAGGAAACCACAGCTATCTGATCGCAATTCCATCGTGATAGATAGCCCAATAAACAGATCCTGCACCTAGAGAGAGTATTATCGGCAATGCTACTGCCCCCCATTGAGAGGGAGTAACACTCAAAATAACTGGCTCATAAACTGGAGCAGATCGCCCTGTCCTGGACGGCAACAGAGTCACCACCTCGACCCTATCCTCCATCCTGGCTCCTTCAACCTGGACTAAGTGACGCCCCGGAGAAAGCGATGAGATTTCCACTAATTCTTGATTTGAGATATTGCGCGTAACGCCATCAACTATCAACCTTGCAGCTGCTGGCTCTAATTCTACAATTAGATCGGCTGTGGTGCTAAACAGTAAGCCCGCTGCTGCCAGGTCGACCCCGCCTCCACGAGGTAGGTTCATCTGTAAAGGCTCTACAAGGAGCGCTCCTTCGGCTCCAAATATCTGTGTGTAGCCTATCTCTCTTGTACCCAAAAAACCTAATTCCACCCTCACCAGTAAATCCAAACCAAGGGACGTTACAGCGTCACGCCAACAAACTCCTCGTTCTCCGCAGCGCTCTCCTAAACTGGCAAGAATCCCCGCGTTAGAGCTTCCGTCCGAAAGCGAGGAGGTCAATTCGTAGTTGACGCTACCTCGAAAAAACTGCTCAAACCCCTCTACTGTCTTGGGGCTAACGGACACCGGAAGAGAGGCGTCATCAACCACAGCCACCCCAACGCCCAAAGGCGCAGGCCAGCTCTCTACAGACTCTACAGCCTGTGAAACTCCACTCAAAAGGAACATGGGGATCAAGAGTTTCAAGCACACTTTCCTAAAGCCCGCTACTGTAACAACCCTGACAATTCGGACTCAAGCTCGGACTCGAGCTGCCCGGCGTTCGGGGCTCCGACTGCAAACAGGTCGCCACTGGGGTCGATAATAAAGGTCATTGGCAGCATAGATACACCGTACCTCGCCGCAACAACACGATGATTGTCACGCAACACAGGGAAGTCTAGTCCCTGACCCTCGATCCAATTCGAAAGCTCACCGAGCTCGCCCTGATCAACGCTTACTCCAAAAACCTGAAGCCCGTCACGACGGTGGGAATTATAGACTGAATTAAGTTCAGCCAACCCACTACCACCGCTATCTTTAGCAAAGAAATAGAGAACTACACTGCTTCGATTAGAAGGATCATCTGTAATCTCTGCCAAAGATATCCTAGAGCCAGACGCTTCTGTTGTCGCCTCGTTAATAGCCGGAAGACTAAAAAGACTCGCTGGCTCACCTACACTTGGGACCTGAGCATTTGCGGCAAGAGAAAATAACAATGGAAATATTAGGCTCACGAACACCTCTTAGTGGATAGGCTACCGAGTAGTGAGAGTATCTCTTATAGTATGCTCGGTAAACCCCTTGCTTTCAAGTTGAGCCAAAATAATGATGCCAATTCCATCACTTGTCGCCAAACTGGCGCTCTCGATATCAGCCGAAGGAGGGCGACTGTTTGCTGTGGGCGGATGGGTTAGAGACAACATCGCTATGCGCGGTTCAAAGGATGTTGATCTAGAAGCTCACAAAATTTCCAGCGAGGATCTTGAGAGAGTTCTGCTAGCCCACGGTAGAGTCGACTTTGTGGGGAAGAGCTTTGGGGTATACAAGGTCACAATAGGAGATCAAACGCTGGACGTATCACTACCTCGACGCGACTCATCCCCTACATCTGTGCAGCCTGACCCTTTCATGGGAGTATCTGAGGCCGCCCGGCGCAGGGACATCACCATAAACGCTATAATGCTAGACCCCATCTCACAGGAAATAGTCGATCCGTTCAACGGAGTTTCAGATCTAAAAAATGGGATTCTAAGAGAGGTGGACGCATCACTCTTTGGTGACGACCCCTTGAGGGTATTGCGCGTAGTCCGGTTCGCCTCTATTTTCGAATTCGAAATAACGGAATCGTTAGCCACGCTGTGTAGAGGTTGCGACCTTTCAGGGATACCCGTAGAGAGAATTCTTACGGAATTGCACCGCATAATGCTCGAGTCACCAAACCCTCAGACCGCCTTAAAAGTACTTGAAGACCTAGGCCAACTCAACACGGTGATCCCATTCACCGCTGGAGCCTCTTTGGATCAAATGTACGACAACTGGAGCGCTGCGTCTGAATTGCGCGCTGATCTTAAGAGTGACGCTCAGCGGTTAGTTCTTATGTGGGGTGCCCTTTTACACGCATCTGGCAACCCACCTACTAAAGCACTTAGCTACTTTAAGATTCGTCGTTACGGAAAAGCACCATTAGTAAAACAGGTCACAGGTCTGCTTGAAACACTGCGTTCGGGTACCGAAGATCTAAACACACTTTTGCGTACAATGGCTGAGCACTGTGACATTTCGGCTGGACTAGCTCTCTATATTGCTACCAATTCCAGCGTAATACCTGGGTTAGATAGAACAGAGCTGTACGGTCGCGCAAAGACCCTAAATATAGTAGATGGTCCACTCCCTGTACTTATAGACGGGCAGACCTTGAGTGACCTAGGTGTTGCAGATGGTCCGGATATGGGTCACTGGATAAAAGCAGTTCGCAAAGCTCAACTATCGGGAAGGCTCTCCACAAAGACAGAAGCCAGTAACTGGCTTGTAAACCAACTAGACCTCACTGGAGATTAGGAAATGTTACCCCTTTTTATTTGCCAACTTGTAATAGCGGGGGCTTTAGCACAGGAGGTGTCGACTACACAGCCTGTGAGCCCAATGGTGGTTACATCGGATCCTGCAGAGGAGATAGACCAACCTTTCGAGCTTCGGGGGGATCTTCGAGCAGAGTACCTTATCGGGCAACCAATCATCGTAACACTGACAGTAAACAACACCAGTTCTGAGCCCGCTACCTTCCAAAACCTGTCCGCTCGGCCCTGGCTAGTCCGATTCAAAGTCGAAACTGTTGACTCTCGGGGAAACTCGGGTCAAACACAGACCAGGTTTACAACCCCACCAGAGGTCGACCCCATGACCCTCTGGACTATTCAACCACGGGGCATGAGGACTGTAGACATTGAGATCCCTTCTGGAGCCAGCCTGGGTCTCGGTGATTACAATATTTCAATTGAGGTAGATGGCCAAGCTGGGCTCTTCGAGATCCCCACAACCCAGGTATCGATACAGGTCACAAATCCTGTAGCAGATCATCTCCCTTCTGAGGTAATGGGAATAGAGAGAACAGGGCTTCACGCTACCTGGCTTCACCGAGCTGGTGAAGGTTATGACCTCTACATACACTCGGTGAGTGGTAATCAGATTGACGGAGATAGCTTCAACACCCACATTGCTCACCTATCTGACCCAATAGACCCCACTCTTTCGCGCTCCTTACCGGCCCAAGCCCTAAACAGGTTCATATACTGGAGACATGGCGAACGAGGAATCGGCTTTATTGAAAGTAACGGATCGTCGCAGAACAGAGTCGACACAGTGGATCTGCCTTACCCACAGGTTGAGCTGCTAGCCCGCGGGATAACAACAACATCTGGCGAGCTACTAATACCTCTTTGGATACCGTCACCAGCGGGCATTACCGGAGAGGTTAGAGTCGCAGAGATAAAAAATGGCAGACTCGAGGCCATCACATCGGTTGTAAGGATGCGCTCCAAACCAGTCTGGACCGAATCAGGTATCGACAGCTCTGGGGCTTTGAGGCTTCTCTTAGGGCACAGTGAAGGAGTTGACCTATACACCCTATCTGCCGCCACAGGACTCCCTGCCCGTGGACTAAGGGTGATCCAAGGTCGTGGAACCTCGACCAGAGGATCCTTTGGGATCTCAACTTACGAAGAGCAGCAGGGGCTCTCTGTAATAACTGCCAACATTTCTGTGGGTGAGGCAGTAGATACTGAACAACCCACAGATGTGATCGCCACTCAATGGTGGACACTCAATGGTAATCTCATCGATACCCCAACTCCTGTTGCGTTACCGGGCAACGGGAATCAAATAGAGAGCCTATTGGCTGGCCCCGAAGGGGCTTGGGTGCTCAACTATAACAGCGAGTCAGGTGTGAGTATGTTTGCGGACCAACAGGGTGAATCCAGCTCCATTGAACCTTGGGCGAACCTTATTTGGGACGCCAACGGAGATCTATGGATCCGTACCGTTAACGGGCTCGCTTTTGGAACCGCTCCTATCTCTGTCCAACCACCAAACTAAAAACCTACTTACGCCAAAAACAAGAAGGGCCGACCCGGTTGGGGTCAGCCCTCACTAAATAAAAGCCGAAACCCTTACCTATTCTTCGTCACCACAAAGGTCTGGGTTAGCTGTGCAGAACTCAAAGAGATTGTTGTTACAGAACGCTGATTCAAGAGCTTCGAACGGCTCGTGCGCCAAATCCATATTATCTGCATCGCGAGCTTCCGATGGCATAGTACACTCGGTTAGACCGCCAATAGAGCTAGCGATATCATTACATGCGCCATCTACGATAGCGAAAGCGTAATCTACCAATCCATCATCAAGGGGTACTGAGAAGGTGTTGAGTACAACTGTGTAGCTCTTACCAGGGTGTACAGAGGTGTCAATTGTACAATACTCAATGGCACCGCGACCACCGTGGGCATCGGGAAGGTTACCGTAACCCGCCATGTAGCACTCGTTGAACTCAAGGCGGACCTCGTTCCCGAGAGAATCCTCGTAAACAGCAGCAAAGTCGCCCATTTCGTAACCTGGCGAGCCTGTATAGTAAGCAGTAAGACCTACCTCTAGGTCAATGTCACCATCATCTTTGTAGTTGTCTTGGTATGAATAGTTTTCGGTTGGAGACTGCGCACTTACAGACTCGTTCCAAAACACTGCTTCTGGGTCGACCATAACGCAAACCTCTCCGCCTGTTCCAGCGAAAGTCAAGGTCGTTCCACCGTACGTCCCTGCATCTGCAGCTCCAATGCGACCGTAGTGGATCACCTCTGTACGAGAGTCCTGGAAGTCTCCAAGCTCAATAACACCCATCTCTCCTAGATCCTGAACACCTGGGTAGTTAGGGTTTGGCTCTGAGAGATATGTACGACCTTCACGGTCACAAGCTGCCAGCGTTAAACCGACAACAGAGATGGAAACAATAGCCTTAGATATAGTCATAATATTAATCCTCTGCTCCAACTAGATAGTCCATTCGAACACTTACCTCTGAAGCAGATAACTCGGCTGCCCTGTAGGAATCAGCATCTGGCTCAGTGAAAACATACGGTGCTTGTACCGTCCAATCTCCGTCGTAAATGTACTTACTCGGGAAGTTGATAAGGTCTGTAAAGTTAGCACCGTAGTAGTAATCGTTAGAATACTCGTTATTCTCCTGACCACGATCTAGATCGCAAGTTGAAAAGGTGAAGTTCTCACTAGGTGAGTCCATCCAACCCCAAATCTTCATGTCTTTTTCGTAGGTAACCTGCCAAAGGTCGAACTCTGCCTCGTAGTCACCATCAGCATTCTGCTGAAAGTCCAGATCTGAGACTATGTTGCCATCGGTGTCTAGATATTCTGACAGGAACGACAACTCACGGTCTGTGGTCATCTCAAAGAGTTCGTAGCAGTATGCTCGGAAATACTCATCGGAATCTACAACCTGCCCGAACTCATCGACAACAGGGTCACCCAAGGTGTCGCTGTACCAGTTCAAGATGTCATCGAAGTTCTTAAAGCGACCAGTGACGATCCTACAGGAGAGGTCCGAGAAACAGGCAAAGTCGTAACGACCAACTGTTCCGCCACCATATGGGTAGGTGTTACCAGGGGTTCCATCTACAATGATGGGGCCCATCTCGGGGTGTGGGTAACCGAAGTCGTCAGTGCTTACACTTGGAAACACACCGAGGATAACAGGGCCGATAGCCCTCACATCTTCGACTTCTTCCGTATCGCCTGTCTTTGCGTCAGTAACGGTAAAGACCGCTGCTTCACGTGGTAGAACGACTGTACCGCGAACATCAACCTGAGGGAGGTGCTCGTCAAAGGTGCAGCCTGTGATCGCGATAACCGCGAGAGATAAAACAAGTGTCCGCATAATCAGTACTCGTATTTAAGTGAGAGGGCGATTTGAAGTGGGCTCTGGCGAGAGTAGATGAACCAACGGTTCTGTGTACCAATACCAGTATTTACAGAGTCAGCCTGCTGCGCGTTTATAGAATTCTGCAGCTGACCAATCAGCCACAGTTTTCCTCGACGAACGTCGATAGCTTGCTGAGCCATCAGGTCGATGTAGTAGGTTGGCTCAGTTCTAGCATAAGTTCCAACGTGGTCTTTCAACTGTGCATTTCCGCCGTACCCTACAGTGTAGTAGTAACGGGTAACAGGGTAGCCAGAGAAGTATGAGAACTGGAACCCAAGACGCGTAGTCCAAGGATCGTTAGGGAAGTCATACGACCCTGCCATCTTGATTTGGTGACGAATATCAGTTGGAAGGTTTCCGTATTTCAGCTCGTATTGGGGTGGAATAGCCAACCCTGAATCTGAGCCCGTCTGGATGGTACCACGTGAGACGACATAGGAATATGTCGAGAGCAGCTGCCATCTGTCGGAGAAGTTCTTCTTTAGTGATACGTCTGTCTGGTAGTAGTCACGACGAGACACTGTTGGTGTCCTTAGTCGTAAGTACTGAGCAGTATTACCGTTTGAGGTACCTACGAAGCTGTAACCATCTTGATCCCAAACAACGTTTGTCTCATCAAACACGTAGACATTTGATGTGAACTTTGCAGAGAAGTTCACGTCGAATACGATGTCTTGGTAAAGCTCACGAGCACCACCAATTGTGAACTCGTCTGAGTGTGGTGCCGTAAGGTGCTCACCAACTCGGTTTGTGTTCTCTAGTGGAACCTGATCGGCCTCTTCAACAGAAGAGCTTGTGAAGTTGTCGAACAACTCGCCAACAAAGAGCTTGTAACCAAACCCCGATTGAGAGAGGTCATTCGCAACACCGAGGTTTGAGATGCTGTTAAAGCGACCATAACCACCACGGATAACCGTACGCTCATCACCCCAAGGGTCCCAAGCCATGTAGAATCGTGGTCCAAGAACGCTAACATCGACAAC
>CAWVYO010000047.1:0-17106 GCA_963934385.1 uncultured bacterium
ACATCAGTCACGCCACCAATCGTCTTGATAACTCGTGATAACAAAACAATAATCAGGTAGGCTCTATTACGCTGAACACGCATATCATTTAGAGGTATGATCTCATCCTTCGCGTTTGCGAGGCGCATGACCCCTTCACGGTGAAGGTTACCCTCGCTGTCCACGTATCCACGCGGCAATACGAATTCGTACTCTGTCTTTAATTCCATAGTTCTTCTCCAAACACACTAAAGCAACATGGGGTCAACACCGAAAACAGCACCCGCCATCACCTATAAAAAGTGATAGCAGGGACTGTTTTCAGTGCTAAACCCAACGTTTACCGACTGATTATCGATAGGGTAGATTCGCGAAGTTATCCGCGCTCAACCCTCTCAACAGCCATCTCGATCTTTTCGATAGCCATAGCTGACGAGTCGGAGTCCATTGTAGGGACCTCCCACTTGCACGGCCAGGCATCGTAAAAGTTGTAACGAGCGACTTCAGTATCACCGTCGTTATCGAGAATGATTACAGAACCAGAGCGGCGATCAATCTCACCGTTCTCAATGTTCTTACGCCACTCCCAAAGGTTGTCGGTGTTGGTCCATCCGCGCTCAAGCACGATGTTGGCGTATGTTGTACGCCCGGGCTTTTTACGAACGATCTTGTCGTTACCTTGCTTGAACTCAACGATTTCAGTCTCTGAGTCCATGCCGCTGACGGATTTGAAACCGCCTACGACTACTTTGGTGTCTGGGTGATCCCCACCGGATATTTCCAGTAGGAAGTTATATGCTCCGTAGAGCTCTTCGGTTGTACCTATTGGCATTTGTGTACTCCTGTTTTTTGATCCGGTGCGTTGATGACATACGCCTCGGAAGGTTTATAAATCAAAGGGCTTAGTTTACTCATCTATGAGTGCGCCACCGTCCCATTGACCAATGCTGAAGATAACAAATTCTGCCGGCTTCACCGGACAGATACCGATCTGGACATTCACCTGACCGGCATCTATCAGATACCTTGGATTTGTCTCTTCGTCACATTTTACATAGAATGCCTCGTCTGGATTTTGTCCAAACAAAGCTCCAGATGACCATACACGTAGGAGGTATGCAGTGATATCACGCTGCAATTTTTTCCACAGAGATTGATCGTTTGGCTCGAAAACAGACCATTGAGATCCGCTCATTATTGATTGCTCTACCATTATGAACAGGCGGCGAACGTTGATGTACTTCCAAGAAGCATCGCTCTTTGTGGCCAAGGTGCGAGCACCCCAAACACGAATTCCACGATCCTTGAAAGAGCGGATAACGTTAATACCGCGGTCGTTGTATTGACCTTGCTCAATGCGGTTGATGTGCTGACTCAAGCCAGTGATACCCATACAGAGTTCATTCGCTGGAGCCTTGTGAACACCTCGCGTACCATCTACACGGCAGAAAAGACCCGCCAAGTGCCCTGATGGTGGAGCGTAGAGCTCATTCTTAGACGCCTTCACAAGCTTACGCCTGTTTGGACCTGTAACAGCCAAGTGAGATTGATCACCGTTATACCAGCTTGGCTTAGTGACTTTCACCCATGGCACATACATGGCACCGTAACCCTTGGCAGAAGCAGGAATGTCCATGTCACCTGTAGAGACCATTGGGCCATCTAAGATAGCGAAACGGTCCTTACGAGTCTCACAGTGCTCAAGTGTCTCACGTTGCTGTGATGGATTGAGACCTGGAGAGACCATAAGAGCCATGTCTTCACAGTCATCGAACGCGTATAGACCAAGCTTGTCTGCCTGGTTCTCGCGGACTGAACAGTCGGTGTTACTAACACCCATGAGGTAGACATAAGCCTTCTCACCACCGTTATCGTAAAAGCCATTCATGGCAGAAACAAAGCTGAAGACTGTAGGCTGTGACAAGAACGCCGCAAAGCTCTTCTTTAGAGAGTCGTCTGAAGCCATTGCCGCGAATATCGCGTCTACAGCATCATCCATATCGTCGAAAGACTGACCAATGAGATCTTCTACTGTGGTCGTAGAAAGTACGTACTCTGCGTAGAAGCTCTGAAGCCAACGCTGGAATTCGCTCTTATTTGTCACTGAGACTGGTGGTACGGAATACTCAGAGTTCAACGCGCTCTCTGAGGCACTCTCGAACTTGTAGCCGTATACGGCGAGCAGGTCTTTCGCGTGCTTGGCGTTTGGGCTTCCCACGGCAAATGTGTTCCCGAGGTTATTCAGCATAGCTTCAACAGCCGCGTCATCATCTGAGACTACCTTACCGTCAGCATCTACTACAGAGTCCGCTATTGAGAAGGAGACCTTCGCGTCCTTTTCATCAGAGATCTTTGTAGAGCCCTTAGATGATGTAATTTTCACCTTGTGGCCATTTAGATCGAGAAGTTTCTTCACGTCTTTTACTTGACGGCCCTTTAGGTTGAAAGCGCTAACTAAAGCTGTACAACCATCTGCTCCACCCTTGACTGCACCTGAAGCGTCGACAAGAGCAGGTAGAACCTTACCCGTAACCGACCCAGATGCGCCAGAAGCAGTAACTGCTATCGCATCGGCCTTTGGTGAGTATGGGAACAGCCCTAAAAATCCTGGGATTGAAGTTGCTGCTGAAGAGATCGACTTAGCTCCGCTATCGACCTCGCGAACGTAGACACCTGGGGTATGAAAATCCATGGTTTATTTGTCCTCTTTCTTGCTTGTGGGCTGTGTTGCCCGAAGTTTATGGGCCGTAGGACCCGGGGTTACTCTTTTAGGAGGTGGTGGAGAGCCCACAATCCGCCCCGAAGGTCTGGATATTGGCTCTTGTGATTTGGTGGCGCTAGCTTTACGATCCGGCTGTTCCATAGGGTCGTCAAGTCGACCCATACTAATATCAGTTCCTGATGTCGACAATAACGGACCATCGAGGGCAAGTCTCGCTCGATATGTAAGAAACGGGCGATATGGCGCCTCATTCATTGTAAAAATATTGATAGCGTCGCCAACTGTGAGATCGTCGACCAAAGCCAAGGATACCTTCTCAACAGCGAGCCCATCGCCTTCCAGCTTGCCTTCTGGATTCCAGTCACGCCCGAGAGAGTCGACAGCTCGCCCCTCTGGTAGAATAAACCTACGCGGGCGCTTGATTAGGCTAGTGGTGTTATTCATCGTCAGCAACGTCCAACCCAATAGTCGCTCGGCCTCCGAGCGAAATTTAGAGTGGACACAGATGAGATAAAAGACATCTAAAATCACAGGTGGGCGGTGATAAAAGACACCCTCTCCTGGAACCTCTACAGGCGCCTCGCGGAGACGCTTTCTATTCTTCAGGTTTGGATTCTCGGCCAGCCTATACATATAGATATAGATCACTTGCTCTCGATCTTTGGGGACAAAGCTAATGTCCTCCTCAAGTCGAGGCACACGCTCCGTTACATAGTAGCTTTTCTTTAAAAGACTATGGAGCGCCTCGGTCACCTCGCCGATAACCTCGAAGGAAGAGAACACACCCGGAACCCCGCCAAACTTACGTAGGTCTTCCTCAGCCACGTAATGTCTCCTGCTGAAGCCAGGCATCCGCACTGATGCGATCTGTTGATTTCACACGTTCGCGATTACCTACAGGAGAGCCAGCCTCAAAAGACTGACGCGAATCAAGGACCTTTCTAACCCCAAAGTTCTCGCGAAATTCAACTGTAGGCTTTGAACCTTCAAGCTCAATACGGGAGAAGTAGGCTCGCCTAAGTTTGAAAGGGTGACGCACCAACCGGATCAACAGAGGAGCGTTATTCATTTTTCCAGCCCGGCGGACATTGTCCCCTGTCTCGCGAAGAGAAAGACTAAATTGCGCTTCTTTAGCTCGCGCCTGAACCTCAGCCGCGCGAATAGATGTGCGGCTCTCTACCAACAATCTATTCACCAAATCACCTTCCGTATGGTGAGTGTCACCCACCACGCGGCGCCGCATTCGGGCTGCTGATGTGGCGTGGCTTGTTCCCAGGACAGACTCCATTATCGATGAAATATCGGTACGTGATTATTGAGGTAGTAGATCTTCTCCCACAAAATGCATAATGTTAAAAACACATGCCGTGCCCATGCAGGATTTCGAAACTATAATGGCCAAACAAACATAAGATCAAACCTAGTACAAAAGAGCCGCCTTATGAACAGACAAAAAGAGCGTCAAGATGATAAAGTCGCATTAGCAAAAAACACGGGTTTGACTAGTAAATCGACTGACAAGAGCCCAAAAGAGTCGGCTCTACTCGCAAGGGCCGACACCGTTGGAAACGCGCAGATGGCGAAAGAATTAAAGTCAAAAAATGGCGAACGAGATCGCCTCTTGGGCGTTATCACGGCGCGCATGGAGATAGTTCACGCCGCTCAGTGCAAAGAGGCGTTTGTCGCCACACAAAGAGATAGGTGGTTTTTGGCAGTCCACAAGGGTGCAGACACACTCCCAGAACCTAAACGATGGTGCGAAGTAGCCCGACTATACAGAGAAGCTGCCCTGGCAATCTGCGGGGGAAACTTAGGGCGCGGAGCTCAGCTCGCTGAAGAGGCAATCGCTGCCGAAAATATGGCCTACAAAGAACTTCCGAAAATGGTGCGAGGGGATATTAAAGAGAATCCGCCTGGAGCTTTGCCATCGCTAATTCTGAGCATCGGTTCCTCTGCAACTTGCGCACCTCGTCCCATGCCAAACGAAACTGCCTTGGCAGAGAGGGTGGAGGCATTCTCGCCAGAAGTGGCCGATGCAAGCACCCGAAAGAAAAAGCTTCATAACTGGTGGGATAAAGAGGACGAAGAAGAGGAAGAAGAAGACAAAGATAAAGGTGAAGGGAGTGCTAGTGAAGGTAATTGAAACCCTAGCGGAAATGATTGCTTTTCCGACTGTCTCAAACCGTCCAATCACTGAGCTCGCAGCTATGGTCGCTCATCGCTGTGAAGCCCTTGGTTTCGCGGTAGAGATGTTCGTCTCTCCGCTGGACGATACAAAAGTGAACGTTGTATGCACTGCCGGTCCAGACGACACTGACGGGCTAATTCTATCTGGACACATGGACGTAGTCCCCACAAAGGGTCAGCCCTGGAGCAGTGACCCCTTCAAGCTTTCTGAGCGCGACGGGCGACTATATGGTCGCGGCACTGCAGACATGAAAGGCTTTATAGCGTCCACAATCCACGCCCTCGACCGCCTGGATATTTCCGCTTTAAAAAAGCAACTCGTATTAGTATGGACTCACGATGAAGAGGTGGGGTGCCAGGGGTCAGCCCAGCTGGTTAGGGAACTAAAATCGATAGACAGAAAGCTTCCGTCTCAGGCGATAATAGGTGAGCCAACAGACTTCCAGGTACTCAGAATGCACCCTGGACACGTCACAGTTAAGTTGACAACAACTGGCGCTGCCGCTCACTCATCAAAACCAGATCTCGGAGCCTCTGCCATAAAGGCAATGCAGAGGGTTCTAACAATGATTGAAGAGATCGAAGGCGAGCTTCAGCAACACCGCCGTCTGGAACAGTACCTCGACAGACCTTGGACGACTCTAAATGCGGGAATAATCTCCGGGGGCAAGGCTATAAACCTGGTGCCTGACACCTGTGATCTATCCCTTGGGTATAGACCCCTCCCCGGTGACGACCCTATGGAGGTCTATAAGATTCTTAGCGCCCGACTTCTGGAGCTAAAACTACCGCAGGGGACTCGCGCCGATCTCTCCCTTATAAACCTTACTCCGTCAATGTTAACTCCAGAGGGGACCCCTCTTCAACAGACTTTAATGCACCATTCGACCCATGAATCCTGTGCCGCCGCCTCTTTCGCCACGGATGGCGGAAACCTCTCCACCTTAGGGGTGAATTCTCTAATTTTCGGACCAGGCAGCATTGATGTAGCTCACAAAGCAGACGAATTTGTAAGTGCAAAAGACCTAATCAGCGCTGTTGATAAGATAGAGTCTATTGTGAGATCTATTTGCTTGTAATTTTCATCATCGCCTCTACCTTAACAGGGTGTGGACCAAGCTTATCTGGTGCGGAAAAGCTAGCTGGTGAGGCTTTCTGTGACCGAGCGGTCTACTGTGGACTGTGGACACCAAACGAGATGGAGGTTTGTGACAACTACATGAGAGAACTATTTGATTTAGAATGGCCGGACATAGAGTGCGAGCCGGCGATCACTCGAGCCCGACTAAATGACTGTCTCGACGAAATTGCTGTCGAGACATGCCGAGATCTTCACTGGAACATTGAGAACCTTGAAGACTGTAGCCAAGAGTCAATCTGCGGAGATTGACTCTGTTTGCTGCCCCCATAAATAATAAGGGCGCCGACTCCACACAAAGTCGACGCCCAGAATCGGGTCCCCCAGACTTACACACACAAAGCCTGGCTATCGTGACGACGCTGCACACAACGTCATAGGGAGCGTTTTCGCCACTTCCCATTTATGAAACACAGAGACTAAGTACTCTCTTCCTGTTCTTTTAATTGTTCCCTGACGCTAGCCATATCTACCTCTTGGATCTGCTTGAGCAAATCATCAAGACCTGCAGCTGGCAGGGCTCCAGGCTGCTGAAACAACAGGACTCCCTCGCGGAATACAGCTACATTGGGGATTGAGCGAACGCTAAACGTTCCGGCGACTTCTCGCTCAACTTCAGTGTTACATTTCGCAAAAGCGATACCTGGGTGCTTATTGGATGCGGCCTCGAAGGTCGGAGCGAAAGCCTTGCATGGTCCGCACCATGAAGCCCAGAAATCAATAATAAGTATGTCATTGTCATCGATAGATGATTTGAGGTTGTCGGATGTAAGCTCGAATGTTGCCATAGTTTTTATGTCTTCCAAGTATTGAGTTTGGGTAAGTACCTTTCCTGTAAATGAACCTTTAAAAAGCTAACCGCTACATGTTTTATCTACCTATCCTGGATGCGAATGAATCCTTCTGTGAGAAGCATACTTACTATAGGGTCAATTGCCTCGTGAGCTTTTTCACCGTACAGCTCCTTTTCCTGCCCCCACGACAAGACCACATCCGACCATTCCCTCTCTCCGTCTAGAAAGTCAAGCACAGCAAGGGCCTCAGGGCTCATCTCTGAGAAGTTTTTCCCCAACAACCACGATGCAGTTGATGAAAATACCGGTCGATCCTCGTCAAACAATATCCCCCGCACTTGTTTCAGGGTGTGTGTTTCGCTCTCAATCACACAGGTAGAACTCAATGTTCCGTTAACAACAACCAACGCGTCCAGGGATAACCCTGAATTCGAAGCGCCTTTGCTCTCGACTAGCTGTTCAAACTCCTCCTCGACAGCCATCTCGCCAAGTGGATGCTCAATTTTATCGACAAACTGGTGAAACATATGAATCTGCCGCTTCGCCGACGGGTGAGGATTTGCAGCCACAGTATTCACAAGGTGACTAAACGACTGCTTTGCACATGCGTTGTCACCAAATTTCATAAGCTTTCGCGACTGCCAAAAGACACCCTCTGAGTCTATGTCGTTGCCTGAATAGAAGTAGAGCAGGGCATCGCGGGTGACGCTATACATTCGGTTATAATTGCCGTTGTAAAACTCCATCGCTGGCACTTCCATCTCTGGATCTTCCAATATTGAGTTCATACAGATTGACGACGTGTATCCCGCGATCATAGCCAGAGTGACACCCGTGGACAGGAGTGGATCGATGAACGCAGCCGCGTCACCCGCCAAGAAAAAGCCGGGCCCAGCGAGCTCAGAACAGACAAAGGCCCAGTCTTTTATCCCGCGCACTTTACCAACCTGCTCCGCTGACTCACCCAGCATCGCCTTCACACGTGGAGTGCTCTCCAATGCATCGTAAAAGAACTTCTCGGCTCCTTTTTCGGACAGTTCTTTATTAAACTCCTGACCAGTGACGAACCCCACGCTCGCGTTTCCTAGTTCAGCGCTGTTCATCGGGATGTACCAGAACCATCCCTTCTCAGTCGTGGTTACAATTACATGCCCCTCTTGCCCCTCAGGCTCACCTGCCGCATCCCTAAAATAGCCATAGACTGCGGTCTGCCTCATACGGTCGTCATATGTTCTTGTTGTCATCTTTTTACCAACGACCGATGACGGCCCTGAGCCGTCCACCACAAACCTAGCCCGAGCCTCGACGACCTCGCCCTCGCTAGTCTTATATTTAACACCCAAGACTCGACCATCTTCGACAATAATCTCTCTGACGGTCGCAGGTTGGGCTACCTCGACACCGAGTTCAATAGATCGGTTCAGTAAAATCTCATCAAAAACGGATCTCTCAACGTGGTAGCCAAAGCTTGCTGGCAGAAACGGGTTCTCCGCGAAGATGACTGACCAAGGCTCTTTGTCTTTTCCCCAGGTAAAGGATCCTCCCGTTTTGTGTGGAAACCCAGCCTCCTCCATAGCGCCCAGCACACCTAGATCTTCGAGAATCGGGTTTGTCGAAGGGAGCAGTGACTCACCGACTCTGTGTCGAGGAAACAACTCCTTCTCCACGAGCAACACCTTGCGCCCTCTCATCGCCATGTAGCTAGCGCAAGTAGATCCAGCTGGACCACCGCCTATAACAATGACGTCGTAGTTATTAGACAATGATCACTCCGAACCAAACCTATAGGCGTGAGATATAAAGGTGATACCCAAGATACCCCAGAGAAGTGGCTGATACAAATTCACACCCCGCATCTTCAAACGTTGCTATCCAACCTTTGCGACTCAAAATCCTGCCATTCTGAACCAAGTGATGTATTAGTACATTTGAATGGCTGTATAGCCAGATAGTGTCCGAGACAGCTGCCCTTTCATCATTTGTTAGGCGCTCCTGTTCTATCGCGAAGACATATGCCCCTGGGGCGGTCTCTCGCAGCTCCCGAAGGCATCGCTGAAGCGGCTCTACACCACCTGCGATTAGCTCGTGGAAATGAATCGATATCAATGCGCATTGCGGCTCTCCTGCAGCCAAATGTCCCCAATCAACTGGTCGAAAAAAATCTCCCTGGCACCAGTTGATACTGTTAACTCCGGTAGCCTCAGCTCGTTTGGAGGCCTCTTCGAGCGCACTTTGGTCCTTATCAAGCCCCACGCCATTCCAATCTGGGTGTGCCTGTATAAGCCCTGCCAACAAACCAGTAGGGACACCCACCTCCAAGAGACTCTTAATCCCCAGAGAACTACATGCTTCCTCTATTGGAGAAATCAGACGGGCGGCTACCTTGTAGACGCCATCGGCGGCGTATTGTCCAACTCGATTAACCCCTTCGCCATACTTTTCTTCACCACTGAGCAGCTTCCCCAGGCCGCTCCAGACCGGTCCAAAAGACCCAACACGTACATCAAAGAAGTTGAAGTGTCGGGTGTTGCCATCGTCTCTCCCAAATCTTTGTAATACCTCCGCCCCAAACTCGGTGATAGCGACCCTATCTTGGGAGTCGTACTCTAGAATATTCTCAATATTTACCACGTAATCAAGAGAACAGGAGAGCACGTGAGGCACCAGGTTCAATGTCTTGGCTATCTCACTGATAGACTTTGGACCCGAGCTGTCTAGGAGACTAAAAACCCCAGCTTGTCCGAGGTGAAACAGTACCTGTGAGACTACGTAATGAGTAGCTCTACTGTGAAACCATTGCTCTGGACTCTCCGACAAATCAACATCTCCACTGATTATAGGTACGACAAAACGCCGACTTATTGGTACTAGCTCTATGCTTTTTGTAACCCCACACGCCATTGTTTGCCTCGACTAGCGCTGCGAAACATGACAAACTCCAGATAATGAAGATACTCCGATCAATAACCACTGTAACGCTCTCCCTGTTTATACCTTTGGGCTGTGGCAGATCAAATATCGATGAGTCAGGGTGCAATGACAGCATTGATAAAGGTGCGTTTGAGTGCTGGGAAGTCCACATCAACATGCAGGCGTCTTCTCTGTGATTGCATCTATTAAAAAAGACCGGGGACTACTGTTTGCCGTCCTTTGCGGTGCTATTTTTGGACTATTAGTCGCCCAGGCTTTCGGTTTAGCTGCATCTAACGGCGCTCCTGATGGTTGGAGTAAGGGCGAGGCTGGGGTACCTTTTAGGAGAGCCGACCTAATGGGTGAGCTGGATGAGAGCTCAAAGGCTTGGTCTATTGACCACTTTCAGGCGATTACCAGTGGTGAGCCCACACAAGAACTAAGCGTCACCGTATCCATACCAGAGGGCGGTGAGGTGCGTATTTTTCCAGCGGCAACACCGCCGCCTGTCAGACCCCGACATGGAGGCATGCACCATTCAACCGTCAGCCGAGGAGAGCCAACAGGAGCGGCCATACTCCTTAGAAGATCACTTGGGGGAGCGGCGTATGGCACCTTAATTCAAGATCAGAGCGAAGGGAGTCTAGGGTGCAGCGGCTCACTACCCATTCCTACAAATACGCCTTATCAACTATCCATAACGCGAACTTCATCGGGATTTACAGCGACTGCAGGCGGCGAAACCATGTCGTGCCGCACAGAATCTCGAGACCTACCTCCGGCCATCCAATCGGGACTTCAGCGTATTCACGTCAGAGAAATAGCAACCTCGAGTAGCTCCCAGTCCACACCCAAGTCCATGGTTTACTTTGTCTTCTTCACAATCCTAGGGGGGCTATTAGCGGGCTGTGCCTTGATAATGGAGCGACGCTTAGGAGCCAATAAAACCCTGTGCGCAATCACATTATCACCTCTATTGTTGGCCTGGCCACTGTCTGAATTGAACGGGCTGGCGCTAATTGAGCAACTTAGGGCGCCAGAACTCTCTCCATACACGTTCTTCCTAACTGGACCACTCACAATCACACTGTTCCTAAAGGCGCTTCATCATAGCGTCAGAATGAGCAGAAACACCCCTCTCAAATCGAGGAAATCCATTGGTGGCATAACCCTGATGGCGGGCGCATCTATTACCTGGGCCGTATTGGTGGGAAGCACACACGTTGGCGTTGTCGCCTATACAGCTCTCTTTGGTCTCGCGATAGGGGGTCTTGTTTGGGTAAACTCCAACAGTCAAAGTGTGCGGTTCTTCAATGGTATATCAGTGGCGCTATTTTGCACTTCCATGGTTTTTGCAGAGACGGCCCTGAGATTCTCGGAGACAGGATCGGGCTGGAGTCCGCTTGGACGAATGTCCTATGACCAGTCACTTGGGTGGGTGCGCAGCACACTCTCTGATTTTGAAGCTCTAGATAGAGGAGAGCACACAATCTACCCTAGCGAAGGATACCCTGTAGAATTTCAGTCGACGAATAAACAACGCGTGGTCTGCCTTGGAAGCTCAGCGACGGGAGGGGCTTTTCAAAATGACGACCTCGATGACTTCTACCCCGCGAGACTCTCAGAGGTCTTGGGCGACGAATTCGACGTGATTAACCAAGGGGTTGGTGGCTGGACTACCTTCCATATGGCCCAATATTTCGCAACCAAAGCCGCTGAATTATCACCTGATATTGTGACAGTATATGCTGGCCATAACGATCTCCTCACCAAGAGCACTGCGCCGTACAGAGATCTCTACAAAGCCTGGCAATCCGACAGCGAGCCAAAGGGACCATCAGTCCTTGACAGCGTTCTACTATACCAAGGACTAAGGTTTATTGTCGGCGCCGTAGTCAACCCAGAGGGATCCGTAGCAGTACCTTTAGATCACGCCCGAGAGAACCTAATACTGATAATTGACGCGGCCGAAGATCTAGAGTCTGAGGTGATCCTAATGACTGAGGCAATATCTCCTGATTCAGGAACAATGGTCGCCTACGCCAACATGATGGTTGAGCTAGCAGAATCCTATGAAAACACCTCCTATGTTGAAATTCCAGCAGTTGTTTTGGGGAGAGGTAGCTCAATGTTCTTAGACGACGTCCACCTGACGGACGCAGGTCACCGAGCCGTGGCTAACGAGATAGCCAATCACATTGAGGTTTCATCAAATAATCAAAGATGACCTCTAGTGGGTCACCCTGACCATAGACATTCTAAAAACAGAGACCTTTGGTGCATTGCCAGTCAAGCCTACAGAGCAGCTAGCGGGAAACATACGCTCCTTGTGACCTATTAGTCACAAGTGACTTGTGTTAGCGGTAACAACAGCAACCAGACTAGTCTTAACCATCAAGAGATTACCCCTCTCCCACAAACAGATATACGCTAGCCACACCCCGTGGATTATATATCGCCGACAGCCACCTTCTATGGCTTAAATGAGGGTCAATGACAAAGGAAAAAGATAGAGGTAAACCAGCCTCAGCAAGCTCTGTTACCCGATTGACAAAGCCTGCTTGATCGCTCATTGTTTCAGCGCCAAGAACGGATAGTGTCATCTCATCTAGGGCGATCTGATGTTCCAGACCTACAACCTCAAATGAGCGCCATATGGCCATTGCCCATTCTTCTGAATTGTCCCCTTGGTATAGCCTTACTTGGATCTTAGAGAGGACCTCACTGTTAAATTCAAAAGAGATTGTTCGCTCGCCAAGAGGAGTCAGGAAATTTGGGCATTCGATCCCACCTGTCACTCTTACGGGTAAAAACGGTTTACAATCAGGCTGAATAAACACCTGTCTAGGGCTCATCCCTAGACGCCACGAACCCACGCCTGAAGGGTGTAAGGTTAGCACCGGCTGAGCAGGCTCTTCAGGGACCACGATCTGCTCTACAGTAGCTACTGGGGCGCTCCTGGATACACAAGATGTATTGCTCATCATTGAAAACAAAATAGCAACGGTACACAACAGCCCTTTGCTACTCTTTACGCGCCTCGTCAAACCAACTCCTTTTCGTCTTAATTGTAATAACAAGGGTATCATCTATACACCGTAAACCGACCAAACAGCGCAACTAAGGACAGACGACATTGGGTGAATATTCCAACCCACAGGTGCG
The DNA here is from genome assembly GCA_963934385.1 of uncultured bacterium. GTDB lineage: Bacteria > Myxococcota_A > UBA796 > UBA796 > CAJQPC01 > CAWVYO01. The sequence goes on from CAWVYO010000047.1 coordinate 12,896, forward strand.
CTGCCACTGACTCTCTAAGGATGTGCTGGTGATCATTGGCTCTTACGAAAGCGCTGCCTTCGCTCTTTCTATAATTTTTTGGCGCTGTGGGTGCTTGCCCTCTGCGACCACGAGACGCCCAGCGACCCAGACATCTCGCACGCCCTGAGGACCGCTAGCGAATACAATGTTCGGCAACACAGGTCCCGTTGAGGTCGGGGTATCGGCAATTGAAATGGAGACTAGATCAGCGTCTGCACCTACAGTTATCCGACCACCATTTAGCTCCAACGCCTTTGCCCCACCGAGCGATCCAATCTCCAAAAGTCGCGCGGCCAGAGCATTAGGGTCATCTGAGGTTACAAGCACGTTCCGCCGCCCAAGTCGTGCTCTAGCGTGCAACTCCAAGGCTCTAATCTCTGCGAAAGGGTCTATACGGGCATGCGAATCTGTACCTATCGAGAGTTCAATACCGGCTAAATGTTCGATAGGTAAGAACCCATCCCCGAGATCCATTTCGGTCGTTGGACAGGCACAAACCCCGCCACCAAGACTCCTCATCAACTCTATCTCACCCAAATCAGGCCAAGTAAAATGAACGCCTGTAAACCTGGGCGACACTATTCCCGACTCTGCAAAGACATGACATGGGCGTTTGCCGTACTCGGCCAACGACTGCTCCACCTCCCCCTGTTGCTCGTCTATATGTGTATGAATAGGACCGTCAAACTCAGCGAACTCGCGAAGCCAAGAATCTGGAACAGCTCGCACTGAGTGAGGCGCCAACCCTACGGTTACGCAAGGGTCCCCCGCTACCTCTTGGGAGCGCCTGAGGTCCGCTATAGCTGAGAGAACTTCGTCTGGTCCTGTGTCGCAGAACCTCAACTGTTCTTGTGTTGGAGGCAGACCAGCTCCTGCCCGCCCATAGGCAACCCGCAACAGAGCTACCCGCAGACCTACATTTCGCCCAGCAGCGATCACCCGTTTGGCCAGCTCGTTTTTGTCGTCCCATTGGATCCCACCTGTTTGGTGGTGAAGATAATGAAACTCACCGACAGAGGTAAAGCCCGACTCCAGCATCTCCAAGAAAGCCAAGGCCGAGACGGCCTCGATCCCATCTGGATCAAGACTGTTAGCCAACCCGTACATGCGCTCACGCCACGACCAGAAATTATCCTTTGAAGACGAGCACTGTACCCAACCTCGAATGCCACGCTGAAAAGCGTGTGAGTGGGCGTTCACAAAGCCTGGGATCAGTAATTTCCCGTCGAGGTTCTCGGGACCAGTCATTGGTCGAATTGCGGATATACGCCCCTCGGTGACTTCTACCTCCACCCCCTCAGTTACGACGCCGTCTATCAGAACGGCAGAAGGTCTCAGCAGAGACGACTGAAACGATGTACTATTGGTTGTATTTTGATTTTTCACGATCTCGAACGTCCCAAGTTGTTAAGGCATCAGATGGCTAAGAAAAAACGCACCTACCCCGGTGAAAATAGCACCAACCACATTGTAGAGCGAGCAGACCTCCGGCGCATCAGTGTACCTGGAGGTGGGGAAGCATATACTGGACCAGGGGCTACCAGAGCTCTAAAAGCGCTCGACGCAAGGGCGATGACTCTAGACCGATCAATTATCGTAGATGAAAGTTTTGATCCGACCCGACCCGAGGACGCGGCGCTTTTTGCGCATGAGCAACTACACGTGGATCGAGGAAGTACTGAGGCTGGTGTTCACGCAGTTCACGACGCCGAGGAGTTGGCAGCCAGGGCCGCTGAAGAGGTTGTCCTACAGCGCATGATGAACGACGGGCAGTCCGCCGCCCCTGGAGAGTCGACAAAGGTAACAGAAGGGCGTTCCGGAGAGAACCAACTAGCACGCCCCGTCTCTCCTGCTCTGGCCGCTCTAATGGAGCTAAAAGCACAGGGTTGGGACCAAACTCAAATAGTAGACCTCCTAGCTCGCAAGGTCGCAGAAAAGCTCCAATCAGACCGAGACATCGCCGCGACCAGAGGGCAAAACTCCCCTGGCGGGAGCAATTTCTAATAAAGTAGCGATGGCAAGAAGAGAAGAGAGGAGCAGAGTTGACCAGCACAAACGAAGACATTGCGAGGCGCCTTAGGCGAGCGGACATATTGCTGCTTAGAGCAGTGAGGCGACAACGCGCTCGCCCCTCAATGGTAGAAAAAGGGAAATTCTGGGGATCCGTAATCACCGACAACGAAGTTGATCAGTTGCTACAGAACCACGGTGAGTTTGACGAGCCTCCGTCGGTCGACGAGCTCGAGGCGGCTCTTGTCACCAGCCAGACTGTTCGCGATGACCCAACCGGTAGGTTCGCAGACATAGTTCGAGCATTTGATCTCACGGGAGACGACGCCGATCTACTGTTACTCGCCATGGTGCCTGAGATCTCCGCTGGATACGGACGGATCTTTAGCTACCTTCACGACAACCTAAATCGAACATGGTTAACGGTAGATCTCGCGAGTCGAATCTTGCGAACCCACCGGACAGAGCGCCTTGGGCTAACATCTCGCCTCATGCGATCGGCTCCTCTCACAAAAAACCGCCTTGTTCACCTCAGCGATTCAGCTAGCCCAGAGGCTTTTAGCGAGCGCAGAGTCTCTCTGTCCCCTCGCCTCTTACGGTGGCTATTTGACGGTGAAGAACTACCCCCTTCCCCCGGATTTCAACCATTAGACACATCTTTTAAGCCACTGATCTCTATCAAGACTCAAGAGCGTCTCGACGAACTGATAGGTGGGCTAAGAGAGGCCTACACTTTCGTATTGGTAGGGGCAAACAGCGGCGCCAGGGAAGGTGTAGCTATAGCTATAGCGCGAGCGTCCAAGAGCCCCCTTGTGAGAGTAGACCTCGAGCGATGCCAAGAGTACCTAGACCAACCGTGGGATCTAATTCGCGAACTGAGGCTAGCGGGAGCTACGCCCTACCTAATCAATGTCTTGGAGGCCCAAGAGGATCCGGCGAAACGAAACAAGCTACAGGCCCTCGGTTCAGCCTTAGCCTCATTACAGAGCCCCATTCTTGTGGGTGCTGCCGATAGACGTAGCGTCGGAGGACTGCTTGGTGCCGAGCGCCCCTCGGTTACCATTGTGGCCTCAAAAACATCGTTTGAAGAGCGGCAAGAGAGCTGGGACAGGGCGCTCGATTCAAGGGGATGGGACACGGCGCTCGGAGATGGGCTAGCAGAGCGATTCTACTCCATTGGTGGTACGACTCTAGACCGAGTACTGGAGCGAGCTAGCGCCGAAATGGGTGGCAAGGCGCCCACTCAAGAGACCCTGTGGGCAGCAGCCCGAGAGGGTGCCAGACCAGAGTTCAGAGGGTTAGCTCAGCATATTATTCCACAGTTCAAGTGGAACGACCTCATCCTGTCAGAGCCGATTAAAGACCAGTTGATGCATTTAGTTCGCTACCTGCGACATCAAGAGACGATCTTCAACGACTGGGGTGCTAGCTCTGTTAGACCTCGCGGCTATGGGATTAAGGCACTATTTTCCGGGCCTCCTGGTACCGGTAAGACGATGGCGGCCGAGGTGATCGCCGGTGAACTTGGACTAGACCTGTTTAGGGTCGACCTCTCTCAAGTCATTTCTCGATGGGTGGGTGAGACTGAGAAAAACCTAAAAGAGATCTTCGACGCGGCAGAGGGTGGTGTGGCCATGATCCTCTTTGACGAAGCTGACGCCTTATTTGGATCCCGCGGCGACGTGAAGCAGGCTCAAGACAGGTTCGCTAACCAAGAGGTGAGTTTTTTGCTTCAACGCCTGGAGGTCTTTGAGGGTTGTGCGGTGCTTACAACGAACCTGCAAGAGAACATTGACGAGGCCTTTTTGCGACGCTTTGGGGCGGTGGTGGAATTCAGAATGCCCGCGGCCGTTGAACGGGAAAAACTCTGGCGAAGAGCGATCCCAACGGGTGCGCCAGTGGCACCGGATCTAGACCTTACAAGGCTAGCGAATCAGTTTATTCTAGCCGGTGGAAGTATCGTAAATGCAGCGATTAATGGCTGTGTATTTGCCGCAGACGAGAACTCACCCGTTGGGATGGACCACCTGGTTCGCGCTGTTGGAATGGAGCTCGTGAAGATGGGCAAACAGGTGAACAGAGTTCACTTTGGAGAGTTCTACGAGCAGGTCGCGGATCTGTAAGGGTTACTCACCGTCAACAGCCTCAACAGCCTCAACAGCCTCAACAGCCTCAACAGC
>CAWVYO010000048.1:0-16916 GCA_963934385.1 uncultured bacterium
TTGATCAAGGATCTCGCATGCAAGATCGAAACTCTAAACCCTGACGTAGCGACCACAGTCTTGCTCTTAGACTCTCGCCCGGAGGACGTGACCGACTTCAGAGAGTCCACGGCTTGTGAGGTTGTCTCCACTACTTTCGACGAGCCCCACAGTAGGCACCTTCAGGCCGCTGAGATCCTAATAGAAAGATCTAAGAGACAGGTAGAACTGGGACACCATGAAGTGGTGATAATCGACAGTTTAAACCGGCTTGTCCGAGCTTACAACGCCGTAATACCGGATTCCGGACGCTCTCTACCTGGAGGGCTTGATCCTGCCGCCATAGTCCGAGTGAAGAGGCTATTCGGAGCAGCCCGAGCCATAAAAGACATGGGCTCTCTTACGATTATAGCGATCGTAAAAAGCGAAACCGGCTCGACCATGGATAGGCTACTCCTAGAAGAGCTTAGGGGTGTAGCCAACATGGAGATAGTCTTGGACAAAGACCTTGCTAGGCGCAGACTCTTTCCAGCTATCGACCTGACACTCTCCACAACTACAAGAGGCGATCTACTTCGCACTGAAGAACAAAACGAGAAAATAGACAACCTAGTCAGTGAGCTACCGCAAGATCCTTTTGAAGCCATCCAATTGTTCAGATCTCAGACTAAGCAGTGCGATTCTCTTCATTCTTTACTGGACGCGCTTATACCCAAATAGGCATATTTTTTCACTGAAAGTAGAAACTGCACCTATTTCGTCATAAGACTGCTTGACAGATCACCTGAATCAGGCGATTAGGCTTGGCGATAAATTTGATTGCTCTAGAGGCAACGGGAGTCATTATGAAAGAGGGAATCCATCCAGAATTCTACGTATGTAAGGTTTCATGTGTCTGTGGACACAGCTTCGAGACTATGGCTACAAAAGACGCAATGAAGATCGATATCTGCTCATCTTGCCACCCATTCTACACTGGTACACAAAAATTAATGGATACCGAAGGTAGAGTTGAACGTTTCCGTCGTAAGTACGGAATGGCGGAAGCCTAGAAAAGGACAACAGCGATGTTCTCAAGACTCGCTGACGTCGAGGCTCGGTACTCTGAAATCGAGCAACTACTACTCGATCCAGGCGTTACATCTGACCACACCAAGATGCGAGATCTCTCTATTGAGCACTCGGATCTTGCCCCAGTTGTCGAAAGCTACAGAGCCCTCCTCAGTGAGCAAGAAGAGCTCAAAGAGATGGAGGAAATGCTCTCCGATCCGGAAATGAGAGAGCTCGCACAAGAGGAAAAGGCACGCCTCAACGAGAGTATCGCTCAAAGAAGATCAGACCTTAGAGTAGCGCTGTTACCAAAGGATCCATACGAAGGTCGCAACATCTTGTTGGAAATTCGAGCTGGAACTGGCGGCGATGAGGCCGCACTATTTGCCGCCGACTTGTTTAAGATGTACTCCAAGTACGCTTCTGATCGTGGTTGGAAGTGCGACGTGGTCTCTATGTCCCACGGTACCGTCGGTGGCTTCAAAGAGGTAATCTGCCAAATATCTAGTGCCGGGGCTTACTCGCACCTGAAATATGAATCGGGGGTCCACCGTGTTCAGAGAGTCCCCGCTACCGAGACACAAGGTAGAGTACATACGTCAGCCGCTACTGTAGCAATATTACCCGAGCCCGATGTCGTTGAGATAAACATCAGCGCACAAGATGTACGTGTAGATGTGTTCAGAGCCAGCGGCCCTGGAGGTCAGTCAGTAAACACAACCGACTCAGCGGTCAGGCTTACTCACTTACCAAGTGGTCTTGTAGTCATCTGCCAAGACGAAAAATCACAGCACAAGAATAAGGCTAAGGCCATGCGAGTGCTCTCTGCTAGACTGTTTGATCTAATGGAATCTAAGCGGCACGCTGAGGAAGCGGCAGACAGGAAGTCTCAGGTAGGCTCCGGCGACAGGTCTGAACGAATCCGCACATACAACTACCCCCAAAACCGCGTGACAGATCACAGGTCAAATAGCACCCTCTACAAGCTGGACCAGATCATCGAAGGCAACATGGATGTCATCTTAAGCCCCGTCCGCGCCCACTTCCAAGCCGAGGCCCTTCAGGCACAGGACTCCTAAGTGATAACCCTCTTAGAGGTACTCAAGAAAAGCGAGGGTTTCTTAAGTAAAAAGGGCTGCGCTAGCCCTCGTCTAGACGCAGAAATACTTATCAGCCGAGCACTGGACATGACCCGTTTAGAGGTCTACATGCAATTTGAGCGCCCAATGCAGGAGACTGAACTAGAGGCTATTCGCGGCCTAATTGGTCGCCGCTCATCAAGAGAACCTGTCGCCTACATTGAAGGCAAGAAGGAATTTTGGTCGAAGCCATTTGTTGTTCGACCAGGTATTCTAATTCCCCGCCCCGACACTGAGACGCTTGTAGAGGCGGCGCTGGCGCTCATCCCCGAAGACGAGCCTCTGTTTGTAGCAGACATCGGTGCAGGCTCCGGGTGCGTTGGGCTCGCCATAGCATCCGAACGTCCAAATATTAAACTGTTCTCCACTGATATCTCCCCAGTAGCGATCAAAACAGTCATCGAAAACGCAATAGCCCTAGGTTTGAGAGATCGAGTAGCCCCTCTAACAGGGGATCTCATGTCGCCAATTCCCGGCTCACGAACCATCGACATCGTTGTCTCAAACCCGCCCTACATACCATCTAAAGAGATCGAGACATTAGCCCCCGAGATTCTAGAATTCGAACCTCGTGGCGCCCTTGATGGTGGAGAAGACGGTCTCGACATATACAGGCGCCTCATACCAGAGGCAGCAGCTAGGGCTACAAAGGCTGTGCTTGTTGAGATTGGTGCCGGACAACAAGACGATGTCGTTAAAATTTTCCAGGATGCCGGGCTTACCGAGATACAACGCCACAAAGACCTAGCGGGGATTGACCGCGTCATCTCAGGGTTGGTTCAAAAAACCTAAACTGTGGCTATCTAAACTGTGGCTATACTGCCTACACCAACCTGAGGTATCTTCTTAAGTAAGGTAGACTTCAGAATCTCAGTAAGTACAGTCGCTCCACCCAACATCTCCATCAATTCGGCACGTCCCTCTGCTTTTGAGAGCTTGCGACGAATGAGATCTGGTCGAAGGTAGAATTTCATGTAGGCTTTTGTCCTGTAGGCCCGCAACTGTTCTGCAGTGAACGTCTCTGTTTCGAGCTGCGGGATACGTCCGCCACCGTCAATAGTGTACTTTCTCCAGAAATCGCCTTCCACATAACCGCGCTCCTGAGAGACAGTGTACAGGTCAGTGCCAGGGAGAGCTGTAGCTACAGAGAAGCTAGCCCAGTCAAGCCCTAGGCTCGCCGCAAAGTTGATCGTCTCTTCAATGTCCTCTGGAGAAGCATCGTAGTATCCAATCATAAAGTATCCACGAGTCTCAATACCGACTTCACGAGCAGTCCTGAAGGCCTTTTGGGTCTGGGCACGAGTGATCTGCTTGTTCATTATCTTCAACACCCTGTCTGTCCCGGCCTCTACACCCATGTGAATTGAGCGGAGCCCTGCAGCCTTAAGCCAAGTAAGAACATCCTTGTCTACGGTATCCACTCTAGCGCGAATGTTGAAGTTGACCTTCACGTTGCGTCTAAGGACTTCATTCGCGAAGCGTTCCATGCGCTTCTTTCCAATTGTAAATGTCTCATCGAACATGACGATCTCGCGAACGCCAAATTTCTTTGAAAGATACTCCATCTCATCCACGACTAGCTCTGGACTTCTAAAACGAAGTTTCTCAGAGTAAACCTGTGAACAGTAACCACAGTGCCAAGGACAGCCGCGTGTGGTCGACATGGTCGCGAACGGGCGCAGTAATGTCAGACAGTGGTAGTCCTCCAATTTAATGAGGTCCCAAGCTGCCATAGGATATTTATCGATGTCCCGAGATAGCTTTCTCTCTGGGTTTATCCTTACCTCACCCGATGGACTACGGTAAGCCAGCCCTTCGATAGTCGATAAGTCCGCTCCACACTCAATAGCTTCACAGATCTCCAGCAATGGCTCTTCACCGTCACCGATTACGGCTACGTCAAAGCAATCCCATGACAAGGACTCCTCAGCATACAGGGTCAAGTGTGGTCCACCGACGACAATCAGCGCATTTGGGCATGTCACTCTCACCATCAGCGCGATCTCGATTACGGCTGGCCATCCGAGAGTCTTTGCCGTCAGAGCTACAACTTGTGGATCAAAATCACGCACTCGGCTCTCAGCCTCTTTTGGAGTGAGATTTTGTGCATGAAGATCAATAAAAGAAACGGGAAAACCGTTCTGGCGTACCCAAGCTGACAATCCCAGCAGAGGTAACGATGGGAAAATACCCAATTTTTCAGCCGCTTTTTTCGACAATGGCTGCTGATCTGCAGCCTCGTGATACTTGATGAATTGTACCCTAGTCTTGCGTTTAGGTGCTATTGGATTTAACATGCTTGGTTCCCGTAAAATGAAACGTGATTCGTACTAGCCAACCGATCGTTCAATCGCCTGTAATGTAATGTATCACCTCTCTTGGGGTCTTCACAATGATCATAAAAAAACTGTCTATGTACAATGGTGGATATTGTTGTGCCTGACCGATTGACACCACCCTTTTGCCAGCATAGACAACACGAGTTCAACTGCCCCGAAAACTCACACAACGGGGTACGAGGAGACCATGGCACAAGGTTTTTTTAGAGCTGTATTCGGCATCTTACTAACTGTAGGACTGCTAACAACCACAATCATTAACTGTTGGCAATTCGACCGCATGGAGGACAAGCAGATCGAGCTAATCGCGCGGTTTGACGAAATCCAGCGCTCTATTGACAATGGACTTGTCTCGGCTGCGGGTGACTCAAACACTCGTGCCGGCGGTATCCACGGGCAGAATTTCCCCGACTACATGGTACAAGGACTTAGAGATCCTGAAAACATGATAGAAGAGGATCCCAACCCTTGGCTTCCACCAGAAGCCACACAGGGTGGCACACTAAACATACAGTTTGGCTCCGACCCCAAGGGGCTAAACTTCCTCACTGAAAACGGCGCTGACGTCAGCGAGATTCAAGCCTACACAAGTATCGGGCTCGTAGCTAGACATCACCAGAACGACTCTAAGTGGGGGCCTGAGCTGGCCTACTACATGAGTGAGGACATCCACAGTGAACCCGCGCTAGCCTATGATGGCGAGTCACAAAATGTGGCTATTTCTTACACCGCATCAGTAGCTTCGGCGTCATCTTCGATCCTAATCTCAAACGAAGCGGGAGAAGTGATCCGAAACATGGATGGCGGTCCTCTTGGTGATGGCGAAGGGTCTCTCAGCTGGGACGGAAAAAACAATTCTAGTGAGACCGTAGCCCCTGGCTTTTACACCGTGGTTATCACTGGTAACGACGAGGCTGGCGCAGCGACTGATGTTGCTGCAGACGTCGACGTGCCTGTGACCTACTCCTACAGGCTTCGCGAAGACTTCTTCTGGCACGAACCAGTGGTTGACTGGACATCCGGTAACTTCGAGTGGCTCCGTGGCGACCACCAAGTCACCGCAAATGATGTCATCTTCATGATTGATATGACCATGAACCAGCAAGTCGGTGGTGCAGCCCCTTTGAGAAGTTACTTCGAGAACATCGTTACATGGGAGGCCACAGGCGACTTCGCATTCAACGTAGTCTTCTCCAAGCGAACATACGCTCAGATGGACATGGTAAGAGGCTTTTTCCCTGTACCTGAGTTCCTCTACGCTCACGACGAAGACGGCAACAGGTACGAAGATACATTCATCGGCGCCAGGTTCGACGACCACTGGTATGACCCTAACGCCCTCGGAGCTGGACCATATAGATTCGTAGAGTTCAAGGCTGGGGAGTACATCAAGTTAGAGCGAGACCCTAGATTCCCTCTGGGTGGTAACGCTCACGAGACAATCATGATTCAAATCCTCGGTGACCAAAACCAGAGGGCTAGAAAGCTTAGGACTGGTGAGCTGCACATTTCTTCACTTGCGCCCTCTCAGTACAGAAGCGAATTCCTAGAGGCCGAAGAGACCTCTCCGTTCAGGGATGGAACCCTTGAAGGTGGAGAGTACTGGACTCACACTTACTCTTACATTGGCTGGAACGCCGACAAACCTTGGTTTGGTGACGCTAGGGTACGAAACGCCATGTCTTTGGCCTTCGACGCTGACCGTATTCTAAACGATGTCTTCTTGGGACTTGGTGAGCGCTGTACAGGGCCCATTCCAACCTTCCTCCCCTTTTATAACGATGCGCTTCCGCCCATACCGTTCGATCTCGATGCGGCAACGGCTCTCCTTGAAGAGGCTGGATGGCTTCTTGGCGATGATGGTATTCGCGAAAAAGACGGCGTAAAATTCGAGTTCTCTCTAATGATCTATGGAAGTAGTGATGAGTACCGAATCTTAGGGACAATGTTCAAAGAAGATCTAGCTCGTATTGGCGTAAACATGACGGTAAGTCCAATGGAGTGGTCGAACCTGCTAAAGCAGATCGAAGATCGCGAATATGATGCTGTAACTCTAGCTTGGGTATCTGGACCGGATGTAGACTTCTATCAAATCTGGCACTCAAGCCAGGCTGATGTGCCTGCTGGTAGTAACCGTGTAGGCTTTAGGAACGACGAGGCTGACGAGCTCATTGTTGCTCTCCAAGAAGAGTTTGACTACGATGAGCGTATTCGCCTCTCTCACGAGTTCCACGAACTCCTCTACCAAGAGCAGCCATACACATTCTTCTACACAAGACAGCAGAAAGTGTTCTGGCAAACGGACCTAGAGAATGTTCAGTTTTCACGCACAAGACCATATATGAACCCGCGAGCTTGGTACATTACGCAGTAGTAGTAATCAACCAAGCCTTTTCATCTTATAAACTAGTCTCAAGGAGCGTATAAATTGGGCAAATACATCATCAAGCGGATCCTCTTGATGGTCCCCACATTCTTCGCTATCAGCCTCCTTATATTTGTTGTAATGAGGTTAGCGCCCGGAAAACCTGGCGCAGATTTGGCAGCAGGTGGTGAGGCGACACAAGACGCGCAGGTTGGCACGCAAAATGAGGCCTATACTCTGTTCAAGCAGCAGTTTAGCCTAGACAAGCCGGTTCTTTTGAACTTCCGTTTTCTTTTAGGTGAGGACGAAGTTCAAGAGACTTTGTCGGCGGCTATCGATCTATCTGGAGAGACCGAGCCAGGTCTACAGATCGAATCTAAAGATATTTTGTCCGACTGGGGCGATTTCGCCGTTCCTGGTCTTATCAACGTGTTGCAGACCAGCGAAGACCCAACCATGCGCTCGGCAAGCTCTAAATGGCTGGCCTCAAATGCCAGGCAGAGACTTCTATTCCTATACGACAGAGACTCGACTACAGAGGATAGGACAGCGGACAGAGAGAGAGAACAACACAACCAGATGATCTCCGCATGGACTTTTGAGGAGGACGCCACACAGCAATCAGTTGCAGCGGTGACAGACTCATGGGCCAACTATTACGAGGTTAATCAGGAGCGCTGGACTTACTCGACAATCGAGAAATTGAACACTCTATTCATTGACACCCAGTTTTCCAAATACTGGAGCAACCTCTTAAGGCTTGATTTTGGTGTTTCACACCTAGACAAGCGACCTGTTCTCGACAAGATGATGGAGAAGCTTAGCTACTCAATGGTGCTCAGTATTTCGACCATCTTCCTGATCTACCTATTTTCAGTTCCACTGGGAATCTGGTCAGCGGTGAATCACAACACCATATCAGACAGAGTAATGACCATCTTTCTGTTCATTCTATATTCCCTACCCTCCTTTTGGGTTGGGGCTATGTTGCTCAACTTCCTTACCCGTGGGACGCCGTTCGCGGTCTTACCCACGAGTGGGTTTTCGAGCCTCGACACTTCTCAGATGACCACGCTTGCGTACATGAAAGACATAGCCTGGCACTGTATTCTTCCTATCATCTGCATGACTTACGCTGGGCTGGCTGCGCTTTCTAGGTACGCCAGAACAGGTCTTCTGGACGTTATTCGCTCGGACTACGTAAGGACTGCCCGAGCCAAAGGTGTCTCTGAAGGGATTGTAATAATAAAGCACGCTGCAAGAAACGGCATGATCCCGCTCTTGACCCTAATGGCGACACTTCTGCCAGCGCTTATCGGTGGCTCTGTGGTTATCGAGTTCATCTTTGGAATCCCGGGCATCGGGCAATGGATGTTCCAGAGTATTCAGCTTCGTGACTACAACGTAGTAATGGCCGTCTTGCTTATCTCCTCTGTCCTCACCCTTATTGGAATGCTGCTGGCTGACTTGGCATACGCCCTAGTCGACCCACGCATTAGCTTCGAGTGATTAACCTATGACCGTGACCACTAAAACTGAGCTGACCGACGCTGAGAAGAGGATCGACGCTGTCGACGATGTCACCTATGGAGACATCGTCTGGGGCCAATTTAAGAAAAACAAGGTCGCCTACTGGAGCCTCTGGGGTGTCGGTACTCTATTCTTACTCGCCATTGTCGCGCCAATCATAGCCTCCGCCAGACCGTTTGTCTGGACTGTCGAGAGCGGTACCACTTACCCTTGGTTTTCTTCACTGTTCGACAGGAACTACTACGAAAACGGTGTGGATATCTTCTTCAACCTATTGCTAGTGTTGGGTACACCGATGTTCATCGGATGGATGATTTGGAAGAAGAACCTGCACAAGAAGATCGAGAAAAAGAGACCGCGTAGACGCATGGTTGTGTTGGTCGCCACCTCACTTACTACACTCCTATTCGGTGTATTTGCTGGAATGCTATTCCACGAATCTATGTCGCTGTTTCCAGGATGGATCATACTGGCTGGCTGCTTTGGTCTAGGTGTAAAAGTCCTCGCTGCAAAACGGCAAGTAGTGATTGGATTGTTGGCGGGGGCATTACTCGCCATCATTTTCTCACCGATTCTAAAGGGAACATTATTTGTCGGCGCCATTTTGGCAATAATCGGACTAACCTACAAGAGTCGCCCTATAGTAATCCCTGTGGTCGCCCTAATCGGCTTACTACTAGGAAGTATCTTTCATCCTGTTTCTCAAGAGTATGTGGTTTACTCTGACGCGCAGTCCGCCCTTGAAGAGGCTGGTGAACCTGTCGAGTCCATCTTCCCAGTAGTCCCCTACTCTTTTCGCGGTACTGGCTTCAACCCCTTAGAAGGACCGACCCCTGAGCACATCTTTGGTATCGATCAGTCGACAAGAGACGTGGGTGTACGGGTACTGTTCGGGACAAGGATCTCATTAACTATCGGTTTCATCGCAGTGGCGATATACGTCACCTTGGGTATTATTATTGGGGCTAGCGCAGGATTTTACGGTGGAAAAGTAGACCTAGCCGTCCAACGCGTCATCGAAGTCGTGATGTGTATTCCCTCGTTCTTCCTCATTCTGACGGTCATAGCATTGGTTGGAAAACCGTCGATATTCATGATTATGGCGACGATTGGTTTAGTCAGGTGGACTGGTGTCGCTCGGCTTGTTCGAGGCGAATTCCTACGACTGCGTAACCAAGACTTCGTCACGGCAGCCCAGGCGCTGGGCTTTCCGACATCCAGAATAATATTCCAGCATGTTCTGCCAAACGCCTTGGGACCAGTTCTGGTCGCAGCTGCATTCGGCGTGGCATCCGCCATTCTACTAGAGAGTTCTCTCGCCTTCTTAGGGCTAGGTGACCTCTCGGCGCCCTCATGGGGGCAAACACTTCAAGAGGGTTACTCAAGCGGAGCTTGGCACCTCATCCTAATCCCTGGATTCACAATTTTCTTCACAGTCCTTCTCCTAAACCTCGTCGGCGAGGGCGTTAGAGACGCTATGGACCCGAAGATGAGGAAATAATGGCTGACACATTGAAACAAGAGTTACCAGTTCTTGAAATTAAGAATCTGAAAACACACTTCTTTACTGACATTGGGGTTGCCCGCGCGGTTGACGGTATCAGCTATGAGGTCCACAAGGGCAAGACGCTTGGCATTGTGGGTGAATCTGGCTGTGGTAAATCCGTCACAGCCCTCTCGATCCTCGGCTTAATTCCGCAACCTCCGGGAAAAATAGTCGAAGGCGAAATTCTATTTCATGGGCGAGACCTCACTAAATTGAGCCACAAAGAACTTAGGGCTGTCCGAGGCTCCGATGTGGCAATGATTTTCCAAGAGCCCATGACCTCCCTGAACCCCGTATATACGGTCGGTAACCAGATAATGGAGGTTATTCAGGTACACGAAAATGTGGGTCCAGCAGAGGAGCGCAGACGCGCTATTGAGATGCTCGCAAAAGTGGGTATCCCCTCTCCTGAACAGCGTGTGGACGAGTACCCGCATCAGCTATCAGGCGGTATGCGTCAACGTGTAATGATCGCGATAGCGCTTATATGCAACCCTGAGCTACTAGTCGCTGACGAACCGACAACCGCTCTTGACGTAACGATTCAAGCACAGATTCTGGAGCTACTCAACGAGCTACAAGAAGATCTTGGGATGGCGATACTTCTAATCACCCACGATCTCGGTGTTGTAGCTGAGACCTGCGATGATGTTGTAGTAATGTACGCGGGAAAAATCGCCGAAAAGGCGAATGTCTTTCAGATCTTCGAGAACCCGAGTCACCCTTACACTGAGGCGCTGTTGAAGAGCCTACCAAGTGTAAAGGCTAGGGATAGCCATAAGCTTGAAACTATCCCAGGTATGGTTCCCTCCGCTGTTGACTTCCCAGAAGGCTGCCGATTCAAGGCAAGGTGCAAGTACGCTACAGACTTATGTTTCACCGAACCTCCTTTAGAAGATATTGGGAATGCTCACTTTGTAGCATGCCATCACAAAGACCAAGTGAACAAATCAGGGGGTGACGAATGACAAAGCCACTTCTAAAAGTCAGAAACCTCAAGAAACACTTCCCAATAAAGAAGGGCTTCTTAGGTAAAGTAGTTGGCAGTGTAAAAGCAGTTGATGGATTAGATTTTGATATCTATCCTGGGGAGACTGTCGGGTTGGTTGGAGAGTCTGGTTGCGGTAAGACCACAGCCGGACGGACATTATTAAGGCTTCTAGAACCAACTGATGGCTCCGCTGAATTGACCATAGACGATGAAACGTCCGATATATTTCAGATGAAGACGGAGGAGCTTCGCGCTGCTCGGTCTGAGATGCAAATTATCTTTCAGGACCCCTTCTCGTCTCTAAATCCAAGGATGACTGTTGGGTCCATTATTGGTGATGCCCTAGAGCTTCACGGGATCGCGAAGGGCGACCAAAAGTACGAGATGGCCAAACAGCTTCTAGAGCGCGTCGGGCTTCAAGCCTCATACGTAAACCGCTATCCCCACGAGTTCTCTGGTGGTCAGCGGCAGAGGATTGGAATCGCTCGTGCAGTAGCCCTCAAACCTCAGTTTATTGTCTGTGATGAGGCTGTAAGTGCGCTGGATGTCTCGGTTCAAGCTCAGGTAATTAACTTGTTAGAGGATCTACAAGAAGAGTTTGGAATCGCATACCTCTTTATCGCACACGACCTCTCGGTTGTACGACACATCTCAGACAGAATCGCCGTAATGTATTTGGGGCGCATCGTTGAGATGACCGACTGCGAAACATTGTACAAGAATCCCCTTCACCCTTACACACAGGCTCTTTTGTCTGCGATTCCTGAGCCAATACCCGGTAAAAAGAAGAAACGGGTAATCCTTCAGGGTGATGTCCCCAACCCGATTAATCCGCCCGATGGCTGCCATTTTCACCCTCGATGTCCATACGCTACAAAGAGATGTGAGACCGAATCACCAAAGAAGATCGATGTAACAAGCACCCATTCAGTGACGTGCCACCTAATAGAAGAGGGTCAAAGACCTCCTTATTCCGCCACATAAAAGGCGAATAAAGGATGCCGAACTCATCGTTCACATCGATTGTTGAACTGTTTCACCATCGCGTCTTTTCGACTCCGAACACGGTCGCGATGTATGGCGAAAGACACGGTCAGTGGATCACTGAACGCTGGATAGACGTTGGTAAGCGAGCCAGAAGGATCGCCTGCGGTCTCATGGCAAAGGGGCTCCAGACAGAGGAACGATGCGCCATATTGTCAAGTAACAGACCGGACTGGGTAACTATCGACATGGGAATACTCTGTGGAGGCGGAGCCACAACAGCAATATATCCATCGACCACAGGTGAGGAATGCTGCTACATTTTAATAGACTCGGAGAGCTCATTCCTCTTCATAGAGGATTTGGAACAGCTCTCAAAACTCCTAGCTGCTGAGACAAGAGCACCCAAACTAAATACCATAATTCTAATGGACTACTCAGATGGTCAGATACTCCCAGAGAGCCGAGCTGAGATTATTAGCCTCAAACAATTGGAGGAATTGGGTGACATTTGGGATCAGGACAATCCAAACACTTACGATGAAAGAAGCAAGTCAGTCTCCCCTAATAGTCTAGCGAGCGTAATCTACACATCAGGTACAACCGGACCACCTAAGGGTGTCTTACTGACCCATGACAACTGGGTTTTTGAGAGTGAGGCGATTGATCGTCTGGCACTTATGCAGCCCTTTGACAAACACTACCTGTTCTTGCCATTGGCCCACTCCTTCGCAAAAGTTCTTGAGGTTGCGTTTATTCGCCTTGGAACACCTACCATCGTTGACAGTAAGAGTGAGCGTCTACTGCTAAACATGCAGGAGACCAAGCCCACATTAATGGGCGCCGTTCCCAGACTCTTCGAGAAAGCCTATAATCAGGCTGTTCATGCAGCTAAAAATGGGGGGACTGCCTCATACGGCATATTTCGTTGGGCAGTAAAAATAGGTATTCAATGCTCTGTGTTGAGACAAGCTGGCAAGGAACCTAGAGGAGTCCTCGCAGGTGAAATGCGAGTAGCCGATAGGCTTGTGTTTTCGAAGTTTAGGGAGGCGTTTGGGGGCAACATTAAGTATTTCATATCTGGTGGAGCACCACTATCCGTGGAGATCGCAGAGTTCTTTGATGCAGCGGGGATACTCATACTGGAAGGGTACGGGCTCACTGAATCTTCCGCCGCTAGCTTTGTCAACACCCCCGACAGTTATCGTTTCGGCACCGTTGGAAACCCAGTCTTAGGGCTAGAGGTCAAAATCGCGACGGACGGTGAGATCCTGCTTAAAGGTCGCGGCGTGATGCGCGGTTACCACAATCGCCCCAAAGAGACCGCTGAGGCTATCGACAGCGAGGGCTGGCTGTACACTGGCGACATCGGGGTGCTAGAAGACGGGTTCTTGCGAATAACCGATAGGAAAAAAGAAATTATCGTCAACTCTGGCGGTAAAAACATATCGCCACACAACGTAGAAACACTAATAAAGCTGAAATGCGGGCTGATATCTGACGTTGTCGTGTACGGCGATAAACAGCCTTACTTAGTGGCTCTCATAACTATAGATGAAGGCGTGGCTAGCCAGTGGGGGGAAGCTAACAAAAGAGCAAGCAGGAGCTATGCAGATCTGATTTCTGACTCGTCCCTGAAGGACACTGTTTGGAGTGAGATAACAGCGGTAAATGCCAGATTGGCACCTCATGAGTGCGTTAGAAAATTTGAGATTTTACCGAGAGAATTTACTCAGGAGAACTCCGAATTAACACCCACACAAAAAGTAAAACGGCTAACTATTTTTGAACACAATAAAGAGCTAATTAGCGGGCTGTACTCCGACACAATAGAGTCGTTATAAATCGCCCCTTCGCTTCAAGAGTGGGCGCGACGGATAACAATGTCATCAAGAATTCCAGGGTTCTATAGGCTTCACCCTAAAGAACGGCTCTCAGAGGTAGAGCTAAGAACAGGGATAAGCCCTAGCGACAGCAAAGCATTCACACAGAATGCGCTCAAGCTAGACGTAGCCAATTTGATGATCGAGAATGTCATAGGAACATTTGGTCTACCCATTGGCGTAGCTGTAAATTTTGTAATTAATAATCGTGAAGTAATGATCCCAATGGTCGTGGAAGAGCCGTCAGTCGTCGCGGCCGTTTCGAACATGGCAAAACTCACACGCAAGTGCGGGGGCTTCACAGCTAACGCCGAGTCGTCGATGATGATCGGACAAATTCAACTGATGCCATGTGAGAACAGCGAAGCCACTGCACAGGCTATTCGCGATGCAGTACCTGAATTACTTAAGATAGGAGTTGGTGTCCACCCTAGACTTGAGGAGCGAGGCGGCGGACTCAAGGCAATAGAAGTGAGGACTGTCGATTACGAGGAGCCAGGAGAACAACCAGAATCATGGATCGTCGTACACCTATTAGTGGACTGTGTGGACGCGATGGGCGCCAATATAGTGAACACGCTAGCTGAGCGATTAGCTCCTTACATACAGAGGGTAGCGGGCGTTAGAGTGGGTCTAAAAATCCTATCTAATCTCGCTGACAAGCGAATAGCTACGGCTTCTGTGAGGATCCCGTCTAACCTACTTAATCAGGAAGGTGTTGCAGGCGCTGAAGTGGCCAAACGAATTGCAGCCGCTTACCGGTTCGCTTGGGCCGATCCATATCGCGCAGCTACCCACAACAAGGGGATAATGAACGGAATAGACCCAGTGGCGATTGCCACGGGAAATGATTGGAGAGCCATTGAGGCGGGGGCCCACGCGTATGCCGCCAGGGATGGTCAATACAGAAGCTTGACGTCGTGGAAGTTAGATAATGAGGGGGCGCTCTGTGGCTCGATTAGCCTGCCCATTCAAGTTGGTATCGTCGGGGGCTCAATCAGAGTCCACCCAACGGTTCAATCAAACATTAAGCTCATGGGTATTTCCACCGCTAGGGAATTAGCGGAAATCATGGCCTCTATAGGACTCGCCCAGAACCTAGGAGCACTGAAAGCCCTAGCCACTGAAGGTATCCAAAAAGGTCACATGAGGATGCATGCCAGAAGTGTTGCAGCTACTGCAGGGGCATCCATGGAGAACGTCATTGAAGTAGCTAGGCTTCTATGTGAAGCTAACGACTTCTCAATCACTATGGCGAAAACCATACTGAAAGATATCAAAAAGGCCAATAACTCCACCTCTACGGATTCGGAGTAGCGGGAATATGGGATTGACCAGATGATCTGGCGAGGCACGGGTTTCGGCAAGCTAATACTTTTTGGAGAGCATGCCGTCGTCTATGGACACAAGGCAATAGCCGCTTCCCTACCTATGTCTACCAGCGTAACCATCCGAGCAATTGAGGGACCAACTACCACTACTGCTGCTCATGTAGACGTGCGATTAATGCAGCTTCTGACGTTGGCACTTCCGCAAACCGGACTCCAAGTAGAAATTGAGGGGAACCTTCCTCTAGGTAGAGGACTAGGCTCATCGGCAGCTCTAAGCGTGGCACTCTTACGCGCCAAATCGGAAATGAACAACTCGCCTCTTTCGAGTGAGCAGCTGCAGAGCGACGCCTTAGATTTAGAGCGTATATTTCACGGCAACCCATCTGGCATCGACAACGCCGTGGCGGCAGAAAGGGGCGTCTTCCTATACACAAAAACCGGAGGCTCCTCACGTATTGAGTTCCCGGACACCCCGATTGTGATACTAGATTCAATGGAGCAAGGCAACACAAAGTCAATGGTAGAGGGGGTAGCCGCCAACATCGCTGTAAACCGCACTCACCTAACAAAACTCGGAGAGATAACAGAGTCAGCTCTGGAGTATATCGATAATGCCATTGTCCTCGGAGAATTAATGAACAAAGCCCACGCACATCTTAAGGAGATTGGTGTTTCAAACGCAAGACTAGACGAGTTAGTCGACTTCAGTATTGCAAACGGCGCGGTTGGGGCAAAACTATCGGGCGCTGGAGGCGGCGGAGTTGTAGTGGCTTTGACTCCTTGCGGTGGTGAACGACTTATTGCTGAGGCTTCCTCCCGTGGTATTAAGCATTACACATGCACCCTTTCATCGAGAATCTAAATGGCCACCGCAATCGCACACCCAAACATCGCGCTTGTAAAATATTGGGGCAAACGCGATCTCAAACAGAACCTACCCTCCACCAGTTCTATATCGCTCACATTAGCTCCATTCTATACCCGAACTACAGTCACAGCCGATGCAGAAAGAGACGACCTATGGATCAACGGTGAGCTAATCGAGGGTAACGCCGCAGAGCGCGTGTTCAAACACCTCGACAAGATCGAACCTTGGCGTACGCCATCTACGATCGTAAGCGAAGCTAACTTCCCTATCAAAGCTGGCTTGGCATCATCAGCCTCGGGCTTCGCGGCTTTAACTTTGGCAGCTGCTGCAACTTACAATCAAAACCGATCAACAGCAGAATTATCCACACTGGCGCGTCAAGGCTCTGGTTCAGCATGCCGCTCTCTGTTTGGAGGGTGGGTCGAATGGCCACGAGGGAACCGTGAAGATGGTCTTGACTCTCACGGCAGGGTTGTGGCTCCTCAAGACCATTGGGATGTTCGAATGGTCGTAGTTGTCCTTCACGATGGTCCCAAAGACGTCGGCTCTACAGAGGGAATGCTCCGCACACAAAAGACATCACCCTACTATAGAGGCTGGGTAGAATCTAACGAGAAAGACATAGAACCAGCAAGGCAGGCAATCTTGTCACGGGACATCGAGGCCCTCGGCACGATTATGGAAAGATCGGCTCTAAGGATGCATGCGAGTATGCTCTCTGCCGATCCACCAATAAGATACTGGAAGAGCAACTCGGTTTGGGCGATGGACGCAGTAGAGAACTTGCGTAGTCGAGGCTACGGCGCGTGGTGGACAATGGATGCTGGACCAAACATGAAAGTCATTTGCGCTGCAAGTGATGCCCAATTTGTGGCCAAGCGATTTGCATCGATAGCAAAGAGAGTAGAGAT
>CAWVYO010000049.1:0-16893 GCA_963934385.1 uncultured bacterium
CCTGCTATATCTACCACGATATCACCGTACTCTCTGTTGGATTGTGTCGCGGATATATCCAACTCCGGCTCCTCCAAGCCCCCCCCAGTAAATCGAACGGAGCCGTCATCGACCGCGAAATCCTTACCAAACACTTTTGTGTTTCCGCGAATAACGAGAAGCTCTCCCACAACATCCAAGCCGCCAGACCTCAACACCTCTCCTGTCTCGCTATTCGAAGACATAATCTCTGGTGTATAGTCTACCTGTAATTCACCATCCAAACGACCGTCCAGCCCTACGGTTGAGACCGCTGATGTCACAGACCCAAAAGTATCATCAAGGGGCATAGAGACATCTATCCAAGTATTCTGTGCTAGATCTACATCTAGGGATAGATTCCACCCCTCGAAAATGGCCGGCTCCTCTGGCTCAACAACAGCTAACTCTGCGCCATCTCTATGTAAGATAATCGCGCTTGAAAGTGCCACCTCTGAGTCCGTGAGCCAGTCGGAACTAGTCAGAACATACCGACCTTCATCAACGACGAATTCGCCAACGACATTAACCGACTCCACAGCTCCCTCTAGGGATAAATGACCTGTTGTTCGAAGGGTTTGCTTAGGTGTCGCAATCAGGGAGAGACCATCACAAGTGAAGCCTCCAGCTAGTCCATCTTCGTACGAATAATCAAGCGCTCCCTCAAAACTCCCGTTGGAATCAAAAATATCGCCACTAATGTCACCAATCTGGTCAGTTGCACCAGAGAACCTAGTAATGTTGACACCATTTTCATTCAGGACAGCATCAACCTGAAGCTCAGACAAACTCACTCCAAGGGTAGGCACCTGGAACTCTCCGCTGGCAATGGACATAGCAACGCGAGGAACTGGCGCGGCAATAGAGCCGCGAACCTCTCCATCTATTGCGATACGCCCTCTCACCTGCGTCAAATCTGGGATGATCCCCGTCAGGAGCTCAAGAGGCAACTCTGGGCCCTCCACCTTTAGCTCGAGACCATCAGACTCCATACCTCCAAAAGGTATAGAACCAGTAACCACCAAACCGTAAACCTCCTCGATACCCACAGCCCCCACAGCCCCAAACAAACTCAAATCGTAGTGCCCTTCACTGGGCACCAAAGACAGTACGGCGCTAGGAATCCGGGCCTGACCAAAGGTCCCTTCCGACAAGCTAATCCCCATAACAGCCCTAGGCTCAGAGCCCCCACTCACGACACTTAGTGAGCCTGAGACCAAACCGCCCAATGCCTCGGGCACAGGAGCAAAGCCCCTCAAGAGGTCCATCGAGATCCCCATAGGCGCCAAACCAACCTCAAAACTATCGATCCACTCATCGGCGCTAGGAAAGGCGACATCATCCCCAGCAAGTGACTGCAGGGCCTCACCGAGAGCTGTACCTATGGAGCCCCTAAGATCAAACAGGTGAACACCTCCAGTCCTTCCAGCGCCCACCATACTGACCTGAGCCTGTTCCAATTCCAACCCTAGATCAATCCTGAACTGACGATTGTCTGTGCCCAGTCGCCAAGCAACCCCAGCATTTATGACACCCACTGGCTCACGGAGCGTTCCAGAGAGAGAGATGGATGCTGACGATCTACCATCGGGCAGACTAGACAGCGATGGCACACCTTCTCTCCAGTGAGAGTTACTGACTGGAGCAAGAACACCATCTATTGCCAGAGCACCATTCCAGTCTACATCTACACCGCTAAGTGACAGCTTTACCGGCAGGTTACCCCCAAAATTGGCCAATGAATTATCGTCGCTTTTAATCTCAGCTTCCCAGCCAACAGTATCGTCACCTGTACTTATGGAAAAATCGCAGTCCAGATCTGACACAGCGTTCGGAATGCTCAACCCTACACTACTAAGGTCTGCCTCAACCCTCAGCGCCTCACTCCTTCCACCAAGGGTAATATCACCTGATATGAGCCCACCAAACCCTGCTTCATCGACCCAAGGCTCTATCCAATCCAGAGGGAACTGTGCCAAATGTAGGTTTGCGCTAATGGGACCACTCATGGAGCCTGTCGCGTCCAACCTGACAGCACCACCACCTTCTGATATCAACTCAAGCCCACGGACTGCCAGAGAGTCGCCCCCTCTGCGAATTATCGTAGGTCCCGTTGTACCCCAGCCATCCTGACCCTCCAGGGCTACATTGAGCTCCCTTAGCTCAAACTCCGAGAAGCCTCTGTCAGAGACTATATCAAGAGCGATCTCATTATTTTCGGTTCCCAATACAGACCCAGTGAAGCGAAACCTATCGCGGAGGTCAAACCTAAGACTACCACTGGGCCATACCTGCGCAAAACCGTTTATTAGAGTCAAATCAAGGCGACCATGGACCGAGTCTCCACTACCGGCGACACGCCCCTCCACCGAACTCACCGTGAGGTCACCAGACGAGAGGCTTTCAACAGAGACAGTGCTCGACCACTCCAATGAGTCGGCGCTGTCAACGCTCCACTGAAGATCCACGAGATCAAGGGTCACGCCCGCTGCCGTAACACCGGAGATCACACTCTCTCCCGAAGCTGAGAATTGCTCACCACGTATCGAGGCACTTACAGGTCCAGAGAGACTCCGAAAGCTGGCATCCGCATTGGAAAATTGGCTCACATATAGCCCTCCAGCCCAGTCGACCTCTACCTCTTCACCTGCCCAATTAATGTCGACATGACCATCAGCTGCAGCCGCCCCCCACAGGAGGGGGGCACCAAATTGATGAAGCTGGCGTATATCAGCGTCAAAAAGCGCAATATCCAAGTCCGCACCGCCTTCTGTGACAACACCACTGGCCGAGGCGGAAACTATAGGCGACTCCATTGAGAACTCATCAACGATCAACCCATCGCCGTCATATCGGCCAACAAGGGAGGCTGACGTTAGCTCGACTCCCCAAATTATTGAATCTTCAAGAACAATATTGATCTCTGGAGAGATCATACCCGCAAGAGTATCGCTGCTTAGCCGCAGCAAGCCAGAGAGCACTACGGGCTCACTCACAAGCGGGGTAATGGCCGTCAAGTTCAGCTCGCTGGGAGCAATAGATATGCTGCTGTGGGAATCCACCAACTCGCCAGCCACATCTAACCCTCCGGCGCCATGCCTAAGGTTTCCGTTAATTGAGGCAACCCCACCATCTTGCTCACCTGTGACAGAGGCGACAACACGGCCGACAAGAGGCACATCGACAAGCTCACCCAGCGCCTGGATATCTAACTCGACTTCGGAGAGCGTTAAACCCCACCGCTCTTCGCCAGCGACTACTGGCGAGTAACTCCCTGATGCAACCAACCTGCTTCCCAACCCAGCCAGCTCTATAGTACTTCTTGTCTCAACGGGTGACGAATAGAGCTCAGACTTAAATTCTATGGCAGTGCCATTTATAGAGGTCTGTCCAGCGAGGTGTGGAATCTCGTAGACACCCGCTATCAACTGAAAGCCTCCCTGCAGATCTAACTCCACAAGGTGCTCGACAGGGTCTGCAAGACCAACTGGTGCCTCTCTGTAATTTACACGGACGTCACTGATGCCAAATTCACTTACTAGCACCTCGAATCCCAACCCTTCGCCATCTTGCTCATCAGCCCCCGAGACAAACATCTTGGACAACGAGGACGCTCCATACTCATCAACATCGACCTCAAGACCCAAGCCTGAGACGTCTATGGAATTTACATCCAAAGTCCCAAGAACCATCGCCAATGGATTGAAATCAACAATTAGCTCATCCACTGTCACCACAGAATTGGACATCGCATCAAAGAGCTCAAACCCGTGCAATTCAACATGACTAAGCCCGTTTGTTGAAAAGCTACCGACCACAGCCCTCCCTTCTGACATCGCCCCTGACACAGAGCGCTCAATACTCACTCGCACCCACTCCTCACCAGAGTCAGAGCCTATCCACAGAACACCACCCAGAACCCCACCCAGAACTATGCCGGCAACGGTTCCTACCCCATAAAGCGGGTAGCGAATGCGCTTGCTCAAAGGCATCAAAAAGCCTCCGAGATGCCAACGTGTAGACCGTACATGGGTTCAGAACTAAATTCTGGAGCATCTATTAGTCGACGGGCATAATCAAACCTCAGCGGTCCCACTGGAGTATCAAACCTAAAACCCAACCCCACAGACGGCTGAATGTCTGCGAGGTCTACCTCGCTAACATCACTCCACACCATACCTACATCGCAAAAAGTCACAGCGTCGAAACCCCAAAATGCGGGTATCCTTAGCTGGATATTCCCCTCGAGTTTTACGTCTCCGCCAATTCCAATACACTCGCCATCTTCACAGACAAGAGGACCAAGATGATCCGTAATCCAACCTCGAACAGAGGTGGAGCCACCTGAGCGAAACCTCTCGGGATAAGGGACATCACTCAACTCCCCGCTACCCCACGGCATAGCTAAAGCACCTGATATTCTAGTAGACAAGGTCCCAGCTACAGAGCGAACTGGTCGATAGTGGCGAATGTCAGCACTGGCTTTGGCAAACCTATAGCCAGTAACAAATCCAGCCTCTGCAAGGGACACCTCAATAAGGTCACCTCGCCTAGTTGTTAGAGGGTTGTCTCTGCTGTCCCAAAGGAAACTCTGCACCAAAGCTGAGATTCTGTAATCCCCTGATCTATCACCTCCAGGCAAAACAAGCGCCTCATCAAAATCACCCTGCCAGCGCTCAAGGCGCCATCCCGAAGTGGTTGTCATAGCATTCCCAAACTTTCTACTAAAGGAAGGCATCACACGCCATCGAAAGAACTCACTTGCCTCTTCAACACCGCGCTCTATCTCAAATTCTTGGGTCAAAGACCACCTAGAACCAAAGACTAAAGGAAACGTGACCGAGAAATCTCCAAGTGCAAACGGGGAGCCAGCACCAATGTTGCTAAAACTATCCAGCCCCAAGGAATAGAGGTTTGCAAAGGTCTTGTACCCAAGCTCCACCTCGACATCCAATCGCCACAGCTTGTACATTAGGTTCGCGTCGGTGTACCTCGAGCTAAAACGCCCGTGCTGCTCGCCTGACTCCAACCCCACCCCTACACCCAACTTGAGCTGACGAGAGACAGCAGGGGTCAACTCAATGCGAACAGGGACTAAATTACTTTCCAATGAGATTTCTGGCAACACCCTAACCATTGAGAAGGCTCCCAGGGCAAAAATACGAGCCTGGGTGTCCGCTATGTCACCTGGGCGAAATGGCGCACCTGGAGAGATGGTAATGTCATTCTCAATAATCTCCATAGGCACCTGTGAGGCACCTAAAACCTCTATCTCTCCAAAGACAGATGGCTCCTCAACACCCGAAACTGTATATGTGAGATCTACAGATGACTGATCGGGATACGCGTCCACTCTACCAGTCACATCTGCTCGCGCGAAACCTCGATTCTTGAGCATGTTCATTATCTCAGCTATCGCTGTGTCGTGGAGAGATAGGTCGAACACTTCGCCAACAGGCTGAATGATAGTAACCGTCGATTTCGCCTCAAGTACCGGGTGCATTGATAATCCATGGATCACCACTTCCCTCACAAGACTTGGTTCACCCTCCCTTATGTGACCAACAATCTGAACTACCGATGGATCTCCGTTATCAAAGGAGCGCTCTGCAACAACATCCCAGCCCAAAAATTCAGCGTCAAAGTAGCCTCTATGCGCGTACCAGACCTCTATCCTCCTGCCATCGTCCGCCAGAAGCTCCCTGTCTAGTAACGATTTGTTGATCCACCAAGTAAAATAGGCCCCAAAAGGGCTCGTCTTCTGAAGTATAGCGTTTCGAATGTGAAAATTTGAACTACCATCGATCCACCTCACCGTGGAATCTTCGACTTCAAACCTAATCGAGCTAACCGACGCCTCTGGTGTTGACGCACGAAAGCATCCAACGAGTGAAATCGCGACTATTATTAGGTTCAACAAACTTAATCGCGACTTCAAAAACAACCGCCTGTTTGGGATCGATACATAGATCAGCACCTACACTCTACTATGTCTTGATTGACAGTTCTACTCTGACTCGATAACTGTCGCCGCATAGCGGGTCTGTCTCGCAAAAATCACGATCGGGTAACGCCCGAAAACACAAACAACTTTTACCTCGGAATTTCATCATGGCAAAAAAAGGCTCAAAAGGGCGCGTCATCGTACACCTTGAGTGCACAACCTGTAGAACATCTGGCAAGCCAGGAGTATCTCGCTATTCAACAACAAAGAACAAGCGTTCAACACCAGGTCGCCTTGAATTCAAGAAATACTGCCGCTACGAGCACAAGCACACACTTCATCGCGAGATAAAGTAGTACAAGCTTTCGCTTAGCGACCGCAAAACGGCCCGACTAACCTTCTTGGTTAGCGGGCTGTTTTAGTTTTTGAACTAAAAGATGCACAAACATCAAGCCCCAAGAAAAAAACCGGCGAGTTCTACTCGGAAAACCAAGTGAACTCGCCGGCGCGAAAGGTGGCCCGACAATGGTGAGAGTCGGGCCGGTGCAGCAAACGATTGCTCTTATAGACTCACCTGAAGGGATTCAGGCTGGGCAAGGACTGGGTCCTCACCCATGGAGAGGAGCCTATGAACAACCGCTGGTAGCGCCGCAGTTGAGACATTTGTAGCAAGATCCAGACCTGACCATCAGGCTACTGCATACGTGACACGGTGGAGCGTCTGCTTGAGTCACAAACACTCTCCGCTCACTTGCACCGGGAGCATCTGAAGCCTTTGTAGCGGCAGCTGGTGCTGACGCCGGCTCTACAACGGCAGTGCATAATCCACTCAAGGTTTCTGAAATATCACGCTGCTGGAATGTCAGATCTAACCATCTAAAGATATAATCCATGACCGACTTAGCGATTGGAATATCCGGGTTACCCGTGAAGCCTGAAGGCTCAAATCGAGCGTGAGAGAACTTGTCACAAAGCACCTGTAGTGGCACACCGTACTGAAGCGCCATTGATACTGATGTAGCAAAGGCATCCATCAACCCAGATACGACAGAGCCCTCTTTAGCCATGACGAGGAAGATTTCACCAGGCATGCCATCTTTATAGAGCCCGACTGTGATGTAACCGTCGTGGTTGTCGATCGAGAACTTGTGTGTAACCGCCTGACGAGTACCAGGAAGCTTCCTGCGGATTGGACGGTACTCTATAATGCGCTCTACCTCTTTTTTATCCTTTACTTCGGCGGTGTGTGCCGCTTCAGAGGTGTTTAGAGGCTGAGTGCGCTTACAACCATCGCGGTAGATTGCGACAGCCTTCAAGCCGAGTTGCCAAGACCTGATGTAACAGTCACTTATCTCCGCTGGTGAAGCGTCGTGTGGCATGTTGACAGTCTTAGAAATCGCACCAGACAGAAACGGCTGAACCGCGCCCATCATCTCGATGTGACCCATTGGCATAATCGAACGGTCGCCCTTGGCTGCCTTGAATGCGCAGTCGAACACTGGCAAGTGCTCTGCTTTCAAGTGTGGAGCACCCTCGATTGTCTCCTCTTTGTTGAGGTAAGCAAGGATCTCACCCTTTTCAGTGTCTGTGTAACCAAGCTCACTAAGAGCGAAAGGTACAGTCTGGTTTACGATCTTGATCATTCCACCACCAACAAGCTTCTTGTACTTGATTAGGGCGATGTCAGGCTCAATACCTGTGGTGTCGCAATCCATCATGAATCCAATAGTTCCAGTAGGAGCCAAGACTGTTGCCTGAGCATTGCGGAAACCATACTCACGACCCAACCTCAAACACTCATCCCAAGTGGTCTGAGCCGAGTCCAGCATCGCCTTTGGGGTGAGGTCTACATTGAGCTCAAATGCTGCTGCATGATGCTTCTCAATAACCCTCTGCATTGAGTTCTTGTTAGCCTCGTAACCCTCAAACGGGCCCTTTACGCTCGCAATACGAGCTGACTGAGCGTAAGCCTCACCGTGCATGATAGCTGTAATTCCAGCGGCATATGCACGACCTTCTACTGAGTCATAAGAGAGCCCCTTTGACATAAGGAGCGCACCTAGATTGGCATAGCCAAGTCCAAGAGGGCGGTATTTGTGTGAGTTTACAGTTATCGCCTCTGTTGGGTATGAAGCTCGCCCTACCATTATCTCTTGAGCAGTAATGGCGACGCTCGCAGCTACCTTGAACGTCTCAGAGTTAAAGCTGCCATCATCGTTGCGGAACTTCAGCAAGTTCAGAGAGGCCAGGTTGCAAGCCGAGTCACTTAAGAACATGTACTCAGAGCATGGGTTTGAAGCGATGATGCGCTCCGTGTCCAAGCATGTGTGCCAATCATTGATAGTAGTATCGAACTGCATACCTGGATCGCCACAAAGCCACGTAGCCTCTGCAATGTTAGCCATGATGTCTCGAGCCTTGTGAGTCTCGACAATATCGCCGTGTGTACGAGTCATTGTAGACCACTCACCGCCCTTAACTACCGCTTGCATAAACTCGTCCGTTACTCGAACAGAGTGGTTTGCGTTCTGGTAGTAAACAGAGTCATAGGCACCGCCAGGTACGTTAAAGCCACCGTCATAGCCAGCATCAATCAGAGTCCAAGCTTTCTGCTCTTCAACTGACTTACAGTTAATGAACTCGACGATATCTGGGTGATCCGCATCGAGGATGACCATTTTCGCAGCTCGTCGAGTCTTTCCGCCGGACTTTATAACGCCGGCGAATGCATCAAAGCCCTTCATGAAGGAAACTGGACCTGAGGCTGTTCCGCCACCGCGGAGCAGCTCTTTTGATGAGCGAATAACCGAGAGGTTACTTCCCGCTCCGGAGCCCCACTTGAAGAGCATACCCTCGGTCTTTGCAAGACCCAAGATTGACTCCATGGTGTCGTCTACAGAGTTGATGAAGCATGCAGAACACTGCGGGTGCTCTTCTGCGCCTAGATTGAACCAAACCGGAGAGTTAAAAGCGAGGTGTTGGTGCAGACACAACCACGTAAGCTCATCACGGAAGGTGGCGGCATCGGTATCAGTAGCGAAATAGCCACCTTCATGTCCCCAAGCAGATACTGTATCTACAACACGACCGATTAACTGACGTATAGATGTCTCTCTTTCTGGAGTCCCTACGTGACCGCGGAAATACTTAGATACTACTACGCTTGTAGATGTCACTGACCAAGAGGATGGAACCTCAACGTCGCGCTGCTCAAAAACCTTTTCGCCACTTGGTGAGCCGATAACTGCATCCCGAAGCTCCCAGGTCACAGTATCGTAAGGGTCAACTCCTGTTTTCGTAAAATGGCGTTCAAAACGAACCCCGTTGTTCTTAGTATTGGCACCCCTAAGTGACTTACCTTTTCTTTTGTTCTTTGTAGTGGTTTGGCTGGTTGTGGATTCCACAGACATCTCTCCTGACTCTATTGTTTTCGTATGGTTCGTTATATTTTGTAATTTGCGGCAAATTGGTGTGTCGCTCGGACTCACTCCCCACCCATTTGCACTTTTTTATTCTTCAGAATTAAAGCTGCATAATCGCGATAACTAAAGATTCTAAGAAGAACATGTTTCTGATACTTCTGTTCATAGGTACTGGTCAAGGCAAAAAACACAAGATGTAGTGGTTTTCTTATCATCACCACACTACATCTTGTGTGCTATGGATGGTATTGATAACTATTGTTAGCTGCAATAAACTGCTGCAAATACACATGAAACATGCGGCTCTTATTGTTTACAAGTCAATGGAATTATCTTCACAATTATGGGGTATAAAACTTTTTTTGGTCGAAATCATTTTTTTCAAAGGATATCCTTAGGGAAATCCTATGGGTGAGCAAACTGGCGCGCTCGTATAGGTTCCATGTAGTGATTAAGAAACCAGACAAACACAAAAGTCAGGAAATATGCGTATTATCCCAAAGTCGTTACACCTGACCCCAGAAACCTGGGGGGCTGATAAACTCCGCTTTGCACTAAGGAGTCCTATTGGTAAGTCCCGCAAGATACGGATCTTGAGGTGCTTCAACTCTAGCCACAACGAGGAGTTAGCTGAGAGGTTCTGGAGCGATGGTAGCCCAGGCGTGAGACGCCACGTCGCTAGACTGCTCAGCAGTTGCGACGTGTCATTTGCAAAAAAATACACTGAAAAGATGCTCGCATCGGAGCCAGTCTCTATAGTCATGGCAGAACTCTACAATACCGCCGACTCAATTGGGCTATCCGACCTAGCAGTACAGCGATTAACAGAGCACTCCGAGCGTTCATTCACGACCTCATCTGGCGTTAGGTCTCCTGCCAACATTACTGGAACAACTAAGGCTGAATTATTACACCTACGTAATAATTCCGTCTTCTTACAGGCGGCGAGCTTCCTACCTGTCGAGCACTCAGACAACTTGATTCACGGAGTCCCGACAAAGGGAATAGAAGGCGACCCCAGACAGCTCCAGAGCGTGCTGAGAGCACTTGGCTCTATTGATACAGCCCCTGGCGTCGGCTTCGCCCTAAGGCGTGTCGCAGCCAGAGCCCTTGGCAGGTTTGGCTCACAAGGCGTCTCTCGAAACCTATTGCGTGCGCTGCGAAAAGAGGAGCTAGAACACGAGGGTAGACCTGGTGCTGGTATGGGAATTCAATACCCAGTAAGGATAGACATCATCCACGCCATTGGAGAGCTACAGTGCCACGATGCAGTACCTGCACTTCTCCGCTTCCTAGACGAGAGACAATCTAGCCCCAAAGGGGGACTTCACGTTCCTGCCATGGACGCTTTGAGCAAAATACTGAAAAACACGTCTAAGCCCACAGAGGCCAGAAGAAGTCTGGGGCTAGTTGAGTCTGTCGCGAGAAGTGACGATAAAAAAGCTTCGACAAACGCGGGCGCTGTACTACTAGCGGCCAAGTAAACGGGCTAGCGATAGCAATTAGCGCAGACGGACTGTTAGCAAAACTAACCAAAAGTCCTCTTAAGGGGCGCTACTCCTCATGGGCGTTCCACCTTGCTCAGCAGCAAAACCACCAGACAACGCAGGATCTACTCTAGACATGCCTGCCCGATAGATTCTAACAACGTAATCGTCAACCACATTGCGAGAACGTGAGATCTTATTCACAAAGGTGATCTGGAGATCACCAGTTGAGGCGAAATCCGCGACTGGATTACCAACCAGACCTGCTGGCGTAAAGACAATAGAGTCAGTACAGGCGCAATCAGTAGGGCCCGTTAATTCTCCCGAAACATAATCAAGAGAGACATGACGCTGTTCATGGTTACCCGTAGCGGAGATATCAGTCTCTGTGGCAGATATCTCAGTCCACACCGTAGAACCCATAGTCTTGTTTCCGAGCTCCTGAACCCACGCACCTTGATTGGCAGTACCAGGAGTGCTGGCAGTAATGTCGTAATTAGTAATCCTAACTCGGGCCTGTAGGTTATTCATTACAGCCTGCATTCTGGCTGCCTGTGCGGCGGCGGCAAACTCGCTAGCTACCCCGCGTGTCCTAAATCTAGGCAACAACTCTCGGCTCTTCCAAGTACCCAGTGCTGCCAATATTCCGATAATAGCGATAACTATGAGCATCTCTATTAAAGTGAAACCCACTCTCAGTTCTTTTCGTGTCATACAGAACATATACACCAGATTGATCGCTAATACACTAAGAAGTATAACCCCTTTACCTTGCTTCTTTAAGTGATACGGGGTAGATCGCGGCGGTTCAGAGCAAGGAATACTCCTTATTTTGAGCTGCATTAGAGCCCACGGATACTCCAATCCAACCCCCTCTAATGTGAAACTCGCACCAAAGGAGCGTGTAAAATGGCACGTTATCGTGGACCACGACTTAGAAAATGTCGTGCAGTGGGCGCGGTGCTTCCAGGTTTAACAACAGCTGGAACACTAGAGCGACCCTACCCCCCAGGCGTACATGGCCAAAGCCGCAGAAGCAAACCTTCTGAGTACAAAATCCGTCTTATCGAGAAGCAAAAGCTTCGCTGGCACTTCGGAGTACTTGAGAAGCAGTTTTTGCGCTACATCAAAGAGGCCTCTCGTCAAAAAGGACCAACTGGTCAAAACCTCGCAGTAATCTTAGAGAGCAGACTCGACAATGTCGTGTGGCGCCTAGGTTTCTCTGCTACAATTCCTGCAGCTCGTCAGCTCGTAGTTCATCAACACATTCTTGTTGATGGAAAACGTGTTGATCGCCCGTCTTACCTTCTAAAGGCAGGACAGGTGATCTCGATTCGTGAGAAATCACGCAGCAAGGACTTCATCCAAACAGCACTAGGTTTGGCCGCTACACGCGTTCGACCACAGTACCTAGAGATGGATCCAGCAAAAGCAGAAGGCACAATGGTCGCTACACCAGTAGCAGAAGACCTTCCATTGCCTGTAAACCTTCAGGCGATTGTTGAGTACTACTCACAGACCATCTAACACTTAGATAGTCATCGCCTCGACGACGGCTCGAACCCTCTCCACAGAGAGAGGGGCTTCAAGATCGCCGTTTTCATGCAAAACGCTCCCCACGATCGCTCCTGCGACGTGGGGAGCGTAGTTTTTGGCGTTGTCGGGAGTCACTCCGCTCCCAACCCAAACCTTTGCCGTTGGCACCGACGCTGCGAGCGCCTTTATCTCATCTACGGAAGCCTCTGCGCCTGTTGCACAACCAGTGATTATCAGAGAAGAAGCCCCTCCTCTAAGGTGAGTATCCTTGCCAATCTGAATTAAATCTGCAGGTCCCAAAGGCGAGGCGTGCTTTACCAATATATCCGCCGCTATTCCCACATTTGGGCATACCCTGTTTCGATAGAGGAGCGTCTCTCGAGCATCACCCTCAAT
Source organism: uncultured bacterium (assembly GCA_963934385.1). Classification (GTDB taxonomy): domain Bacteria; phylum Myxococcota_A; class UBA796; order UBA796; family CAJQPC01; genus CAWVYO01. The sequence continues at coordinate 12,804 of CAWVYO010000049.1, forward strand.
CAACCCCTGATCAGTAACCATAGCGCCCACGTGAACATTTACCCTAATAAATGAAGCACCTACCGCCGAGGCTATGCCTAGAGCCGATCTTGCGTCGTTTCGCAGCACGTTAATACCAATAAAAAGGGAGTCGCCTACCTCCTTCTTCACCGCCTCTGCAACCACAGCCATACATGCCACAACATGTGGCTCTACAGAGCCCTTGCTAAACGGAGCATCACCAAGATTCTCAATGATAACACCCCTAGCGCCACCCTCTACAAGGACTCGCGCATCTCTAACGGCACCTCGAATTAGTCTCTCCATGCTAACCCCCGGTCTCGGGGCGCCAGGAAGTGGCGGTAAGTGGATCACACCTATTACAGGCCTAATAATCGAAAAAATGGACATCAGTTAGCTCCGCTGTACTGCGACAAGATCTATGTGAGAACGTTATCGCGTTACCGGTAGTCATACCAAATTGTACCCATCAGTAAATGTGGCTGCGATCAACCAAACAGATCCAATTGCCTGTTTACTCTAGGTGAGCCAAACAGCCTACTCAACTCACGCGAGCTGTTGGGTGATAACAACAACAACTCCCCAGGAGCGACCAATTCTAGTGCCATACGGGCGACCTCTACATCGCAACCGACGACTGCCTTTATCTTACTGAGATTCATACCCATACTCGCCAATGATGCCGCAGCGCGAACTCCAACATCTCCACCCTCGGGTGACACGGGTAAAATATCCACACCGCCCATGCGTCCCGAAACAACAAGCGAGATACGCTTGTCAACCATAGAGGCGCCACGCCTATTGAACATATCGACAACCCTGCCTCTTTGATCTGCATTTCGACGAATGTGACCAACTAATCTACCAACCGAATGCCACCGGTCACTACTACAGCTGACGCCACTCGGCTCCGCAACTAGCCCACTGCTGGTGACGCGCCCCAAGCGAGGACACCCGTGCCCCCACGGTGTCATTACACAGAAATCCCCGGCCTTCGCTTCGCCATGAACCAACAAGAGATCACCCGACACTACAGAGACCACCCCTCCACCAGGCGCAGGAATCGCAGCGCTTCCCTCTGATATTCTAAAGCCGCTAACTCTGCTGTCCTCAAAGAATACCTCTCCACTGGCTTTTAGCCTAAAGGCAACAGACGAAGATTTTGGCTTAAACGCTAACATTTTTCACTCCCAAATAAACTGGTTGTTGGTTGGTACGCCCTGTTTCCAAGGAACCCTCAACATCTACAAACAGTATACTGAACAAATGATCCTTATGTAGACCAAAAAATGTCCGCCCCAGTTTTATTCTCTATCGCAATCCCTCCTAAAATTGCAAAAATCGCATGCCTTGTCGCCTTCTGGTAACTTTGGAAAATCTGACTCTTCTGCTTCATTATCAGAACTAGTTAGCTCCTTCATCGCATTAGCCGAACTCCCCACAGTCGCAGCAGCCTCGAAAAGCATCTCTTCAGAAATCTCATGGGTCTCAAACTTGTTATCTCGCAAGTTCACATGAACCATCTTCAATTTATTAGCCGCAAAGCCTAAGGCATCCCGTGCATAAAGTCCGTAAATACCTAGCTGACGTGCAACCACATCTACATCATGACGCTTTCCCGTCTTCCAATCAATAATTACAAGCCCACCCTCACCGTCGTCCATAAGCGCGTCTAGTTTTACATAAACAGGAAAACCAGCCAACTGCTCCAGATGTAATTCTTCCACCTCTCGTACCCTCTCAGGCACATGAAACATCCTACAAAAGATTGGGTTTATATAGAGGTTCCTGACCTGCCTCTCAATCTCTTCCAAGGTAGGCCCCCATTCAACCTCTTTATCACCACCGTAGTAGTGCTCCTGAAATCCACACTTCCTCTTGGGATCTCTAAAGTTGTCTCCAGATTCAGACGAGGCGATATCTCTCTTGGCTCTAGTAAGTACTCGGCTGACCATCTCATCACAGTCAATAAATTGATTTCGACCAAGAGCCAATAGAGCCCACTCCGCGGCATCGTGAACACAATTTCCCAACCACATCGGCTTTGTCGTTAGATTTTTCTGAACATAAAGCTCTCTTTGGCGGGGCTCGGAGTCCCTTGACCACCCACCCCAGTAGCCATAGTAATTCAGCCAGTACTTTCTCTTACACTGCTCGAAAGTACCCCTGCGAGACCAGCTCCAAGAAAATTTGTTCCTAAAGTCACCCATTACAAACCACCTCTATCAAACAACAGTGTAAACCTATGCCACATTTGCTTAATACGGGCATAGTTTTGTCGTAATTGAGCGCTGGCGTGATATTTTGGTCAGCACATTGAGAACAAGTGACAGGGGATCTTATCATGAGACTTAAATTGACGACTACTCAACTACTCACAGGAGCGCTTCTCCTTCAAGCGGGCGCGATACTAGGCACTGCAATTTTGCCGAGCGCTGCCGCCGAAGAGACTAGACCAGAGAGCAGGTTTGGCTCCTTCTCCTCTAGCAGCAGCTTCGATAGCACCGCTCCTGCCATACAACCTCTGGTAATAGAGAACCCGAACGATCTCACCTGTAAACATTTCTCCCTAGACGGAGAGAGTATTGCTGGTCAAGACGGGGCTCAGTTTGAGACCGCTAATATGGACAGCCCGATCGGTTCTTGGGTACACCCCCTAGAGCAAGCAGGATGGGAAACCTTCTCTACGGACTTCGAGATGGGCGCTACCATTTCTGGCCGCCCCATGTGGTGGGTCCAGGTCTGCATGTCAAAAGAGCAAGACAATACCCTATAAATAGGGAGCGACACCTTGAAGGTCAACACAACGCCAATTCCACTGATCGTCATATCATTTTCGATCTTGGCGCTGGTATTAGCGGCAGGGGTGAGCCTTTACTTGCTGGACGGAATCCCTCACGTAAGCGATGAGGTCGTATATCTGCTCCAATCAAAGCTGTTCGCCAATGGCCTCAGGTTTGGTCCAGAGGGGGACAATGCGGGAATGTTACTGTTTCCATTTCTGGAGGTAACGCCCCGATACTTCGGAGCCTTTCCCGCGGGTTGGCCAGCACTACTTAGTTTAGGCACCTACACTGGCGTACCTTGGTTGGTAAATCCACTTATTGGGGCAACTCTACCAATCCTAACCTGGCTCTTAGCTAGGGAGTTTGTCACTCCAAAAGTTGCCGTCTTGTCGTCGGCTGTAATGGCATTAAGTCCGGGCGTCTTGGTGCTATCGGGTTCGCATATGTCGCAGACCTCTGTTTTGAGCGCTCTACTATTTACGACCGTAATTGTGGCTAGAAATAGAGATTCATGGCCGTTGTGGGCTCTCGCTGGCGTGGCTCTTGGATATGTGGAAAATGCTAGACCATTTGATGCGATAATTTTGGGAGCACCACTCTTTATACTTGCTTTTTTAGCTAATAAAAAGAGGGGACAGGGGCTCATAAACTTCGCAGTGTTCGCGATCCCTGTGATCGCAGGAGGGGCGTTACTGCTGTACGACAACCAGCTAACCACCGGATCACCATTTCAATTTCCCATAAACCACTGGTTTGATTCTTGGGTCGCCGACATGCCCGCCGCAATGGGGTGTAACAACCTTGGCTTTGGTGATGATATCGGCTGCTTCGAGACCTTTGGCAGCCTAGGTCACACACCCGCCAAGGCACTACAGATTGCCGCCGACACTGTGGTACGGTTGGACAGTCTCGTTTTAGGAACTCCTTTCGCCCTAGCCCTAGCTATTATCGGGCTAGCTACAATTAGGGGCACACCTCTTTTGCTGTCTGTGGCTATCATTTTACTTTGTATTGGTGGCTACTCCCTATATTGGAGCCCTGGGATAGCCTATGGGGCTCGGCTTTGGCACAACATATACATAGTGCTACCAATACTGGTTGCACTCGGGTTTGAGTGGATACGCGCAAAGGCCAACCTACACGAAGCCACTCCTTGGCTTATATTAATAATTATGGTTGGATTTGGGGCCCCTAGTCGACTTTCATCATTAGGAGACGACTACTGGTGTGTAAATGGAGGCTTAGGTGAGCTGCTAGACTCCCATCAAATAGAAGAGGGGATAGTCTTTCTACAGGGGGGGCAA